>NZ_JGVT01000001.1:0-388642 GCF_003665005.1 Petrotoga sp. Shatin.DS.tank11.9.2.9.3
GTTTTTATTCCTTAAAGGTAGGATATACACTATTTCGGAGGAAGTGAAATGTTTTCTAATTGGATGTTTTTATTCCTTAAAGGTAGGATATACACTATTTCGGAGGAAGTGAAATGTTTTCTAATTGGATGTTTTTATTCCTTAAAGGTAGGATATACACCATCTCCTGTGGATGTTGAGGAAACACCTTCTCAACAAAGTTTTTATTCCTTAAAGGTAGGATATACACAAGATATGTTGGATGGAGAAATGAAATTTCTTTTGCGTTTTTATTCCTTAAAGGTAGGATAGACACTTGTATCTGCTGTCGGGCACCCCGACACCGCGAAGGTGTGTTTTTATTCCTTAAAGGTAGGATAGACACAGAGTTGTTAAGAGAAGAATAAAGGACTTTACTACGAGTTTTTATTCCTTAGAGGTAGGCTAAGACACAAGCGTCATTTGCTACGCAAATGAGAATTAGGAAAGAGTTTTCTAAGGCATTATGAAAAATTCTTTTTGCACAAAGCGACAAAAATAGTGTATCATAAAAAATTACATTTGTCAAGCAAAACTTTGAGGAATTGTTAAAAATCAATTCAAAGGCTTATGGAACAAACCTTGTGACTTTTAGCACTTGTCTGTCGATCCCCCGGGTTTTTTACCTTATTGGAGGTCGACAGACGTTTTTTTTATATCATTTTCTGTTTTAGGTTAAATAGGTAAATATTAGTTTATTGGAAGTTAATCCAAGCGGTTTTGTGTTTAACTTGAGGTTGATCGTCGTTTGCGGGGCAAACGAGAATAAGGAAAGAACTTTTAAATCATTACAAATAAAACGCTTTGCAAGAAACAGCAAAAAACGTTTTGCACAAATCGGCAAAATTTAGTGCTTAGTTTTATATCATGATATAATTAAAGCGAATATTTGAGAATGCCACAAGAAGCAAAGTTTTCTTCGATTCATCTTTTTTATAGGTGGGCAGTCGGACGAAAGAGTGCTAAAAACTTTTATAGTCTAAAAACATTAAAAATACCCAATCTCAATTAGGAGGTCCAAAAAATGAAAAAAGTCTCAATAACCTATAAAATCCCTGAAGCAGGCATTGATTTGCTAAAAGGGAAATACGATATTTGGGTTAATCCAAAGGATAAGCTACTCACCAAAGAAGAATTAAAAGAAATAGCGAAAGAATCTGACGCATTAATTACCATGTTGGCAGATCCGATTGATAAAGAAGAGTTAGAAGCAGGTAAAGATAGGTTGAAAATCGTTGCAAATTACGCTGTTGGCTACAACAACATCGATATCGAAAAAGCAAAGGAGTTAGGGATATATGTAACTAATACCCCTGATGTATTAACCGAAACCACAGCTGATTTAGCCTGGGCGTTGATGTTAGCTGTTGCCAGACGAATCGTCGAGTCTGATGCCTTTACAAGAGAAGGTAAATTTGATGGTTGGAAGCCTGAATTGTTTCTCGGAACTGATGTATACGGTAAAACCTTGGGTCTTATAGGATTTGGAAGTATAGGTCAAGCAGTTGCCAGAAGGGCAATAGGGTTCAATATGAAAGTTTATTACTATCAGAGGCATCGCCTTTCCAGTGAAGAAGAAAAAGCTTTGAATGCCACTTATTTACCGTTGGATGAGCTTTTGAAGGTTTCTGATTATGTGAGTTTACATGTGCCTTTGACTAGCGATACTTATCATATGTTGGATAGAGAAAAATTATCGCTAATAAAGAAATCTGCCTTTGTTATCAACACGGCAAGAGGACCTGTGATAGATGAACAAGTGCTATACGAAAAATTAAAAAATAAAGAGATCGCAGGTGCTGCGTTAGACGTGTATGAGAATGAACCACAATTAACACCTGGATTAAAAGATTTGGATAACGTTGTACTAACACCGCACATTGGATCTGCTTCACATGAGACAAGAAGTCGAATGGCTCAGATGGTAGCAAGAGACATCATACAAGCTTTGGAAGGGGAAACACCTGAACATCTAATATGGAGGTAGAAATTAAATATTGAATAGAGTATATGAAATATACAAGGATCTTTACGATTATTACGGTCCACAGCATTGGTGGCCTGCAGACGATTGGTTCGAAGTAACTGTGGGGGCTATTTTAACACAAAATACTTCCTGGAACAATGTCGAAAAATCTATCGAAAATTTGAAGCAACTCGATCTATTAGAACCAGAAAAACTATCTAAAATCGAAGAAGATGATTTAGCTCAATTGATAAGATCTTCGGGTTTTTACAATCTCAAAAGTAAACGTTTGAAAAACTTCTTAGAATGGTTAAAAAAATATAATTATGATACAGATAAGATTAAAAATAAAAGTGTAACCTCTTTAAGGGAAGAACTGTTAAGTATAAAGGGCATAGGAAAAGAAACCGCTGATTCTATACTTTTATACGCCTTTGAAATGCCAGTTTTTGTTATCGATGCTTATACGAAAAGGATGTTTTCACGATTGGGTTTGATATCGGGTAAAGAATACGACGAGTTTCAAGATTTCTTCGAGAAAAACCTGACAAAAGATGTTCAGCTTTACAACGAATACCATGCGTTGATAGTTAAACATTCAAAAGTTTACTGTAAAAAGGTGCCTAAATGTTCTGATTGTTTTCTAAAAGAAAAATGTAATTGGGGAGTGAACAACCTATAATATCTTACGACAAGCTTGACCTTAAACAAATTCAAAAACTTGGAGAAACTATTTCTAAATATCTTTTTCCTGGTGCAAAATTATTACTTTTTGGCAATCTGGGAACGGGGAAAACCACGTTGACATCGTATATAGTTAACAGCTTGAGCGGAACCCCCATAAATGTAACAAGTCCTACTTTTTCTCTAGTAAAGGTATATGATACGAATCCACCTATATATCACGTTGACTTGTATAGGTTGAACGATCCACAAGAGATAGAGTACTTGGATGTTTTTTTGGATCCTAAGGGGATATATATAATTGAATGGGCAGACTTTTTGGATTATTTAACCCCCGAAGAAAGATTGGAGATTCATATTTCGTACAATGAAGATATTAAGTATAGGGATGTAAAAATCGAAGGCTTTGGTGAAAAGTACAAAGAGATGGAGGCTATTATAGAAAAGGAGAAGTAGTTTTGTGTCAATTCAGAGAATTTTTAACGTTATCTCAGAAAAAGATTACAAAGAACATAGCCAAAAAGCAAGAAAAATAGTTGAAAAGGCTAATAGTATTCTCAGAAAACCTCGAGAACTAAACGAAAGGAAAATGTTTTGGGTTTACAGAGTTTTAGGAAAAGACGCCGAGCTAAAAATACCAAAAAAACATATAAACGATTTTCAATTTCTGATAATGCATATTTTAAAAAAACCGAAAGAGAATAGATTCAATGATTTAAAAAGTTATTACAAGTTAAAAGAAGAAACGATTGAGAACTTGAAATTTTTACTTTTTCCAGATAAGTTTCCACCAGGTGGCTACAATGAAAAACTAAAAAAGTACGGGGTGGAGTTTTACAATCCACAACTTATATTAAAAAGATTGGATTTTAAGGATTTTATAGACTTATACGCACTAATAACATACATACCTTTAGATGTGAAAACTCCTTTTGTACAAGACCTCATAGATGAGATTCTAAGCATAGATCCTCTTGATACAAAGATCTCATTGTACAAAAAAATAAAAGAAATATTTAAAAGTTTAGGCCCTTACGAAAAACAGATGGTGGAACTTCAACTGAAAAATATATCTTATTACCATTATAGGCTCATGAGCCAAGGATCGATTAAAGGCGTTATTATCGACGGTAGTAACGTTGTAAGGTACAACGATCAAGAAAGCATAGTTAGATTGGTTGATTTATTGGATAATCTATACATAGAAAATATGACGTTTTTCCCTGCAATAATAGTATTCGACAAAAACATTGAATACGTTTTAAAAAGTGAGGATGACAAGGACATTTTAAAGAAAATGTCAGAAAAAAAGAGGATTTACTTTGAATCACCTGCAGATGAATTGATCGTTCATTTTAGTAATAAACTTGGTTATTACATGATTTCACAGGATAAATTTAGTGAATATCGGTTTGATAAAGACAAATTACTGGAACTACGGAGGTTTGTAGATGAGTGAACAGAGCTTTGACTTAGAGCAATATGACTACGAATTACCTGAAGAGCTTATAGCCCAAGAACCTGTTGAACCAAGAGATAGCTGTAAGTTGATGGTGCTAAATAGAAGAGTAAAAAGTATCGAACACAAAGTTTTTAGGGATATAAAAAATTATTTACGCCCCGGCGATTTGCTTGTTTTAAATAATACCAGGGTTATTCCTGCAAGATTATACGGTAAAAAGGAAACAGGTGCAAAAGTTGAAGTCTTACTTTTAGAAAAAGATGGAAACGATAAAACATGGAAAGCTTTGGTAAAGCCGGGTGGAAAGATAAAAAAAGGCAACAAACTTATCTTTGAAGATGATTTAGTTTGCACAGTAGTAGAACATTTGGAAGATGGATCTAGAATTTTAGAATTTGACGATCCCAACTTTTTCTCAAAATTGCCAAGAATTGGCGAAGTCCCTTTACCGCCTTACATAAAAAAACAGATCGACGATCCAGAAAAATATCAAACTACTTACGCAAAAAACAATGGTGCGGTGGCTGCACCAACCGCTGGTTTACATTTCACACAAGAGTTAATAGACGAGCTTACAGATTACGGCGTAAATTTCACTGAAGTCACTCTTCATGTCGGTTTGGGAACCTTTAGACCCGTTAAAGAGGCGGACATTAGAAACCACCAAATACACGAAGAGTATTATACCGTGCCAAAAAGTGTGCTTCACGACATAGTTAGAGCCAAAGCTAACGGTAAAAGGGTTATAGCCACAGGAACAACCGTTGTTAGAACGCTCGAATCGATTGCCAGAAATCCTGACAAACTCGCTGGTAAAACAGATCTATACATATACCCACCTTTTGAATTTAAAATAATAGATGCTATGATCACCAATTTCCATCTACCAAGATCCTCACTTCTTTTTCTTGTTTCAGCGTTTGCTGATCGTGATTTTATAATGAACTCATATGAAATTGCAAAAGAAAATAAATATCGATTCTTTTCTTTTGGTGACGCAATGTTCATAATGTAATTTTTTAAATATTAAAGTTTATTAAATATCAGACGATAAAAAAGTGAATAATAATTTTAAGGTCGGGTGATATTATGGGAATATCAAATATTGGGGGTAAAGAAGATTTTTCCATTAACAATCCTATAGCCAATAGACAGCACTTTGAAATGGCGAACGCCAATCTGAAAAATCCTGAAGATTCAAACCAGCCGATCCAAAAAGAAGAGGTTATGCCAGATGAACTTGACAAAGTCACAAAAATAATTGAAGACAGATTAAAAAAGTTATCAAAAATCTTCAAAGGAGAGGCGAAGTTTGAAATAGAAAGGGATTTGGATATTATTGTTGTAAAAATTATAGATAAAGACAGCAAGGAAATTATACGACAGATACCACCTGAAGTGTCTGTGAAACTTGCCAAAGCCCTAAACGATGTTCAAGGGATATTGTTGGATGAAATAGCGTAATTATTAATGTTTTAATGTTGTATAAACCAGACCGGCGACATCGTTATAAGATAAAAGCATATGTAACTTTCTTCTTATCTCCTTTGCACCTTCAATACCAGAAAAGTATTTCATTAATACTTTTCTGAATTTTTTTACTGCGTAAACCTCTGAACCATAGAATTCAATTGTAAGTTTCAAGTGCTCTAAACAAGTATCTATTCTCTCATCTAAAGTTGGATTATAATTATTCTTTGTGAATATCCAAGGGTTACCAATAGCGCCCCTTGCAACTAAAACAAAATCCGCACCATAATTCATCAAATAATCATCTATATCTTTTCTACTGAACACATCACCGCTAGCCCCTATAGAAATACGGATCTTTCCCTTTAACTTTTTTATTACTTCCCTATTTGCAATTCCACTGTACATTTGTGACCTAGTTCTACCATGAACAATAATATAATCAGAACCTGCTTCTTGGACTGTTTGTGCTACTTCTTCTATATTTATTTGATCGTATCCTAATCTTACCTTTACTCCTACGGGCAAATCAATACTCTTTTTAAGATTAAAAACGATATCTCCCAATAATTTTGGATCTTTTAACAAAGCTGCCCCTGAACCTTTTTTCACTACTTTATTAACAGGGCAAGCAGCGTTTATATCGATCCAACTAGCTAAACCTTGGACAGCTTTGGCTGCTTCGACGAATTTTGTTGCGTCGTTGCCAAAAAGTTGCACACCTATATTATCTTCACCCTTTTGGGGAAGCATTTTTTCAACTTTCTCATTTTCCCTTATTATGGAATCTACTGAAATCATTTCAGTAAAAGTAAAATCTGCTCCAAATCTTCTGCAAATCTCCCTAAAAGGGTAGTCTGTATAATCCGCCATCGGAGCTAAACCAATTTTATTTTCTAACATTCATTTACTCCTCCTGAATCTTATTCGTGATTTATTTTAGCTTTTTTCGTTAAACAACTATATACACCAATTTTAAATCTCAATACAATACGTTAAATCAAAAATTTTTAGTAAAAATATAAAAATTATTGAATTTTTTTATTTTTATGCTTGACAATCTTTATTTTATTTGTTATAATTTTTTTGAAATATTTTATTTAGGTTTAAAATAATTAAAGGGGGTTATAAAAATGTTGAGAAGACCACAGAAAAAAATTAAGAAAGTAGAATCTTATTACACGGCTTATGATTTACTATCTGATGAATTATGGCAGGTTTATCTCGAAAACATCAGAAGATTGTAAAAATTAAAGACTATGGACGAGGAGAGGGAAATCCCGCTCTCCCTTCCTTAAATGGGTGGGGAGCGGGGCGAAGGGGCGCTAACACAAGTTTTTAGAGTTTCTAAAGAAACTAATAACTTATAAAAAGGAGGAGATTTATCCAATGAAATCAAAAATAATTTCTTCTAACGTTAAAAGATTATTCGAATATTCAAAAAAGTACAAAAAGATTCATCTATACATTTATCTTTTTTCAATTCCAATCACGTTTTTTTTCATAGCCAATCCCTATATTTTGAGATACATGATCGATGAAGTTATATTTCAAAACAAGTTTTCCCTTCTCTTACCTTCCATGTTGGCGTATATAACTGTGGTAGTGGGCCAAGTGGTTCTGGCCTTTTTTGAAAATTATTATGCAAGTGCAAGTGAAGCAGATGTGATAAAGAATGAACAATTGACTTTATACGAAAAAGTTCAAAAGATTCCTTCTGCTTACAACTCAGACAGCCAAATTGGAGATTTCCTCGCTAGGATCACCTCTGATATTGATGAAATAGCCAACTTTCTCGTACTAACAAAACCCGTGATAATCTTAAACATCATCGATGTTTTCATTATTTTAATTGTTTTATCAACTTTTAGTTGGCAGCTTACTTTGTTGGTTCTTGCAACGATACCGTTATATTATTGGGTATTAAACCATTTCAATAAAAGGTTATTAGATGCTTCAAAGAAAGAAAGAAAAGAATACAGCAAGGTCATGGAAAGTCTGAGAGAAAAGATTGAAGGGATAAATATTATAAAGTTATTTGCGAAAGAACAGCTTTTTCATAAAAAATTAGAAAAGGACACCGAGGATTGGAGAAAGGAAAAGAGAAAGTACGTCTGGAATGTTACCGGTTTAGATCAGGGTATGATTTTTGTAATAACGATAACAACTCCATTAGTAATAGGTTTAGGTGGTTATATGGTGATGTCTAATACCATTACAATTGGTAGTTTAATGGCTTTTTATTCCTTTTCAAGCTGGTTGTATAACCCTTTGAGGATGATCAATGAGCAACTAGCCCAATTACAAAGAGGAGACTCATTGGCAGAAAGATTCTTTGAAATCCTTGATATGCCTGAAGAGGAAGATGATGGTATATATCCTTTCCCTGAGGATTACGATGTCGAATACAAAAACGTCTCATTCAAGTACAGAGACGACATAGTTTTGAAAAACATAAATCTCACCATTGGCAAAAACGAAAAGGTAGCCTTGGTAGGAACGAGTGGATCTGGTAAAAGTACAATGGTGAGTCTTCTTGTGAGATTATACGATCCCACAAACGGTGAAATAATTCTGGGGAATAAAAACATAAAAGATTACAAATTACAAGAAATCAGAGAAAAGATAAAGTTAGTCAGAGGTAACGAGCCCTTATTCAACATGACGGTCAAAGAAAACATAATGCTGGATGATGAATTCAGTGAAGAGGAGTTCATGAAGGCGGTAAAGAAAGCGAAGGTAGATAAATTCATAGGGCTTTTAGATGAAGGATACGACACGGTAGTAGGAGAAAGGGGAAGTAAGCTATCGGATGGGCAAAGGCAGAGAGTAGCGATAGCAAGAGCATTGATAAGGGAACCAAAGGTATTGATATTGGATGAAGCAACGTCAGGGGTAGATTCACAGACAGAAGAAGAAATATTCGATGAATTGAAAGAGTACGAGATGACTTTGATCATAATATCCCACAGATTATCAACGATAAGAAAAGCAGATAAGGTGATACTGTTGAAAGATGGAGAGATAAGAGGAGAAGGAATGCACAAAGAGTTACTAAAAAATTCTCCCATTTACAAAGAAATAATAGAAAGTCAGTTGGTTGTATGAAAGTCTGATTAGCAATTATGTTCGTAAGAGAACCAAAAATGGTTAATTTTGAAAAGATATTCATCTCATATACTAATGGGAGTAACAGTTGAATCAAACTCTTAAAAATTTCCTTTATAGGGGAGGAGTCAAGGTATGAATTTACACTCGAGAAGATTGATAAGATATGGTATAAAAAATTATAAAAAGTATATGATTTTCATATTTCTCTTGGGTGTTGTTAGTTTAGTATTAGCAACTTTGAGGCCTTTTTTCATTCAGTATTTAATCGACGATATAATAACTTTTCAAAGAATCAACATACTTCCTTTTTTCCTTGCTTTTTTAATAGGTATCGTCGCTTTAGAAAGAGTTTTCGCTTATTTTTTTAATACTTATCATAGAAAAGTTAACTTTTTAACTATTAAAAACGAGCAAATAAACCTTTATAATAAAATTCAAAAATCAAAATTTGTTGATTATTCTAAGATTGATTCTGGAGATATAATGAGTAGGTTATTGTCAGATATTGAGGAAAATGCTTATACAATGGCCCTTGTTCTACCAACGATGTGTTTTAACTTTTTGAATTTAATCATTATTTCTATTATATTGGCTTATCTAAATTGGCAACTATTTTTGATTGTACTTGCTTCTTTACCTTTCTATTGGCTTATTATAAGAAGTTCACAAACAAAATTGCAGAATTACTCAAAAATAGAAAGAAAATCTTTCGGGAAATTAACTTCTTCTATAAAAGAAAAGTTAGATGGTCAATTAATTATTAAAGTATTTGGGAAAAGAAAATACTTTTCAAATTCATTTTCCGCAGATGCGGAAGACTGGGCTACACAGGCGACTAAAGCAGGGATATTTCAAATAACCATTTTAAACATAGCCTTTTTCATTAGTTATGTAATTCCTGTTATTATCTTAGGATTAGGAGGATTACTTGTTATAAGAGGGAACATATCTTTGGGAACATTAATAGCTTTTTATTCTTTTGTACCATGGATATATGAACCCATAGGCATAATAAATGAAAATTTGGTCCAATTACAACGGGCTGAACCTCTGGCAGAAAGATTCTTTGAAATCCTTGATATGCCTGAAGAGGAAGATGATGGTATATATCCTTTCCCTGAGGATTACAATGCCGAATACAAAAATGTCTCATTTAAATACAGAGACGAGATAGTTTTGAAAAACATAAATCTCTTCATTGGCAAAAACGAAAAGCTAGCATTGGTAGGAACGAGTGGTTCCGGCAAAAGTACGATGGTGAGTCTTCTTGTCAGACTGTACGATCCCACAAACGGTAAAATACTATTAGGGAATAAAAACATAATAGATTACAAATTACAAGAAATCAGAGAAAAGATAAAGTTAGTCAGAGGTAACGAACCCTTATTCAACATGACGGTCAAAGAAAACATAATGCTTGATGATGAATTCACTGAAGAAGAATTCATGAAGGCGGTAAAGAAAGCGAAGGTAGACAAATTCATAGGGCTTTTAGATGAAGGATACGACACGGTAGTGGGAGAAAGGGGAAGTAAGTTATCTGATGGGCAAAGGCAGAGAGTAGCGATAGCAAGAGCATTGATAAGGGAACCAAAGGTATTGATACTGGATGAAGCAACGTCAGGGGTAGATTCTCAAACAGAAGAAGAAATATTCGATGAATTGAAAGAGTACCAGATGACTTTGATAATAATATCCCACAGATTATCAACGATAAGAAAAGCAGACAAAGTGATACTGTTGAAAGATGGAGAGATAAGAGGAGAAGGAGTACATGAAGAGTTACTAAAAAATTCTCCCATTTACAAAGAAATAATAGAAAGTCAGTTGGTTGTATGAAAGATTAATAAGCAATTATTCTTAAAAGAGAGAATGCACCCATATTAAAATAAGGCAAAAAAGAAGATTTGAAGGGGTTATTCCATCAACCATATTTGACATGGAGCTTAATCGAGTTTGAAATACCCGAAAATATATGTTAAAATTATAATAATTATTTCCTTATGGGTGAGCAGCCGCACGAAGTAGTGTGGATCTTCCCTTCCTTAGAGGGCGAACAGTGGGAAATCCTACTCACTCTTCCTTACAGGGCGGGCCGCGTGGCGAAAGAACAAAAGAATCTTTTCCTTATGGGTGGGCCTGCGGGGCAAAGGGGCGCTAAATCTAAAGTTTTAAGTTCATAAAAACACTATAACAAGATCAAAACAGGGGGAAGTTTTATGACAAATGAGCAAAAAAGAAATTTTTTGTTATATTCCGCTGGGAGGCTTGTATCTTTAATAGGAACTGGCGTACAAATGATTGCTTTACCGCTTTATATTCTTGATCTTACAGGCTCTGGAACCCTTATGGGTACATTTTCTCTTTTAAGCATGCTTCCAGGATTGATTTTTTCACCGATAGCAGGGGTTTTGGGAGATAGAAGAAATCGAAAGAAAATTATGGTGAATATGGACTATTTACGAGGGATAATTATACTTTTTATGGCATATTCAGCCTATCAAGGTTGGATGAGCATCGCTTTTATCTTCACTGCCCAAGTATTTATTTCTATATTAGACAGTGTTTTCGGCGGCTCAACCAATGCGATGCTTCCGGACTTAGTCCCTATTGAATTCCTCACAAAAGCAAATTCGCTAAATTCTTCAATAAATGGTATTTCTAATATTATAGGACCAATCCTTGGTGGAATCATATACGGATTTGGCGGAATAAAAGTTGTGTTTCTTATAAATGGAATTTCCTTCGTTATTTCTGCTATAAGCGAAATGTTTATTACTTACGTACCACATTTTGAAGGTAAGCAGAAAATATCCTTTAAATCCATGTTTTCAGACATCAAAGAAGGCTTAGTTTTTATAAGAGGAAGAAAGGGTTTGAAAGAACTGCTTTTATTTGCATTGGTTGTCAATTTTTTAATGGCTCCTATTCTTACGATTGTGCTCCCTTATGTATTAAGGCAAGAAATTGGGTTTACGAGCGAACAGTATGGAATCACACAATCATCTTTTACCGTGGGAATACTAATTGGCAGTATTTTAATTGGTACTATTTTTTCTAAAAGTAATCCAAAAAAATCTATGACACTCGGTTTAACAGTAGAGGCTGTCATGTTTTTCATCATTTCAGGTTTATTTTTTCCTAATATCGTTACCAAATTCGGAGGTGCCTCATGGACCTTCTTAATAATTTTGTACATAAACCTTATGATAATAGGTGTGAGCAATGCTTTTATAAATATACCTATTGATACCAACATGCAAAAAATGACACCAACCAACGTAAGATCTCGTGTTTTTACAGTTTTGGGGTTGATTGCTCAAGGAGCTGTACCTGTTGGTATGCAGATATATGGTATTCTTTTAGATTTAATGAAGGGATATCAAATTGCACTGTTTGCGAGCATAGTATCAGTTATTGTAATTATCCTCTTTTTAAAAATTGCACCAGAAGAAACGTTCAATCCTAAACCTGTTAGTGAAGAAGCGTGAAAGTCGAATCTTGATTAAATAAATTTATCATTTGTTGTTTTTTGAATATATATGTTTTTCCACAATCTTTATTTCTTCCTCTGTTAAACCATATAACGAATATACCAGTCTGTCTATCTCTTGTTCCCATTGGCTGGTATCCGTAAGAGGATTCTCCTTTTTGGTGGAAATGATTTTATCTACCAACTCTTCAATCTGCTGCACAACGGATTGATTGGATGGAGTGATGGGGGGAAGGGGGATTTTTTCAAAATTTGATTTTTGTCCAATTTTCACATTATTACCTAAATTTCCTGTAATTGCATTCAGGTAACGTTCAATTATTTTTGAGTTTAACAATCCAAGAAAATATTTTCTTTGATACTTACCACCGATCATATATTCATTACTTGATAAATATATTCCAGCTTCACAATACGAATATTCAGCAGAATCTTGAAATTGGCCATACACTACTTTCTCCTTCTCAAACTCTTGGTAGTAGGTACATGGACGAAGTTCCCACCAGTAATCTCCTTGATCGTCTCGTTTTTTAGCTTTTTCTTCGTACCGCTTTAAGTGGTCCATCAATGCTGGGAATTTCTCGTAAATAAATTCATCAGCTTTTTTATTTTTTCTGTTTTCATTTGTCCAACCAGCGGGAATTATTATCACCCACAATCCAGCCCATTCGTAATAGTAACGTTTGATGTCTCTGCCTCGAAGTATTGGTTTTATAATGGCTTCGGTGCGACGCCGTTCATCCTCGTCCTTGCAATTGTTCAAAATTTCTTCCCGCTTTTGGCTGTCAATAATAAATGCTTCGTTGAGTCCAGTTTTTATTCCATAATAAATTTTTACATCCCACTCTTTTAACGGTTTGCCTATTTGTTCTATCTTTTCTTTGAGTTTCTGTTCTGTAGCTGAGCCAATAAACCATGCATCTTTTGTGAGGCCAGTAAGTATAACACCGCGTTCTTTTAGTTGTGCCTTTATGTCTATAGGTTCGTTGTTTTCCCTTTGTAAGGTTACAGCTCTCAGTTTTTTCTCGTTAGGCTTTTTTTGAATTAATAGTATATTAGTGTCCACTGTGGCTGTTTCGAAGATGCCTGGACCTAAGTCAATTAGTATTTGTGGGTTGTACTTAGCAAAAAAGTTTCTTAGTTTTTCTCCATATCCTGCACGCATCCATTTGTTAGAGGTAATAAAGCAAAGTAAGCCGTTATCTTTTAGCAGTTGTATACCTCTTTCGTAGAAAAGAGTGTAAATATCTCCCGTTCGGGCAAAGGTTTCATAATTTAGTTTTTCATAAAGCTTTGCAAGTTTACCTCCATTTTTTTGGAGTTGAATATACGGAGGATTAGCAATTACAACATCAAAACCGCCGTTTTGATGAAACACTTCTGAGAAATAAACTTCAATATCAAATTCAGTATTGCCATTGGTGATTTTGCTGAAGAGTTCGTCAATCTGCTTTTTGTAATCTTGCTTTTTGGAAGGACTAGTCTCGCTAAAAAGCAAGGGTTTTGTTTTTTCTAAGTCATCGAAAAGCTGAAAATTTAAAAGCTTTTTCTCTATTTTAAGTAATGAATCTCCTTTAACTACTTTATAATCAAGATTGGGTAGTGGTTTTATGTTGTGAAAATCTTCTTCATCCACGATCATTGATAACCAAAATCTTAATTTGCATATTTCAACTGCCCCGTTATCTATGTCGACTCCATAGAGTGAGTTTTCAATGCAAGATCGCTTAAAATTATAAGTCTTTTCCTCTTTGTCAAGATAAATTGAAAGCAGTTTTCTCATTTTTACTATCTCATGCATCATCCCGATTGGAAAAGCGCCTGAGCCAACTGCTGGATCCAGTACTTTTATGTTTGCGAGCAGTTGATCTAATTCTTTTGCGTTTCGTCTTATGATTTCAGGAATTTGAGTTTCATAACGTGTTGTTTTCTGATCACCAGCTTGGATTCTTTCTTCTTTTTCAAGAGCAATGGCTTCTATTTCAGTAACTGAATCAGCTTTTTCTACAAACTTCTCTAAGGCTTTTCTTAAAACTTTGCCATGCATTTCTGTTTCGAGATAACTTATCAAACTTTCCTGACACATGTAGTGAACTATTTCTCTTGGTGTGTAATAGACGCCGTATTCTTTGTTGAATTTTGTTTCTAAACTTTTTTTACCTGATTTCAAAACTTTTTCATATTCTTCGAAGTTATCTTCTCTTATGGCATTTAGTTTTTCGTAGATTTTACCTAGAAGTTCAGGGTCTAAAGCAACTTCTTTTTCGAGTGGTTCTTCTTCGTTTACAGTGAAGTTGAATCTATCGAAGATATCAAGTATACCGTCTCCTTGGTCTGCTTCTTTCGTTTTATCGCTATTTGAAAAAAGATCATCAGGGATCATTATGTCAATTTCTACCCAATTATAATTATTTATGGGATCAAACAATCCACCATTTAAAAATGGTAATTTGCAGTCAAATCTGCTAAAGTAATGGTCGGCATCACTTCTATCGGTTCGTAATGCTTCGAAAAAGAGAGGTTCGAGGATGTCGTTATAAAAATTCTGATAATCTCCAAATTCTTTGTTGAACAATCTTCGCATAAAATCCTTTTGGCCTGTCCCCCAGGGTTGACCTTTTTTAACCCCGAACCAGCCTTTCTTTTGCAGGAAGTAAAGGAAAGTAATTTGAGATAAGAGTTTTTTGGTAAAGTCAACGGTGCTTATATTTTTTGCTTGAAATTCTTGTTTTACTTCTGGATTCTGCTTGACAATATTATCAAGTTCTAGTTTAGTTTTAATAAAAAGATCTCTGTATTTTTGGAAAAATTCATCTGTTACTATTTCGACGTTGAATGCTTCTTCTAAATCTTCAAGGGTTGGTTTGTATTCATCGTTCATTAGTATTGGGATAAACCTGCTTTGAGCAGTATGGCTATTTTCATTTTTACCAACGAGGAAAGACCATCTTTTTGCAGGTGTGAATTCTTCTTTGGCTTTGACCTTCCCAGGAATTGTTTGGTCAAAGTGATAATCCATCTTAACTAGCGAAAATCTCCAATCTTGATTCTCTGGTGAGACAAAGGCAACAAGAGCAGCATCTTTTAATTTCCCACCTCTTGAACCTTTTAAGTACCAAGCTATGAAGTTTCTTTGCATCGCTCTAGCTCGCTCAAGTGAGGTTTCTTTTTTTAACTGCACGATGAGTAAATCGATTTCTTTGCCATTATATGAATACTTGCCGATTCTTTCTAATGAACTTATGTAAGGTTCAAATGCATGGGAAATATAGCTACCTCTGTAGACAAAGGGCTTCTCTTCAAAGGATTTCAAGAGATTTTTAAGGAAAAGTAAAAAGTTATCTTTATTGAAAGGATTTTCGAAAATTTTAACTACAAGATTTCTGGCTTGTTCTCTATTCATCATTTTCCTCTCCTAAATACAGTGATAATATTACTTCTCTTTTACCTTCTGTTACAGCAGCAGTTTGTGCATAGTGGCTTTTAAGGAAGGTTGGTGAGATTTCACTTTGTAAAACACCAATAACTTTTAAGGGATTTTGTATCTCTTTGGAAATCTTGTTTAATGCAGTGAGGGTTTTCTTCACTGTTTGTTTGGGTATACCGCCTTCTTCAATTTTAGTTATAATTTGATCAAGATATTCTTCCTGTTCTTCTGTGAGTTGTTTTGCGTTTTTTTGGGTCACTTTTAAGATTTTGAGAAGTTCGATTTCATTTTTAGAACCTCTCTGGCGGGTGTCAACGATGATTTCTTCGATGGTTGCGTCATAGAATGTGCTTTTATTTTTATCTAATAGTTCATAGTAATGTTGAGTTAGAATATTTGTTCTTTTTTCATCAGGTGTACTCTCAAAAATTTTTGCGGCGGTTAAAAAATCTGTCTCTTTTGCTGGTTTGCTTTTACTTGATAGATAGAATTTCATCAATTTGCCTTTTCTGAAAAACGTTATCAGGGAATGAGGAAGAGCTATGTCTTTGAGCGGTTCAGAAAGTACCTTTGCAGAACGAGCTTTCTTTGGTAGGTGCTTTACTTTTTCAAAAAGTTCGGGATTATTTTTTTGGATATTTTCAATTAATTTTAAATACTTGAGTTCGCTTTCTTCTTTCTCTTCTTCTGGTTCAATAGTATCCTTTGAGAGTAATTTGTTAAATAATTCGTGAGAAGAGACAGGTTCTCCTTCGGTGAGAATCGAGGTGTCTCCACCAAGTAACGTTAAAAATGCTTCTATTTTTGAACGAGCTATGGTTGTTAACTCTATTTGGGAATCGGCTTGTTTGGTTGGGAAAAAGTTAAATGTATAAATTTTGCTAAACGGGGTATCTATACGGTTTATTCTCCCTACCCTTTGCATCAACCTTGTGGGGTTCCAAGGTATGTCATAGTTGATTACAATGTTTGACCTGTGTAGGTTAACGCCTTCAGAAAGTACTTCGGTGGAAATGAGTATTTTATAATCATCTTTTTGGTTTTTTGCCCTTGCATCGAAATTTTCTATTACTATGTCTTTAATTGTTTCTGGCGAATTTCCATGAAAAACAAGGGCAATGTTACCTAAAGAATTATTTATATTTTCACTTAAATACTCTGCAGTCTCTTTTGACTCTGTAAAGAGAATTATTTTCTTATTTTTCAAGATATTGTGGTTTTTCAAATTTTCAATTAGGGTTTCGAGTTTCGGGTCCCTTTTTATAGACTGCCACATTGTTCTTATTTCTTTTAGAATTTCAAGGTCTTTCTTTAGATCTTTTTCGAATTCTGGGTTAAAATCTTTACTTTCGTACTTTTCGGCTTTCCCTTCTTCTATAAGTTTCTGAATCGTTTCATCATCTTCAGCTTCGGATAGTTCGAAGATTTTGTTTATATACTTTTTGCTTATGTATACTCTTCCCTCTCTATACTCTTTAATAAACATTTCGTAGTAGTTGATGAATCGCTCTATGCTTTTTTTAAATGAATAGAAGCTACTTTCAAGGCGTTTTACTAGTAGAACTTTCATAAAGCCGACCATATTTTTTTGGGATTGTTCTTGTTGGGAATTTATACCTTTTTTTAAATAGAGTAAGGGTGTATAACGAGCATATTTGAACTCTTGTGTTATCAACCTTATACTTTCCATGAAGATGCTGTCTTCATGGTCGTTTAATTGATAATAAAATGGTTTGGGATCTTCTACTTGTGGGAATTTTATTTTGTTTTTCTTTAAATCTTCTGCAAAGTATTTTTCGATTTCCTTTCTTGTCCTTCTAACCATTAGATACTTTAATACTTTTTCGCGGATTTCTTTTGAATTACTTTTTGTAATTTCTAAGAATTTGTTGTAATCTTTTTGACGGTCAACTTTTTTTAACTTACTCTCGAGCCTTCCAAAGAACTCTTCTAGATTAGTAACGCCTGGAATATTGCTTTTTTTGGTATTCTGGAAGAGTTTAATGAGCGAGAGAAGATCCTTAGGTGAATTGTTATATGGGGTGGCGGATACTAAGATAACTCTTTTTCCACGTGCGATTTCAGCAATTTTTTCGTAGTTGATATTCGTCTCATTTCTGAAACGATGTGCCTCGTCAATAATTATATTTTTATATTCTCTTTGTTCTGTTAACCTTTTTGCCTCGTCAATTTTGCCGATTGATACAAAATTGGCTGGAAGATGAAAATCTGCGAAAGCATTTTGCCACGAACCGGGGTTGTTTTTATTAAGCAGAGCTGGTGGAGCTATAACAAGGGTTCTACCATCAAGCTGCCCTGCTAACATCGCACTCATGTAGGTTTTCCCGAGTCCTACTACGTCAGAAATAAAAACTCCACCGTATTCTTCTAGTATCCTTTTCGCATTTATAACAGCTTGCTTTTGGTATTCAAAACTTTTGAAATTCTCAGGAAAATATTGAGTGAAGATTTCATCGTTTTTACTTAGTTCTTCTTTAAAATACTCATACAGGAATTTGAGATAAAGTTGGTATGGGGTAATTGTTTGATTGAGCCAGGTTCTTTCGCTTATTGTTTGTATATATTTTTCACTGACATCTACAGCATCTTTCCATAGCTTTTCAAATTGCCGTTTTGCAAACTCGTAATCTGAACGGTTCTTTAACTCGACGTTGAATTCGAGGTTGTCTAGTAATCCAGATTGTGTAAAATTGCTTGAGCCAGTGATAACCCTTCCTACATCTCTGTCTCCCTCTTTGAAAGTCATAATGTATAATTTTGCATGAATATTTTGTGAGGGGTAAGCCTTTATTTCTAATTTTCCATCTTTTATCCATTCAACAAACTTTTGAACCCCTTCTTCAACATTTTGGTTATCTTCTGAATCACTCATCTCACTTTCTACCATCTTTTCAACCTCTTGTTTCGTTTCTGAATGTGACAGAATTTGATTTCCTGGTGTATTTATTAAATCGTAAGTTTCTTTACTAGTTCCAATTCCAATTAGTATTTTGATTTTTTCAGTTTTTTCTAGCCATTTATATATAAGATGAAATCCACTTATATAAAAGTATGCAACTAAACAATCGAAGGATTGACAATCCTTTATTAACTGTTCAAATCTATCTTTGAGGGTTTGATTGGGTGCGTTTGTTATAAACGTTAGATCTGACATTGATTTCACAACTTCATACGTGTTAATAGGTGGATAGGGATCGCTTCCTTTGTTCATATATTATTATCCCATCTCTTTTCTCTTTGATTTATTTTGATTATAGCCCTAAGAAACTTTGGTGGTCTAATGCTTTCACAATCTTTTTTTCGGCTTCTTGTATTGAGTCAGAGTTAATTATAAGGGGAGTATATCCCGATTTCATGATTACTTCTTTAGACTTTTTCCCCTTAGATTTTGCTACCCAAACATTGCAATCAGAAAGGATTTCCATTATATCTTCAACTTCTGAGTGTTTGTGCTGAGTAAAGTTATCGTTTATTCTTTCCTCAATGAAATTGAGCATACCATTTTCTAATTCATATATCCTATATTTCTCAGACATTCCAAAATGTGTGTTGTTTACACTGCTCCCTTTTATACCTAATGCTATCTTCATAGTTTCCTCCTCGTATTTTAATAATATTTGAATACAAAATCGCCTGTTTTTAGACCTCTGTTTAGCCTCTTTGCAATAACATCCTGATCTATGTTTTTTTCCACACACTTTTTTTGCCTTTACCAAAATTTTCTATATAACCTTCTTCTCTGAGATCACTCAATACCTTTCTGATCTTAGTGTCAGAAGTCAATGGGAATTTTTTTCTAAGTTCATCTATAGTGAAAGTATCCTCACCATTTTCAAGTAGTTCTCTTCTTATATCGTAGTATATACCCCCGGTAAAATCTTTTTTAGTTTCATATTTAGCTGCCACTTCTGAAACTATTGTTGGGATGTTATCTTTTTCATGTGACATGACAGCTTGAAAGAACCGTAAAGTCCATTCATTTGCCAATTTCCTATTTCCAGCAAATATTATTTGAAACCCTGGATGATAAGCAAAAATCTCTGCTAAAACTTTAGACAAATAGGATGGTTTGTACACCTTGAGTTTACTTGGATTCAAAAAATCGGAGTAATTTGCTTCAACAACGAAAGCAGAATGCTTGTACTTAGCCAATTCACCAAGCTTCATGTGTAAAAGAGGCAAATTCCCAATGTCTCCAATAAAATTGGTAAAGGTTTTTCTTTCAGCAACCGCTATTATTCCGCTTTCACTTAATAAGGCATAATCGCCGGCTTTGAGCTGGGCTCTTTCAACGTTACAATTGGGGAACTTCCATGGATATCTTTCATTTATGTCGATCAATATATGAAGATGATGATCGCCTTTTGCGGTTAATTTAACTTTAGGGCGATGTTCTTTTAGCCCTTGTTCTGTTCTCCAAAATATCTGTTCGTATTCTCCTTCTTTACTTTTATACTTCTTTTTCAAAAAGAGAAAGTCGCATCTTTTGTTTTGCGCTCTGTCAAGAACTACGGACAACCTTTTTCCGTAACGATTTAACGATATAATCGGAACTCTTTCAATCTCTTGGTAATTGCTCGATGGATTTTCTGTATCCCTCACGCAAAAGATATGCTTACCAGCACCTGGCCATTTGTCCTGGACGAATAGTGATAATATTATGCTTTCTCCTTTTCTGATAGTTACCCTGTAAGGGAATCTGTATTTTTCCGTTGATTCAAGTACCCATAACAAAGAACCCATCGTGTATTCACCTTTTTTGAAAAATAGAAAACAATTCATATTTCTTTCTATGTCTAATTTTATAATATTTTTTAGTTTTTACAAAATCGATTTTCTTTTTATTGAATAATATCTTCTCTAAATAGATAACTCCCAAAGTAGAATGCGGGAGTTATTTTTTTAAGCAAATTACTCAGATACTTTAAAAATTTTAATAAAGTACTTGACTTTTTTAAAGTGATTTGTTATAATATTTGTAGAATTTTTATTATTACATTCAAAATCTTAAAGGGGGAGATAAAATGTCAAAATCAACTGGCGGGTTACAACTTTTAATAAAAAACCGTGATTTTCTACTTCTGTTCTTCGGTAGGCTAGTATCCAGTGTCGGATCTGCTATTTTTATTATAGCTATTCTTTGGTCAGCCGCAGCTGAGATAGGCGGGGTGGGTGCAGTTAGTACTGTTTTAAGTACTATAGCTGTTACGAATATTATTTTTTCTCCTTTTGCAGGTGTTTGGGCAGATAGATGGAAAAAGAAAAATATTCTTGTGATAACAGATTTAATCAGTGGCGGAATCCTTATTTTACTGGGTATTTTCTTTGGGACATATTTCTATCAAATTTGGGTATTGATAATAACCATTTTTGGATTACAGATCTGTGGTACTTTATTTGGTCCTGCGTTGTTGTCGTTAATCCCGATTATGATAAACGATAATGAGCTTTCTCAAGCTAATGCCATGATTTCAATGACAGATAGACTTTCTCAACTTATTGGGATGGCTATTGGTGGTGTGATTGTGTCTTTAGTGGGAATAAAATGGGCAATTTTAATCGATGGGATGACTTTTATTTTCTCGGCAGTCTCTGAAATGTTCATAAAAGCGGAAGAAAAAGGCAGAAAAGAAGAGGAAGCTGAAAAAAATGGGATGATTTTTTCAGATATAAAAGAAGGTTTCAAAGTGATATGGTCCAATGTTCAACTTAAAGGGTTAATAACCTTAGAGACATTAGATGATTTTTTTGGAACCACGATATTCGTTTTCCTACCTGTATTGGCTAGTGAAATACTGAAAGTAGGTCCTGGTGAGTATGGAATTATGCAAACAATGTTGGGAGCAGGATCTTTTATTTCCGCACTTGTTCTATCATCAATTAAAGAGATAAAAATGAAGTACCTGGCACTGATGCTATCCTCAGTTTTGGCAGGAGTATTTTTGGCTTCTCTTGGTATAGTTAACAACTATATTTACGTATTGATTGCTTTGTTGATGTTAGGTGTTATGACTGAGATAGGAAATATTAATGAAAATCTTTTGATTCAAAGAATTACCCCTGAAAACACAAGGGGAAGAGTTTTTGCGTTGCGATCAACGATAGATAATTCACTGAGACCTTTTTCTTATGCTTTTGCAGGGATAATGGCAACATTTTTTTCATTGAAAAGTTTGTTCTTTGTGTTTGGAATAATAACTAGCATACTTGGAATATTTTATCTATTGATACCTTATCAATTGAAAAAGAGGAATGTTTCCTAAAAATTTGACGATCTTTCGAAAATATGATATAATTTTTCTGAAGTAAACCGGAGCGTAGCGCAGTTGGTAGCGCGTCAGCATGGGGTGTTGAAGGTCGCTGGTTCAAATCCAGTCGCTCCGACCAAAAAATACGGGGTTGTTCCCCGTATTTTTTTAAATCTAAATTATTATTCTACCAAATTTTTCTTCTACGATTTCTTTAATATGCTTTTTGTTGACAGCTTTTATATATTGGCTTATTGGGAATACCTTATATCCTCGTTTTAACGCATCTTCTATCGTTGCTATGACGCATACGTCTCCTGCTAAGCCTAAAACTAATAAATTTTCTATCTTATGCTTTCTCAGAAGTTCGTCTAATTCTGATTCAATTCTTCTTTCAATATCTTTGTAAAATGCTGAATAGCTATCCCCATCTATTTCTATACCTTTTTTTATAACGAAATCGTAAGTATTTATAAATAGTTGGTTCCCATAAGTACCTTTTATGCAGTGAGGAGGCCATTTTTCAAAAGAGATGTGATTTTCAGGGTGATCATCCATACTGGCAAAAATCTTAAAATCCTTCTCTTTGATTAAAGTCAAAAATTCGTTTACCTGATCTATCCACTCTTCATTTGTTCCAGCTACTGGAAGTTCATTAGGACATCTTTCGGTAAATCCGTTTTGACAATCAACACATAATATTGCTGTGTTTGAAGGAGATAATTTCAATATGTTTACTATATAATTGGTAAAATCGTAAGGTGTTTTGTTGTTTTCCAACATTTTTTAGCCTCCTTTGAAAGTTTGTTATATAGCGCCCCTTCGCCCCGCAGCCCGCCCATTTTTAGGAAGGGACCTGCGGTCCCTTAAACTGGCAGGGGGAGGGCTTCGCCCTGTGACCCTTTTTAAAACCATTTTTTTGATTAATTGTTTGCTTAGTTTTCTTCTAAGTCGTGTTTAGTCTTTGTGAGCACCCCTTCGCCCCTCTCCCAGACGTTAAGGGGCAAGTCCCTTAAAAACCCCAAGTTCAAAATCAAAGTTTATTTTAAAAAAGCTTTTTGCGCAAGACTGCAAAAGGGCAAGCTCCTTAAAAACCCCAAAACCTAATTTTGTTTAATAAAAGTTTTTTGCACAGAACAGCAAAAGGGCTCCGCCCTATAACCCTTTAAAAATCAAAATCTTGTTTCTAATATTTAATAAAGGCCCTGTACCTTGCTCTCTGTCCTTCTAAGAAAGGGACCTGCGGTCCCTTAGACCCGAGCGTTAAGGGGCAAGCCCCTTAAAAACCCCAAATTCGCGTAACATCATTTGCTTCGCAAATGAGAATATGGAAATTGTTTCTAAAGCATTATAAAAACGTTTTGCACAAGACTGCAAAAGGGCTTCGCCCTGAACCCTTTTAAAATTGAAATCTTTTTGAAAACGCAGCCCGCCCCCTTCTTTGGCCGGCTTGGTCTAACTTTTACCCACTAATTTTAAATTTGACTAATCCCAAATATTCATGCCATGCAGACGAAGCTGCTTCTAAGGATCCCATATCCGGCAAGAAATCATACCATTTCAGTTCTTCTCGCGAAATTTTATAATCCGTGGGAACGGGGACAATATCTATGTTTGTGTAACTTTCGAAATAATTCATAGCTCTTGTTAAATGAGTTGCGCTGGTCACTAAATATATTCTTTGTACTTGATTGTCTTCCAATAGTTTAAGAGTAAATTCCGCATTTTGTTTTGTGTTTTTAGCAAGTGGTTCTACTAAAATATCTGTTGGTTTGACTCCCATTTTTAGCAATTCTTCTTCCATTATTTGAGCTTCTGGTATCTCTGTGCCTAGGAGTTTCCCGCCAGTTACAACAATAGGAAACTGTAATTTTTTGTAAAGTAAGAAACCTTCATATACCCTTTTCATAGCGCTATCAGATAACTCTCCGGATCCTTCCCTTGGAGTTTCGGGAATTATTCCCCCTCCAAGTACAACTATTACCCCTTTTTCTTGAGTATCATCCAACTGAGAAACATCCACAGAAGGATATCTATTTTCCAATGGTAAAACCATTATTTTTGCAAACCATCCAGAAGAAAATACATAGATTACAATGCAAACTGTTAAAAGAGGAATAGATAATTTTTTCCTTCTTATTAGAAAGATTATTAAAAATATTATGCAGAGTGAGATAAAAATACCTGGAATTTCTATAAAAGCTGTAAAAATATCATAGAATATAACAAGCACCCCTAAAAATATATAAAATAAATGTGCTCAACATTACATAAAATCCTAATGGAATCTTGGTGACTTTCTTTTTTGTGTTCGACAAAATAATTAGGATTATGCTGATAATTATTACGGGTAATATATAAATACCAATAAGAAGAGAAAGGGCTGATAGAAACTTCACGTCTCCAAAACCCATTTTCCCATTTCGCCAATAATAAAAGGTGATTAAAAAGGTAATGATAGTAAAAATAAGATTAAAGTAATCAAAGTTTAGTAAAGCAATTGTCAAAATAACTACTATTCCTAGATCAGGAATGATAAAGGTGAAATAATCATATAACCCTATGTATAAAAGGCTATTAGCAAAAAACAAATTTTGCCAGTTTAAAGACGTGAGTATGACAAACATATTTACAACTATATAAGATAAGATGATAATTAGGACCTTTTTATTCTTTCTCAGTTTTTTTTACACCTTTTCTATTACTTCCATTTCCTCTTTGGTTAAATTTTTGTTCAGAATTTCTTCAAGTCCATAGATGTACCACATGTACTTATCTTTTATTTCTTGGTATATACTTTTGGCTTCTTCGAATTTCTTAACCTTTAAGTAGGGGATAACCAATAACAATTTAAAGTGTTCATTTTCTTTATCTTGGTCTATATATTTTTCTAAGAAGTTTTGAACTTCTTTATATTTACCGTTTTCAAACATTACTTTAGCCCAAACTTCTATGTCGGTTGAATATTCAGGTGTTGTATTGAGAATTTCCTCTTTGAGTTCATTGGCTTCTGTAGTTCTTGATAATTTCTCATAAATAGTGGATAACTCATACTTACCCAAAACGCTGTTGGGGAATCTATTTAGGAATTTTTCTAGAATGTGGGCGGCTTTTTCATAATCCCCTTTTTGCATGTAAGCATCGGCAATCATGAAGTAAGTTACATAATTGTTGGGTGAAAGTTCTATTTCTTTTTTCCAAATTTCAGCTGCTTTTTCGTATTCGCCTAAATTAAAGTATAGTTCACCTAATTCTGATAAAGCAGCTATATTCCAAGGGTCTAATTTAACAGCTTTTTCTAGATACTCTTCCCCCTCTTCCATTTCGCCTTTTTCTACTAAAACTGAGCCCATTAATTCGTAGGCTGGAGCGAAACTTGGATCAATTTTGAGTATAAAATCTACGACGTCTTTCACGAACTCAAAGTTCTTTTTATCTGCTTCCAATAAGACGGTATCGAATAGTCCATTCAAAGATATATGTACTAGGTCGGAGTAATTGATTTGGAACTCGGAAAAATAAGCCAAAAATTCGGAAAGGACGAAAGGATAAATCACAAAGTTGGAGGTTAAACCGGGTAAGTGTTCAACAAGTTTTTCGATTTTCTTTGCTTCTTCAATAAATTTTGAGTTGTTTTTTAAGTCAGCCTTCATTAACTCAAAATCTCCTTCGTACAAGAACTCACAAAGCAAGATTGGAAAAGGGGTTAAATCAGTTATTTCAATCTCTTCTTCTCCAATGTTAAACTTTACTATATGCTCCATGGGTATCTCCTCCTCTTTCAGTTGGATGTTGTTGCTTATATTTTTTATTATACCATAATTAAGAATTATTAAGAAAATTTATTTACAATAAGTTGCATTTAAGATTATTGAAATAATTAAAAAAAGCAGGCTTGCGCCTGCCTTCTTAATTATTGTCAGTTTTATTCAATTTTGATCTCTTTTCCTTCACCTTTAGCTGTCTCAACTTTTGGTATAGTTAGTTTCAAAACTCCATTTTCATATTCAGCTTTAATTTTGTCTTTGTCAATGTACTCTGGTAGTCTTATAGTTCGTTCAATTCTACCAAAGTATCTTTCTCTCCTATACACATTTCCTCTTCTTACTTCTTCGGATTCTTTCTTTTCTGCGGATATGGTTAATAGATCGTTGTTTAATTGAACTTTTATATCTTTTTTGTTTAAACCAGGTAATTCACATTCTACGACGTAATCATCGTCAGTTTCATATACATCCATCTCACCACGAGAGGTCGTTCCAAAAGGCAAAGATCTAAAGAAATCTTCAAACTCTCTATTGAAGAAATCAAATGGAGATAACAAGTCTTCTCTGTCATCCCTGTCGTCTCTTCTTCTTTCTAACATTTATCACCGCCTCCCTTTTCACTGTTTATTATTTTCACTAAAATTATATATCAAAAAAATCTTTTGTGTCAAGAGAGGCTTTAAAAAAGGTTATGATTGTTTTTAATTGACAATAAAAGCTTTATATTAATACTAAATTTAAATATAATAAAAATTTTAATCACTTGTTATCTATAAGTGATAATTATTTAGGGATCGCTTCTTTAAAATAATTAAATAAGTTAGAGTTAGTCCGTCTGAGAGGGTATGTATTATTATGGGATAAATCAAGCTATTTGAAATTTGAAAGGTGTATCCCAAAATCGATCCCATTATGATCCTTCCTGGTAAAAGACCTATAAATTGTTTTATACTTTCTCTGCCAAAGAAGAGATTGTTTAAATGGGCAAAAACAAAAAGTACTGTTGCTATGATCGTTGCATATTCAATAGAAAAAATTGAACCGGGTAAAAAAAATCTTAAATTACCTTGGATAAATCCTCTATAAAATAATTCTTCGGCAGGGCCTACAACCAACCAAACATGTAATAACATAATTTTGTTATTTTGAAAACTTCCGTAGGGAATCTTCATGAGATCAGAAAGACTCATTTTTCTCATACTAAATAAAGATCCTACTATTAAAATTAAAGAAATTAGAAGCATAAACAGTCCTTTTTTAAAATTTCCTATTTGAAATCCAGCCTGTTGGAAGTTTATTGGTGAAAGATAGATAAGAAAGATTGAAATAGCAATACTGAAGATTCCTAAAATAAAATTTCCTAAATAAATACCTTTTCTTTTTAGAAAAAATCGACCTATTGCATATATTAGTAAATAGTAGATAACAACTAAGATGATAAATCTAATAAAGAGCATATATTCACCAACCTTTGTGTTAGCGCCCCTTCGCCCCGCTCCCCACCCTTCTAAGGAAAGGGACCTTCGGTCCCTTAGACCCGGCTCCGCACTTTAAATGTCTGTATCTTTAATTTAATTATACAATATTAGGATGCTTAATTTTAATCAATATGATTAACCGATGCAATAAGAATTAAAAGGAAATATTGATTTATTTGACTTTGTCTTTTTTTTAAACTATAATTAGTTTGGGATATTGAATCCTTTAAAAACATTTGTAAAAAAGAATGGTTCCGTTTCGGAGGAATTATATGTCAATATATGCTTTAACATCCTTAATAGTCTTCATAATAGTTGTTGTAGGAATGGTTTTTCAGAAAATAGATAGAACGCTTATTGCAATGTTGGGGGCTATTTTTCTATTAGGAGTAGGTGTATTCCCTAATCAAATTGGTGCAATAAAAGATTACGTGGATTATAACACCCTCTTGTTACTGCTTGGAATGATGGTGTTTGTGGAGACTTTAAGAAAGACAGGTATATTTACCTTTTTAGGCATTTCTATGTTAAAATTGTTTGGGAATAATACCTACACTTTATTCATTTCTCTAATTTTTTTGGTTGCTTTATTTTCTGGATTTATTGACAACGTTACGACTATTTTAGTTTTTATACCAATGACTTTCGCCATTACGGATTCTTTAAACATTAATTATCTACCTTTTGTTTTAGGAGAAATTTTCGCATCAAATATTGGAGGTATGGCAACAATAATTGGTGATCCTCCTAATATTATGATTGCTTCTGCGGCAGGTTATTCTTTCTCAGAGTTCGCTCTTATTATGTATCCGGTTACATTGATCAATTTAGTATTCGCCATTCTCTTATTGATATATTTCTTCAAGGAAGATTTATCCGTTAAAATAGACAAAGAAGCGATTAAAAACTTTGATGTATCTCATATTGTAGAAAACAAAAAGGAATTCATTTTGTCTATACTTTTGTTTGGAGCGGTTATCGTAGCTTTTGCTTTACAACATGAGCTAAATTTAGAAAGTTCAACCGTTGCCTTAGCTGCTGGCTTTTTCTCGTTATTTATTCTTAGACCAAAGGATTTGAAAGATACATTATCTAAAGTTGAATGGGAAAATATTTTGTTTTTCTTTGCTTTATTTTTAATTGCCGGTGCACTTGAAGAAACGGGTATCATTAGCGCTTTTTCTAATATACTGGTCGATTTTGCTGGCAACTCTTTACTTATATTTAGTCTTTCTATTCTAACAATTTCTTCTTTCTTTACTGGTTTCTTAAATAATGTTCCTTTAGTGGCTGCAATGATACCTGTCATTGAAAAATTATCTATTTCTGAATCTTCCATATTTAGTAATCTTGACCCCATTTGGTATTCGTTATCATTGGGGGCTTGCTTGGGAGGGAACTTAACTCCAATAGCCGCTTCAGCGAACGTTATAGCGTTAGGTCTTTTAACCCAATTTAAAGGGAAAACAATTTCTTTTTGGGAGTTTTCTAAATACGGTTTGATAATATTATTAGGGAATATAGTAATTTCTGGAATATATGTAAATTTCATTTTTTTCTAATGACAGTAAAAATAATAACATCAGGAGGAACCTTCTATTTATGTCACCAAGTGAACTAGTAACCCTTATAGTATTCGCTGTAGTACTGTTTTTTATCATCACCCACAAAATTAACAGAACCATTGTTGCCATGTTAGGAGCTTCGGTGCTTATTATATTCGGAGTTTTTCCGGACGAAATTGAAGCCATAAGAAATTATATCGATTTCAACACCCTTCTTTTACTGCTCGGGATGATGTTATTTGTAAGCGTTATTCGTAGAACTGGCCTTTTTTCATATGTAGGTATTAAGACTTTGAAAATATTTGGGCATAACGGATACATGTTGTTTATTTCCTTAACTTTTTTGGTTGCATTAATTTCAGGTTTCATTGATAATGTTACTACGATACTTGTTTTTATACCTATTACCTTTGCTATAACGGATTCTTTAAAAATCAATTATTTCCCTTATGTTTTAGGGGAAATTTTTGCATCGAACATTGGAGGTATGGCAACCATCATTGGTGATCCACCCAATATTATGATAGCTTCAGCTGCAGGATTTTCTTTTTCAGAATTTGCTTTAGTTATGTATCCAATAGTATTAGTAAATCTGTTGTTCATGGATATGCTTTTTATATTCATTTTTAAAAAAGATCTTCAAATCAAATTCGATAAAGAGAGTATAAAAAGTTTTGATACTTCCCACTTGATCGAAGATAAAAAAAGTTTTTTCCTTTCTATAATTCTTTTTGTAAGTGTAATAATCGCTTTTTCTACTCAACACTTTTTAGGTGTAGAAAGTTCTACTATTGCCATAATAGCAGGGTTTTTCTCTTTACTAATACTAGCACCAAATCAGGTGAGGGATACTTTAAACGAAGTTGAATGGGAAAGCCTTTTGTTCTTTTTTGGTTTATTTCTTATCACAGGAGCGATGGAAGAAACAGGATTGATAGCTAATTTATCCAATGTCATGGTAAAAGTTGCTGGAGATTCGGTAAAATCTTTCTCTATGTTTATTTTACCTGTTGCTAGCGTAATTTCCGGATTTATTGATAATATCCCTTTTACAGCGACTATGATTCCAGTTGTTCAACATTTACAAGTTGTTCAGCCTGTTATTTTTAGTGATTTGAGTCCAGTATGGTATTCTCTTGCGATGGGTGCATGTTTAGGTGGAAATGCAACTTCCATCGGTGCATCCGCTAATATAATTGGACTCGCTATGTTAACCCAGTTTAAGAATAAAACTATCTTGTTCAAAGATTTTGCTAAATACGGATTTTTACTTGTATTAGGAAATATAGTTATCTCAGAAATTTATTTATTATTATTGTTTTTTTAGAAACTTTTGGTGGATTATAGGGTGGGGAGCGGGGCAAGGGGCGCTAACAAAGACTAAACACGACTTACAAGAAAACTAAGCAAACAATTAATCCAAAAAAATGGTTTTAAAAAGGGTCACAGGGCGGAGCCCTCCCCCTGCCAGTTTAAGGGACCGCAGGTCCCTTCCTTAGAAGGGTGGGGAGCGGGGCAAAGGGGCGCTATAAATAAAGATTCTTAAGACAGTAGTCAACAATACTAAAAGGGGGAATACTTTTATGAAAACACTTTTATTGAAAAATGGATACATTTATCCTATTTCCAGGGAACCTTTTGTCGGAGATATTTTGATAGAAGATGGCATAATCAAGCAAATAGGCGAAGATCTGCAGGTTAAAGCAGAAGAGGTAATAGATGCAACAAATAAGTATATCCTACCAGGATTTATCGATGCACATTCCCATATTGGTTTGTTTGAAGAAGGTGTTGGAGCCTCTTACCAAGACGGAAATGAAGCGACGGACCCTGTTACACCACAAGTTAGGGCGATTGATGCCTTTTATCCCGAAGACGCTGCTATAAAAAGAGCTCTATCTGGGGGGGTTACAACGGTGATGATAGTGCCAGGTAGTGCAAACCCCATTGGAGGTCAGGGGGCTATATTGAAGTTAAATTCTCAAATAACCGATGAAGCTATTTTAAGAGAACCTGCTGGCCTTAAAATGGCTTTGGGTGAAAATCCTAAAAGAGTATATGGTTCTTACAACAAAACTCCATCTACTAGGCTAGGAAATGCTGCAGTAATAAGAGATTATTTTACTAAAGTTAGAAATTATATTGAAAAGAAGAAATCTGCAGAAAAAGAAGGGAAAGCTTTTACTGAGACAGACATCAAATTTGAAATTGGCGAGAAAGTTCTAAATAAGCAAATTCCAGCAAGGATTCATGCCCACAGGAAAGACGATATTTTAACTGCGATAAGGTTATCTGAAGAATTTGGGTTTGACCTGGTTATTGAACACGCAACAGAGGCTTATAAAATCCCTGATTTTATTAAAGAAAAAAATATTCCATTGATTTTGGGACCTCTACTAGGTTTTAGAACAAAACTGGAAACAAGGGATATGCGTTTTGAGTCGATAAAAATAATTAATGAGAAGGGAATCTTAGCTGCGTTGATGTCAGATCATCCAGTAACTCATTTAGAACACGCTTCAATACAAGCAGCTACTGCTTTAAGATATGGCGCCAAAGAAGAAGACTTGCTAAAAATGTTAACAATAAATCCAGCTAAAATTCTAAAGATAGAAGAACGTTTAGGAACGATTGATGAAAACAAGGATGCGGATTTGGTGTTGTGGAGTGGTCATCCTTTTGACCCCAGAAGCGTTGTTGAAAAGACATTGATAAACGGAACTGTGGTTTATGAATTATAAAATTACTTGCTAATATTGTGCTAATTGACGATAATCACCCATTATTGTCTATTTTTGCCTATAAACTACTCTCCTGAAGATTGAAAAAAATTTCATATTGAGTTAAACTATATATAGTAGTTATTTTTTAAGGAGAGTGAAAAAAATGAAGGCTATAGTAAAATCCAAACCTGGAAAAGGGTTATCCTTAGTGGAAGTAGAGGAACCTACTTTACAGTCCCCACACGATGTAAAGATTAAGATCTTGAAAGTATCAATATGCGGGACCGATGTGCATATTTACGAATGGAATGATTGGGCAAAGGACCGAATTAAGCATTTCCCCCAAATCGATGGCCATGAATTTGTTGGAAGGGTAATCGATGTTGGAAATGAAGTTAAAAACGTTAAATCTGGAGATTTAGTCGTTTCAGACAGTCATATTCCTTGTGGTTATTGTCATCAGTGTAGAACAGGTAACATGCATGTATGCCAGAATTTAAAGATCTTAGGAGTAGATAGAGATGGCGTTTTTTCTGAATACGCCGTTCTACCAGATACAGTTTTAATAAAAATTGACGAAAGCATACCTTTAAAATATGCGTCTGTAATGGAACCTTTGGGAAATGCTATTTTTACAACAAATGCAGCCGATCTTAGAGGTAAAGTAGTTTTAATTGCCGGAGCGGGACCTATTGGCGCTATGGCGATAGAAATAGCTAAATTATCCGGAGCGGCTTATATTGTGGTGAGTGAACCTTCTGATTACCGGATCAATATGGCAAAATCTTTAGGGGCCGATTTAGTAATAAATCCAAAGGAGAGGTCGGTAGTTGAAGAAGTATTAAAAATAACCTCTGGATTGGGAGCAGATGTTTTTCTTGAGATGTCGGGAAATGAAAACGCTCTGAATGATGGTATAAAATCGTTAAAAAGCACAGGAGTGGCATCCATCTTAGGGGTTTATCCTGAAAGCAAGGTAAAGTTCGAAATGAATACCGCAGTTTTTAAAAATCTTACTATTCATACGATTACGGGAAGAAAGATGTTTGAAACGTGGTATACTGCTTTAAACTGGCTGAAGTACCATAAATTGGATTTAAGTAAGATCGTTACCCATGAATTTGACTTTGAAAATTTTGAAGAGGCTTTTGAATTGATGGCCAGTGGGAAAAGCGGTAAGATTGTTTTAAACGTTACAAAAGAGGAGGTTTGATTATGGATTTTTATGAACAATTGAAAGAAGAACTGAAAAAGCTCGATGATTCTGGTTTACTTATCACCATAAGAACTCTTGAAAGTGCACAAGGCGCTTGGATCAATATTAATGATAAAAAGGTTTTAAATATGTGTTCTAACAATTATTTGGGTTTGGCAAACAACGAAAGGCTGAAAGAAGCTGCTATTAATGCAATTAAAAGGTGGGGTGTAGGTCCAGGAGCAGTTAGAACAATAGCTGGGACTATGAAGATTCACGAAGAATTAGAAGAAAAGTTAGCGGAATTCAAAAAAGTAGAAGCCACTCTAGTAGTTCAGTCTGGATTCAACGCAAATCAAGCAGTTATTCCTACTATAACAAACGAAGAAGATGGTATTTTATCAGATGAACTTAATCACGCGAGTATAATAGATGGCGTTAGGCTGTCAAAGGCAAAAAGATACATTTGGAAACATAAAGACTTAAACTCTTTGGAAGAGCAACTGGTTAAAGCTCAAAAAGATAATTGTAGAAGAAAATTAATTATAACTGACGGTGTTTTTAGTATGGATGGAGATATTGCGCCCCTTCCAGGAATTGTGGAACTAGCTAAAAAATATGATGCCCTAGTAATGGTGGACGATGCACATGGAGAAGGAGTGCTAGGAGAAAACGGTAGGGGAATAGCGGATCATTTCAATTTGACGGATGAAGTGGATATAGAAATTGGAACTTTATCGAAAGCCTTTGGAGTTGTGGGTGGATTCATCGCAGGTAAAAAGGTATTAATCGATTATTTAAAACAACAAGCAAGACCATTTCTATTTTCTAGCTCTTTGTCTCCAGCAGAAACAGCTGCAGCTTTAGAAGCAACGAAAACACTTCATGAATCTAACGAATTAGTAAAAAAACTTTGGGATAACGCCAAATATTTTCAAGGTAAGATAAAAGAAATGGGTTATGATATTGGAGTTACCGAAACCCCTATAACCCCGGTTATGATCTATGATGAAAAGAAAACAAAAGAATTTAGCTTAAAACTATATGAAGAAGGTATTTTTGCCTCTAGCATAGTTTACCCCACCGTTCCAAAAGGGAAAGCAAGAATAAGGGTAATGATAAGTGCTTTACATAGTAAAGAAGACTTAGACTATGCTTTAAGCAAATTTGAAAAAATAGGTAAAAGTTTTGGTATTCTATAAATTGTTGTGTAATTTTTAAATTTTTATGATATAATAAGTAAGAAAATGTTTTTTGTAATTTTCATTCTAGGTGGGGAGCGTTTGCTGCAGTATGCAAACCATGTTTTTTTGCAGCTCTGTGCAAAATGGTTCTTTATAATGCTTTAGAAACAATTTCCAAATTCTCATTTGCGAAGCTTTTGCTGTTTTATGCAAAAAGCCTTTTCATAATGCTTTAGAAGTAACATCCTAATTCTCATTTGCGTAGCAAATGACGTATCATGTTGCAGATCTATGCAAAAAACTTTGATTTTGAATTTGGGGTTTTTAAGGGGTTTGCCCCTTAACGTCAGAAGATAATTTTAAATTCAGAAATTAGATTTAAAGATAGTTTTAGAGATTTTTAAGACAGTAAAATATAAAAAGATAGGAGGGATTGTGGTGAAATCAAAAATTGTTTTGGTATTGGTGTTAACAGTATCTCTTTTTGCGATGGCTTCTTTAACCCTTGATTGGGGAAGAGTATACACCCTTGGTGGATCTCAGGAGATCTTCGATGTAAAATCTACAGATGAGGGGGTATATCTTTTTGGATACACCAATGAAAAAGGATTCAACGAAGATATTTTAATTTTGGAATTCGATCAAGAGGGTAACGTAGTTTATGAAAACAAGTTAGGTGGAAATTACAACGATTGGGCAAATCAAGGAATTTTAACTTCTGATGGTGATATGCTCTTGGTTGGAACATCGAATTCTTACGGAAGTGATTCAGATTTCTACGTTTCAAAAATAGGTAACAACAAATTCTCTACGAACATTAATAAACTAGGTAACGACAAAGGTTCAGCTGTTGTAGAAGTAGAGGATGGCTATGTTGTAGTAGGCTATGGTTCCGATCCTGATACATTAAACATGCGAGGAAAAATGGTAAAATTGAATAAAGAAGGAAAAGTTGTATTTGAAAAGTGGCTTCCTTACTTTGTTGCTGGCTCTGATACTAAACCTTTGAGTATTCAAAAAACTTCAGACGGTAATTTCATCATTGCAGGCACGGTAGTACAATTATTTGAAAATAAGACCCAATTTTATCTGGCTAAGGTTGATCCCAATGGAGAAGAAATCTGGACCAAAGTTTTTGCTCCAAGAGATTATGCTAGAGGCTTCGATGTTAAAGAAGTATCTGGAGGCTACGTAGCAGTTGGTTATGAAGGTTCATGGGATTCAAAATGGTCAGATATCTATGTTGTAAAGGTTAACCCAGAGGGACATATTTTGTGGGAAAGTTTTTATGGAGATGTAGAAAGTGATCACGGTTATTCAGTTGCCGTAGGTCCAAATGGAAATATATACGTTGCGGGATACGTTACAACCCTGAACGGTGACAAAGATTTTGCTATACTTGAATACGATAATAACGGTAATTTGTTAAGTGAAAAATCTCTCGGTGGATACGGCGATGATGTCGCTTATGCCCTCGATATTGATGATAATGGAAACCTCTATGTTGCAGGATATTCTCAATCATCAGATATAGGTGCAGATGCTGAGAAAGATGTCTTTATATTAAAATACACCGTAAGATAAATTTTTAAACCGCCCCCTGTCCTATTGGGGCGGTTTTTATTTTAACTACCTTATTTTATCTTTTTGCTTCAAATAAATTCTTAAGTTTATAGCATCAGCCGGATTTATGCCAGGTATCCTTAAGAGTTGTCCAAAAGTTTCTGGCTTAATTTTTTTCAATTTTTCTTTAGCTTCATAGGCAATGTTGTTAATTTTGTCATATTCTATATCGCTTGGTATCTTTTCCTTTTCGAGCTCTTTCATTTTTGCGATCTCATCTTGCATCCTTTGAAAATATCCGTTATATTTGAAGTGAATGTCGATTTGTTCGATAACTTCCTTTTCTTCAACTGCTTCTTCGTCTAAGTGTTTTAAATCATTATAAGATATTTCACTTCTTTTGAGTAATTCACTCATGTGAACAGGCTGAGTGATTTTTGAAGAGCCTTTTGAGGCTAAAATGTCGTTAACTTGATTAGGTGATACCTTAATTTGGTCCAATCTCTCAATTTGATGATTTATCAAATTTTCCAATCTATGAAGTTGCTCGTATTGTTCTTTGCTTAGTAAACCGTATTTGTATCCATACTTATACAACCTTAAATGAGCGTTATCATGTCGGAGCAACAACCTGTATTCAGCTCGAGAAGTCAGTAATCTGTAAGGCTCATCAACTCCTTTTGTGATAATGTCGTCAACAAGAACCCCAAGGTAAGCCTCGGACCTGTCAAGAATGAAAGGTTCTTCTCCTCTAATTTTTAGGGCAGCATTAATTCCTGCTATAAGTCCTTGACCTGCGGCTTCCTCGTAACCACTTGTACCATTGATTTGGCCAGCCAAGAATAATCCTTCTATTTTTTTTGTTTCAAGGTTGTGTTTCAATTGGATCGGATTTACAAAATCGTATTCAACGGCATAAGCAGGCCTTTCAATTATAGCATTTTCTAAACCAGGTATAGTTTTCAAAATCTCAATCTGCGCTTCAAAAGGTAAACTCGTACTCAATCCATTTAAATAGATCTCTTTTGAATGTTTGGATTCCGGTTCAAGGAAAAATTGATGGGTATCCTTATTGAATTTCATAACTTTATCTTCAATGGAAGGGCAATACCTAGGGCCTTTAGATTGTATTAATTTGACATCTCCATACAAAGGCGAGAATGCGATATGTCTTCTAATAACTTCATGGGTCTTACTGTTGGTTCTTCCCAGATAACAAGGATAATCTTTCGATAAGACTTTTGGCTGACTCCAATAAGAAAAAGACAGAGGTTCATCCGCGGTCTCTTGAATATCAAACTTAGAAAAATCGATAGAATCTTTTCTTATTCTGGCAGGTGTCCCGGTTTTAAATCTCGATACTTCTAAGCCTTCTTTAATCAAAGAATATGTCAATGAATTTGCGGGAAGTTCTCCCATTCTTCCTGCTTCGAAGGTGTTCCTACCAACAAAAATTTTGCCTCTCAAAAATGTTCCTGTAGTTAAAATCACGGCTTTGGCAAAGTATTTTATACCTAATTCTGTTTCTAACCCGATCACTTTACCGTTTTTTACTAGAATACTTTTCGCTATTCCGTGTCTCAGAATCAGATTGACTGTGGTTTCTAAGATTTCTTTCATTTTTTGTGAGTAATCATATTTGTCGATTTGAGCTCTTAAAGCCCTTACAGCGATACCTTTACTTGTATTGAGCATTCGGATGTTGATCATCGTTTCATCTGTTACCTTTGCTTGTACTCCTCCTAAAGCATCTATCTCTCTGGTAACAACACCCTTAGCGGGTCCTCCGATAGCAGGATTACAAGGAGCCCATCCTAAAGTGTCTAAATTTATATTCAATATTAAAGTATTCATTCCCATTTTAGCTGAGGCTAAAGCAGCTTCAATCCCGGCATGGCCAGCTCCTACAACAATAACATCAAAACTGTTTTCTTTGTTTTCCAAAAATCATACCTCCATTTTTTATACTTGACTTTACAAACTCTAAGTCTCTCTTTAGCGCCCCTAGGAAAATTATCTTTTCTATGTTTTATTATAGCACACAATGTTTAAAATACCTTTTCACCTTCGAAGATGGTTTCTTTCACGTTCAGGTCTTTGTCTAAAATGACAAGGTTTGCATAGTAGCCAACTTCAATCCTTCCCTTATCGTAAATATGTAGGTCTTGAAGTGCGTTGTATGAGGATACCTTTGCAAGCTCTTGTAGTGTACAATTGGTAAATCTTTTAAAATTTTTGACACCTTCGTTGAAAAGTAGTGTACTCCCAGCGATCGTTCCATCGCTAAGTGTTGCTTTGTTGTTTTTTACTGTGACTGTTAAACCACCTAATTCGTATTCACCGTCTTGTAACCCTGCAGCGGCTATAGAATCGGTTATCAATATAATTTTGTCTGCTCCTTTTATTTTGTATACCAACATCACAAACTCAGGAGAAAGATGAATCCCATCACATATCATTTCTATATTAAAATCAAAATAAAAGCCAGAACCTGTTCCCCCTATGTTACGATGATGTAGCGGTGTTAATGCGTTTGAAAAATGGGTGATTCTGTTAACTCCTGATTCGAAAGCTTTTTTGAAGATATCAAAATTCGCAGAAGTATGACCTAATGAGATCACTACATTCTTTTCTTCAAGATAATTTATTGCTTCAATAAAACCGTTAACCTCCGGTGCCATGGTTATTAATTTTACTTTATCGCTAATTATCTCTTTTAGTTCCTCCAAGGAAGGATCTCTTATATACTGAGGGTTCTGAGCTCCTTTTTTTTCTACATTTATATAAGGACCTTCCAAATGAATCCCTTCGATTGAAGAATTCACATCTTCTATACTGTCCAAAACTTTTAAAATCTGTTCTTTAGTGGCTGAGACCGTTGTTGGTAAAAAAGTAGTTACACCGTATGAAAAATTATTTTTTGCCCAAATTTTGAACTCTTCCCTTGTTGCATGCATCGTATCTATACCCATTTGTGCATGGGTATGAGGGTCCACAAAACCAGGCATAATGATGGTATCGAAATCTTCATAACCATAATCTTTTCTTATAACTCCAGAAATCGTTTTGCCTTTTATTTCGATATCTCCGGTATATTCTCCGTTTATAGGATCCACAATTAAAACTTTTTCTAACTTCATCTTAATTTTACCTCCTACAATTTGACAGATTTCGAAAGATTCTTAGGCGAATCTGGATTGTATCCCATTTGTACAGCCTTTTTATAACCTAAATACTGTATGGGAATGAGCCTTAGAGGAGCTTCAAATCCTTTCATATCTGGGATTTTTATATGTCCATCAGTAGAATTCAATAAGACTTTTCCTCCCAATCTTTCGATATCATCGGTCAATTCTTTCTCTTCTTTCATACCCTTTGAGTTTAAGATAACCAACGTTTTGTTTGTGAGTGTGGATATAGGTCCATGTCTGTACTCTAAAGGCTCATGGTATTCAACGTACTGTAAAGCCATCTCTTGTAATTTAAGGGCGCCTTCTTTTGAAATGCCATAATTTTCATCGTACCCAAGAAAGACAAAATGTTCATACTTTTCTAAAGCTAACTGATCAATAATCTTTTCGGAATCTTCTAAGATTTTTTCACTGTAATTATAATAATCATTTTTTTCTATCCCGTTTAGCAACATTGCCAGTATAAAAACAAAAGACCCGGTCATAACAACACTGTTTTCTGCAGTAAAATCTAAAGTTATATTTTCTTCACATTGTTGAGTGATTGAAGAATTCTTTGAAGACGTTATTCCTATGGTTTTCATGCCTTTTTGACTTAATTTTTTTGCCGCTAAAACAGTTTCAGTTGATTCACCGGTTCTGGTTATTAAAATTGCAACATCACTGTCAGGAATATCATCAAAAAGCATAACATGTCCACCGGTGAGCACTTTTGCTTTATAGCCATTTTTGTTCAATATTTCTTTCATTATAAATCCAATGTTGTATGAAGAACCGCAACCAACAAAAAGATATTTTTTCTCTTTTGAAAAAGAAAAATCAAACTCATTTAACTGACTTAAGAGATTGGGGATTCTTCTTATTTCATCTAATGTATAGTGCACTTTTATACTACCTCCTCAGAAAAATCTTATGCCTTTCTGACTATCTTGAATTTGTATTTATCCCCTCTGTAAACTGATTTAACGTATTCAATACACTTTTTATCTTCTATATAGGTATATCTCGTTCTCAATGCAGCAATAGAGCCTTCACTTTGAGCCAAATATTTAGCTTGTTCTTTGTTTAAAGTTGTTACCTCGAGAGTTTCAACAGCATGAGTGAATTTTATGCCGTATTCGTTAGTTAGTATTCTATATAACGATTCTTTTGACATATCCCTTTCTATTACGTTCAATACCCTTATGTCTGCATTGGGATTCAAGTATGCTGTTTCGATTGCATAGGGCTCTTCATCTAAAAACCGAATCCTTTTTAATAGTACTACTCTCCCGTCTTTTGGAACTTTAAACTCTTCAACTAACTCAGGGGGAATTTCTACTAATCTGTTTTCTAACACAACAGATTTAGTTGAATGACCTTGTTTAACTGCCTCATCGGTAAAACCTGTAAGCCTGGTTAATTCTTCTTCTTGCTTTTGCCCTGTATAAAATGTTCCTTGCCCTCTTTTTCTTGTTATTAAACCTTCTTTAGAGAGCTCTTCCAAGGCTCTTCTTACGGTCAAACGTGAAACACCAAATTTATCGCATATCTCGTTTTCTGTTAACAACTTATCTCCTTTTTTATAATCTTCCTCTAATTCTCTTTTTAAGTCCAGATAAAGTTTATAATAGAGCGGAATAGGGGCTTCTTCCATTTTAATCTCACTCCCTTCTTATTGGTATATTCCAATTATATAATAGTTATAACAATAAGTCAAATTGAAGATTGATTTTTCTAAATTATATGTGCTAAAATATTGAATGTTAGAACTGTAGAAAAAAATAATTAAGGAGCCATGCGCAATGTACAAAGATGAACTAGAAATGCTCGTAAAATTTTTAGGAGAAGACCTATTAAAAGAAGAAAATCAAAAAAAACTTCAAGAACTTGTTTTTAGAAAAATTAAAAGAAAAGAAGATTTTCAGTCAACACACGAATTACTCAAAACACTTGAAAGTTATGAGTTAAGGGACTTTTTATATTCAAAACTTTTAGAAAGTTATTTTTCTATCTTCAATATTATTTATGAAGAAGGTATCCTAAAATACGGAGATGAAAGTTACAAAGTTACCATAGATAACCAAACTTTCGATTCTCTTATCGAATTACTGGATGAATCAGAAATAAATGGAGAAATTCTATTTTATCTGCTCTCTAACGATTTAAAAAAGAGGGTAGAAATTATACACCAATTGATAAACGGAAGATCAAGAAAAGAGTGGAATGAAGAAGAACTAAAAAGTTTTGTGAAAAACTTAAAACCACTAACTACAAGTTTTCTTGAATTATTGATCGAAAAAGGGAAGTTGAAGTCTGAAGAAATCATGGCAACCTTAGAATTGAAGAACAAAAAATCAGTTTCCGCCCTGGTAAGCGCCATAATCAGAAACGCCCCAAACGATAAAGAAAAATTAATTTTTAAAGATAATGAGTACATATGTATTAATGAAAAGTATAGAAACAAAATTTTTGAAATTATGAATAAATCATAAAAAACAAAAGCAGGAAGAATTTCATCCTGCTTTTTTTAGCAACATATATGAGAAAAGCGAAAAAGTTGAACAAGAATGAATGGTGGTGGGTGCGGTAGGGATTGAACCTACGGCCTCTTCCGCGTCAAGGAAGCGCTCTCCCACTGAGCTACGCACCCTTTCTAATCGTTTAAAGTATATCATATTTTTTTAACTCTGTCAATAAAAGCTAAATTTTATAAACCATGAAAAAATTTTCATATTTTAATTATTTCGTTAATATTTGCTTTTAATTGGACTTAATCGCTTATAATTCCTTCAGATAATCCGTAATCGAACTTGATAAAAATCTAATTTTATGGAATACTATTAATATGATGATTTGCGTCAAACTTGCAAATAAAAGGGATTTTTTTCAAATTAAAATTTATTACTTGTGTATTAAGATGAAATGTGATAAAATATATAAGGAAATTGTTTGGTAAAGTATTGTTAGTGTGTACGAAAGCTAATAAATTTGCAAAGGAGGTAGAGGTATGAAAAAAGTTTTTATTGTTCTTATGGTTACTTTGATGGGTGTTTTTGCTTTTTCACAGGTTAAAAACCCTGATATGATCTTCGATGCAACACTAAGTGAGCCAGATACTTTAGACCCCCACCATGCTTATGACACTTCTAGTGGTGAAGTTATTTTCAACGTATATGACAACTTGATAGCATACGATGGAGAAAGTTTGTCCAAGTTTGTTCCTATGCTCGCGACAGTTGTCCCTACAGTTGAAAATGGTTATTTGAGAGATGGTGGAACAACATATGTCTTCCCAATAAGAGAAGGTGTTAAATTCCAGAACGGTAACGATTTAACCCCTGAAGATGTCGAATACACCTTCGAAAGAGCGCTGTTATACAACCCTGCTGGAGGACCAGTATGGATGTACTTAGACCCTATGTTTGGTGTTTTCAGCATTAGAACACTAGTAGAAGACTATGTAGGTGCTTCATGGGATACCATATTTGATGATGATATGAATCCAACAACTCCAGAATACGAAGAAGCTTTAGTTAATTTCTATTATGATGTAATAGATCCTGCAGTAGAAGTTCAAGGTAACGAAGTTCATGTTCATTTGGCAAGACCTTTTGCCCCATTTTTGAATGTACTTGCTTCAGGAAGTGGTTGGGGTGCGATATTAGACAAAGAATACTCTATAGAAATAGGTGTATGGGATGGAAATGCAGAAGGTTGGTGGAAGTATCACGGATGGACGAAAGAACAGTCTCCTTATTTTGATCATGCTATGGGAACTGGTCCGTATAAGTTAGTAGAATGGGATCACGCTCAACAAAGGATAACGCTCGAAAGATTCGACGATTACTGGAGAGGTCCCGCACCAATAAGAAGAGTAATTATTCAAGGTATAGACGAATGGTCAACAAGAAGAGCTATGCTTGAAACAGGCGATGCAGACATAGCTTATGTTCCTGCTCAGTATTTAGATGTTGTGCTTTCTATGGATGGTCTGACCGTTATTCCTGGTACGCCTGAGGTTTCAATTACTTCTTTAGGCTTCAATTGGCAAGTTGATCCTGAGTCCCCATACATTGGCTCTGGTCAATTGGATGGAAACGGTATTCCACCAGATTTCTTTGAAGATCATAATGTTAGATTAGGTTTCGCGTATGCCTTTGATTATGATGGTATGATAAATGAAGTCTTGAACGGTTTGGGTGAAAAAGTTCCTACCGCTTTGCCAACCGGATTCTTAGGGTATAGTGAAGATCTCCCGACATACGAATTGGATCTGCAAAAGGCTGAAAATTACTTTAAACGTGCTTACAAAGGTAGATTATGGCAAACAGGTTTCAAAATGACTATTCTTTACAATACAGGGAACGATTCAAGGAGAGTATCTGCTGAAATATTGAGAGATAATTTAGCAAAGATAAATCCTAGATTCCAAGTTGAAGTTAGAGGAGTTCAATGGCCAACTTACTTAGATGAAAGAGAAAATATGATGCTTCCTGTTTACATCATTGGTTGGGTTGCTGATTTTCCTGATCCACATAACTTTATTTTCACCTATTACCACAGTGAAGGTGATTACGGAGGGTACTACGGCGATAACTTTGCGGAATTTGCAAGCTTGCCAAGACCAGAATTTGGTGGAAAATCATTGAACAAAATGATAGAAGACGCAGCCCTTGAATCTGATCCTGCTGTAAGAGAGCAAATGTATATAGATATTCAAGAATTTGTCTTTGATTATGCTCTTGTTTTGCCTCTTTATCAGCCACAAGGGTTGAGAGTCCATCGTTCTTGGCTAAAAGGATGGATAAATAATCCAATTTGGCCCGGCGATTATTACTATAACTACACTAAAGTAGAGTAATAATTCTGCTAAGATAATGTAAAAAGAAAGTTTTTTGTAGTAAAATTTGAAGAGAGGGGTTTTCCCCTCTCTTTTTAAGTGATTACTTATTAAGTATAATTCACAGAGCGGAGGTGTCTACTTTTGACAACATACATCATCAGAAGGTTGTTATTACTACCTTTGATTATGTTAGGTGTTACTTTGATAGTTTTTTCTATGCAACAATTACTAGGACCTTTGAAACTTTTATCTACCTATGTTGATCCAAATACTTATGCAAAATTATCCGATCAAGATAAAATCGTTTTAATGGAGCAGTACGGTTTAACAGATCCTTGGCCAGTTAGATACGGCAAATGGATAGGGAATTTGTTCAAGGGTGATCTTGGTTGGTCTGTAGTGGGGAAAGAACCTGTTTTAGATGCTTTATTACACAGGTTCCCCTATACGGTAGAATTAGCACTATACGCTATTTTTCCTATAATAGGGATTGGTATATGGTTGGGGGTTACCGCTGCAGTTCATCATAACTCATTTATAGATCAGGCTATTAGAATATTTGCTTTAATAGGTTGGTCTTTGCCAGATTTTGTTTGGGCAATACTGGTCTTATTGATATTTTATATAGGTTTGGGATGGTTTCCACCAGGTAATCTGAGCTTATGGGCAGACGAAGTTGTAAAAAGTGCTACCTTTAATAATTATACTAATCTTTTGACTATAGATGCATTACTCAACGGAAGAATCGATATATTTTGGGATGCTTTAAGGCATATTTTAGGACCCATTATTGCCATTTCTTGGTTATGGTGGGCTAATCTATTGAGAATTACCCGATCTTCGATGTTGGAAGTTCTTAGAAGAGATTATATAAGAACTGCAAGATCAAAAGGTTTACCAGAAAGAGTAGTCATAAACAAACATGCCCGAAGAAATGCTCTAATTCCAGTTGTAACAACCGCAGGTCAAATGGTTATTGGTTTGTTGGCAGGCGTTGTTATAGTAGAGATGGTTTTTGTTAGAACAGGTTTGGGATCATTTGCGGCAACAGCGGCTCAGACTCTAGATTATGCTTCTATAATGGGTGTTTTATTATTTACTTCTTTCATACTTATTGTTGGAAATCTTATAATCGATATATCGTATGCATTTATTGATCCAAGAATCAGGTTAGGGTGAGGTGAAAATTGTGAGTGAAGAAGCAAAAAGGGCTTTGAAGCGTTTTTTTACTAATCCTTCTGCTATCATAGGTTTTTCTATATTGGTATTTTTCATAATCTTAGCAATATTTGCTCCAGTAATTGCACCTCCTCAATTACCAAAAGAAAGAAACTTGGAAAGAGCCCTTGAATTAGTAAATGAAGATCCAACAGGGAATAAGGATTCCATTATTCAAGAGTTTCAAAACTATTGGGAAGATACATATTTTTTCGCTGAAATGGATTATCAAGATATATCAAGATTGATGGAAAGTGTTGAAAAGTTTGAAGATGGAGAGATTGAAAAAGAAGTATTAAAATCTCAAATTGAAGAATTAGTTGATATGTACGTTCTAAATAGGTCCTACTATGAAGATTTTGATGAGGATACTAATGGTGTAATTAGAAGGTTGAGAAATGAATATGAAAGTGTCGTAGAAAGATATGAAAGGTCTTTACAACTTTCTGAAATGATCGGTGATCTCCAGTCACTCGAAGGTCAAGATTTCAAAAATGAAGCTTTAAACGTTTATGAAACCTTAAACAAAGATTTTTTGAACTCAATTGATTTTGATCCCTACATGATCCCCAATGCAGTTTCAACATTAGAACCTATACCACCATCTTCTGAACATCCCTTTGGGATAGTAAATCAAAAGGATATTTTTTATGGTGTTGTATGGGGAAGTAGAACCGCTTTTCAGATAGGGCTGGTAGTAGTTTTAATTTCAACCGCTGTTGGCCTTTTTATTGGTTCAGTGGCTGCTTATTTTGGTGGTTGGCTCGAAGAAGTCCTGATGAGAATTACAGATATCTTTATGTCCATACCTTTTATGCTTGCAGCTATGGTTTTAACAACTATTTTAGGTCTTGGAGTTAGAAATATGATGATTGCTCTGATAATTTTTGGATGGATGGTCACAGCAAGATTGATCAGAGGGAACATCCTTCAAGCCAAAAACGAGCAATACGTTATGGCCGCAAAAGCACTTGGGGTAAGAGACGCGGCGATTATAGTTAAACATATCTTACCTAATACGATATTTCCAGTTTTGATAAATGCTACAATGAGGATTGGATCGATGGTTATTACTGCCGCAGCGTTGAGTTTCTTAGGTTTAGGTGCTCCACAAGGATACGCCGATTGGGGATCCATATTATCCTATTCCAGAGACTGGATCATTGGTGGTACAAGTCCTGGCCAATACTGGTTCACGATCTTGTATCCTGGAGTCGCTATGATTCTTTTTGTCATGGGTTGGAATTTACTCGGAGATGCCCTAAGAGACGTTTTTGATCCAAGAATGAGACGATAAAGTGAGAGGAGGAAGCTTTTTGAAAGATAACAATAGTGAACCTATACTTCGTGTTAATAATTTGCATGTTCATTTTAAGACGGAAGACGGAATAATAAAAGCCGTCAATGGTGCTAGTTTTGAGCTTTATCCAGGTGAAACCTTGGCAATAGTAGGAGAATCTGGTTCAGGGAAAACTGTTACAGCGCTAAGTACTATAAGGCTACTAGACGAAAACGGATGGATCTCTGAAGGAGAAATAAAGTACAAAGATACTGATGTTTTATCTTTATCAGATAACCATCTCAGAAGGATACGTGGTAAAGAGATTTCCATGATTTTCCAAGAACCTATGACTGCCCTTAACCCTGTATACACTATTGGGGAGCAGATCATGGAATCTCTTGAATTGCACCTTAATATGAGTGAAAAAGAAGGCAAAAAAAGAGCGATTGATCTATTAAGAAAAGTTGGTATTCCCGAACCAGAGAGGAGAATCGACCAATACCCTCACGAATTATCTGGTGGAATGAGACAGAGAGCCATGATAGCTATGGCGTTAGCTTGCAATCCTTCCATTCTTATAGCCGATGAACCAACCACCGCATTGGATGTTACCATTCAGGCACAGATACTGGAACTCATGAAAGATTTACAAAATGAGTTTAAAATGTCTATAATCTTTATCACACACGACCTTGGAGTAATTGCAGAGATGGCTGATAGGGCTTTAGTTATGTATGGTGGAGAAGTAGTTGAAAGTGGTGAAATCAAAACCATTTTTAAAAGGCCAAGACATCCGTATACTTGGGGGTTGATGAATTCTATTCCCAGGATAGATAAAGAAGAGGAGAGGTTGCTTTCTATTCCTGGAGTAGTTCCAAACCCCTTGAACTTTCCAAAAGGTTGTAAATTTTCAAATAGGTGCTTCTTCGCTGATCAAAAATGTGTGAATGAGGATCCTAACTTGGAAGAAGTAGAACCTCGCCATTTTTCCCGTTGTTGGCACATCGACAAATTATTGGACGAAATGAACAAAGTCAAAGAAGGTGAAGTATAGTGCCAAATAGTGACAAAGTAATCCTAAAAGTTGAAAATTTGAAAAAATATTTTCCTGTTAGAGCTGGGGTCTTCAAAAGAACAGTCGCCCAAGTTCTAGCTGTAGACGATATCAGCTTTGAAATAAAAGAAGGCGAAACTCTGGGGCTTGTTGGTGAGTCTGGTTGCGGTAAGAGTACAACAGGTATGACAATTTTAAGATTATACGAACCAACAGACGGACGAATTATAATGGGAGAGCAAGACACTACACCATGGTTCATGAGAGGTACTACTATTAATAAGTATGTTAAAAAGATTTATGCTGAACGATTTGAAAAAATGAAAAAAGAATTGGGTTCAGAAGAAGAAGTAATTAAAAAATTAGACAATGAAATAGACAAAAAATACGCACAATTATATTTTCAAAATGGAGTAAGTGAAATAAGAAAAGATTTGTTGAGTAATTTGGCTGAAAAAAGAAGATCCTTTAGAAAAAATGCCCAAGTCATCTTTCAAGATCCATATTCTTCGTTAAATCCTAGAATGAGGGTACTGGATATCATAGGGGAAGGTATGAAAGTGAATAAAATGGGTACCTCTTCTGAAATAAGGGATAGAGTTGCCAACTTAATGGAAACAGTTGGATTATCCAAAGATTACGTCTATAGATATCCTCATCAATTTTCTGGTGGACAAAGACAAAGAATAGGGATAGCACGTGCTTTGGCGTTGGACCCAAAATTAATCATTTCTGATGAAGCTGTTTCTGCTTTAGATGTTTCTATTCAATCTCAGATCATAAATTTAATGGTAGACTTGAAAAACGATTACGGCTTAACCTATGTTTTTATAGCTCACGATTTGGCTGTTGTGAAACACATAAGCGACAGAATAGCAGTTATGTATCTAGGGAAGATAGCTGAATTAACAACAAAAAAAGAGCTCTTTGATGAGCCATTACATCCTTATACGGTTTCCTTGATGTCCGCTATTCCCATTCCAGATCCAGAAGTTAAGAAGAAGAGAGTGGTTTTACAAGGTGATGTACCAAGCCCCCTAAATCCACCTTCAGGTTGTAGATTTCATCCTCGTTGTCCAATTGCCAAGGATATTTGCAGTAAAGAAGAACCACCACTTAAAGAAGTTAAGCCAGGACATTTTGTATCATGTCATTTTCCTGGTGAGTTTAAAATTTAAAAGCTTGGGTTTTACCCAAGCTTTTTTTAATGTGCGCCCATCATGAACAATAGCTAAGAAGAGAAGTCTTTAAAATCGCATCAGGGTATTTATATAAAATTTAAAAAGTTGTTTAATTCTTTTCAAAAAAAGTGTACGTAGAAAAAAATAAATATATGAACAAATGATTAAATAATATGGTATCATATAAAAAATATTTGGGGAGGAGTTAGGGCTATGAATTTAAAAACTAAGCTTATTTCTTGGATAATTTTGTCTGTTTCGGTCGTTTTTGTTTCTATTTTTGCTTTTGTTTTTTTAAATGTGGAAAACTATTTTAGGGATTTGAGTGTGAAATATTCTGAATCTGTTTCAGCACAGTATGCAAATCAAGTTGAAATGTACCTTGAAAGTTCTATGGATGCCGCAGGGTTTTTATCTGAATCTTTTTCCGGTTTTTTGAAGGAAAATGATATGGATAGAGATACTGCAGAGGCTTTGGCAAGGGGTATTTTGGAAAACAATCCTAATTTCTATGGAATAGGAATATATTTGGAAGACAAAAATTTGAATATATTTTTGAACAGAACTAATAGTTCAATAAACGTTGAAGAATTTAACAGCGTACAAGATTGGTGTGAACAGTGTGAAGATGCAAATAAAGAGATATTAACAGAACCTTTTACCAAAAATGTTGGCGGGAACGAACTTACTTTTGTATCTACTATTTCGCCTATAAAAGTTAATGGTAGATTTGCTGGTGCGGTTAAGGTAGATCTAAATTTGGAGCCTTTAAAAGAGATTAATAACCAAGTAAGGATCTTCGATACTGGTTTTGGAAGGCTTATGTCAAATCAAGGTATTGTTGTATTTCATCCAGATGAGAGCCGAGTTGGTGACTTGTTTGGAGACGCTGTAGGTCCAAATGGAGAAGAGATTCTTAGAAAAGTTCAAGATGGCGAATTTTTTTCAGAAATGGCGTATTCAATTTCTCTTGAAGAGTATACTTTTAAGTCCTATCACCCAATTTTTGTTGGGGAATCTGACACACCTTGGAGTTATGGTACAGTTATAAGAGAAGAGGAAATGTTAGGAAATATGAAAGAACTACAAAATATTATTTTGATATTGGCGATATTAGGTTTTATTTTTATGTCTATTATTCTTTATTTAATAACTTCAAATTTGGTTAAGAATATTACTAAAGTTAAAGATCATTTGGAAAATAACGTAGCTAAAGGCGATTTAACTGTTGAATTTGATGATAAATTCAAAGAAAGAAAAGATGAATTTGGAAAGCTTGCAAGAACTGTGGAATTGATTCAGAAAAACTTATCGTTAATAATAAATGATGTTAAGGGGATATCTCAAACAACAAATGAAGATTCTGAAGTGTTGAGCGAGATGTCAGAAGAGTCTTCAAAAATGAGTGGAGAACTTTTGGAGTATACAAGCTCAATAAAAGAAAAAGCTTATAATGCGAGACTGGCTATGGAAGAGATTAATAAAAGTGTTGGAGAGGTTGCAAATTCAGCTCTTTCAATTGCCGATTACACACAGAATCTTTTTGAAAAAGCCAACGATGTGAAAAACTCAACAGACAATGGAAACAAGAGTGTTAGTGAAATTGTTTCTACAACCAAGAACGCAAAAGCTCAATCAAAAGAAACTATAAAAATAGTTACAGAAGTGAAAGAAAAATCAGACAAGATAGGACAAATTGTTGAAGAAATAGACGCTATAGCCGAGCAAACTAACCTCTTGGCACTTAATGCAGCTATAGAAGCTGCAAGGGCTGGAGAAGCTGGTAAAGGATTTGCCGTTGTTGCAGAGGAAATAAGAAAATTAGCAGAAGAGAGTAGCTCTACAACAACTAACATTGAATCGATTTTAAAAGAGATAAAACAAGGTATAGAAAAAATTAATAATTCAACAAACGAATCTTATGATACAGTTGAAAAAATAGCAAATAAATCAGAGATCATTTCTAAAGAGTTTACAGAAATTTATAATCAAGTCGATGAAATTAATTCGATGATAAATAATCTTACCGCCACAAGCCAAGAGCAAAGTGCGGCTGCTCAAGAAATTTCGGCGACAGTAGACAACGTTTCCGAAGAAATAAAAACTATTTCCGATGATATAGAACAAATAAACAACCTGACTAACGATCAGACAGAACAATCTAAAATATTAAAAGAAACTGCCGAAAAATTAAAAAACATCTCTGCAAAGTTGAACGAAGAAGTGAATAGGATCAAAACAAATGGATAAGAGTCTCGAAAAAAATTAATTTATTTAGCGTTCTTGAAAGTAAAGGGCTGTTGGAGATTATCCAATAGCCCTTTTTTGTATTTGAACTTTTTTGATTTTTCCATTTTTTTTAGATACAAATTAATTCTCTTTATAGTTCATACATCAAGATTTTCGGATGCACCGATTCATATTTGTGATTTTTTAGCACGCCTTGAAGAAAAACGTAATAAGCTTTTAAAGACTTTAGATTTCTCCTTTTTCGTGCAACTTTAGATCTATTTTCTTCTCTAACTTTTGTAGTATGACTGGTAAGTATCTATCTTTTAATTTTTTTCTATCGTACTGATGAATTAAAAAATAAGTAATTCCCAATCCTAAAATGCCAGCTAAGAAAGAGAAGATATCTGAAAAGCCCAAAGTATAGAGAATGGAAACTATAGACAAGAAAACTATTAAAGGAATCCCATAAGCTAAAAAAGAAAGTTTCACTACTGGAACTTCAGGTAATTCTACAACTACTTTATCTCCTTTTTTTAAATCGACTTTTTCCGTGTTCTTAGCTTTTAAATTCAACTCGTTTGAACCACCTAATAGGGTACAGCCACCTTTCATGGCACAGCTTTCACATTCTTGCGTCCTTATGGTCCTCAAATAAATGTAATTATCGTCTTTATCGATAACGTCCATTACTTCCCTCATCATTTAATACCTCCAATCCATTATGACATACGTCCAAAACCGTTACTTTATAACCTTGATCAAAGTGAGAAAGAAAATTAACCATTTCATTTTCAATATTTTTATAATCTCCATCTAAAATTCCCATGATTGTTGGCCCAGAACCACTCAAGAAATACCCCTTTGTACCTATTTTCATCAATTTAGACGTTATTTCTTCCCAGTAGGGGATAAAATCTTTACGATATGGCTGATGAATTTTATCTTTCGTGGCTTCTGTCAAATTTTCAAAATGAGAGGTTACAAGAGATGCAACAAGGAGGCCAACTCTGCTTATATTAAACACCGCATCTTCAATGGGCACATTTTTTGGTAAAAGTGAACGAGCTTTTTTGGTAGAAAAATGAAAATCGGGGATAATTGCCAATAATTTCAACTGAGTTGGTAAATCCATTTTTACATACTTAACTTCTTTTTCCAACAAACTTCCTACTGTCAATCCTCCAACGAATGCAGGTAGAATATTATCCGTATGTCCATCCATTGTAGCTGCTAAATATATTATCTCTTCTTTCTTCAAAGGATTATTAAGTAGTTCATTGGCAACTACTAAGCCTCCGACTATACAAGCTGCGCTACTTCCCAAACCTCTTGCTATGGGTATATTATTTATAAGATTTATGCGAAGACCCTTCGGATGAATATTTACTGCGTCAAACAATCGCTTCATAGCCTGATAAACTAAATTATGCTCATTAGTTTCTATATATGCTTGATCTTCAATCGGAATATTAATTTCTAGGCCAAAGTTTATTTCTTCTACTTCTATGATATTGTACAATTGTAAGGCTATCCCTAAACTGTCAAATCCTGGTCCTATGTTGGCAGTTGTGGCTGGAACTTTGACTCTTATCATTTCTTCAGCCCTTTCATTAAGTGATTATCCAAGATTAAGTTTGTTTTTAACATTGTTGATAACAGAGTTTTCGCAGGAAAAATATGTTTTTATAATGCCCCTATATATATCGATCATTTTCTTGCAATTTTCGTTCAACTCATCTTCCTTGATTTTTCCCTCAAAAAATTCATTCAACAATTCTTCTTCTTTTTCGTTCATACGAAGTTAGCCTCCTCTATCAATTGTCTCAATTTTTTCCTCGCGTAATGCAACCTACTTTTCACCGTCCCAAGAGGGATTTCCATTATCTCAGCAATTTCATTGTAACTCAGCCCATCGATATCCCTTAACTTAATCAGTAGTCTTTCTTCTTCGTCTAATTTTTCCATTATATTTAAAATCATTTGGTAATCAAGCTCTTCTAATACTTCATTTTTAACATTGCTATTGGAAATTGCTTGGATATTATGATTTTGCTCTGTTTCATCTTCAAAATCCACCGAAGTTTCTTTAATTCTTTGATATTTGCGAGAATAATTTTTCCCAACGTTGACAGCTATTCTATAAATCCAAGTAGATAACTTGGAAAGGCCTTTAAATCCATTTATCCCTCTAATAATTCTTATAAAAACTTCTTGAAGGGCATCTTCTATTTCATCGTGGTTAACGTAATTTCTTAAAACCCCATAAATTTTTGGGGCATACTCTTCATATAATTTTTTAAAAGCATCAGGATCATTTTTTTTAAGATCTTCAATGAATTTTTCCTCTGTCAATTTGACTCTCTCCCATAATAAATTGTTCATTTTATTATATCATAAATTGTTGAAGAGATTCTATGAAAAAATTTTCTTTGAAATTTTTTTCATAGTTGACAAAAACCTTGATATTTGGGCATAAATTACTATAATTGCTTCTAATCGCCTAAGAATAGATTTCTTTGGATTTGAAACTTTGAGAAAAAAGGGATAAAATATTTATGTACAATAATAATGAAGTTCTATAGTAGTTTATAGAAAGAGAGAAACAATTAGAAAAAGGAGGATTCTAAAGATGGAAGAAACAAAGAAAGTAAGCTTATTTGATAACGCAGTTAAGCAATTCGACAGAGCCGCTAGAATCATGGAATTAGATAGAAATTTAAGAGAAGTATTAATCAAACCTAAGAGAGAACTCACAGTTAATTTCCCGGTGCGTATGGATGATGGGTCAATCAAGGTTTTTACCGGTTATAGGGTACAACACAATGTTTCTAGAGGTCCGGCAAAAGGTGGAATTAGATACCATCCAGATGTCACATTAGACGAAGTTAAAGCTTTGGCTTTTTGGATGACTTGGAAGTCTGCTGTAGTGGACATCCCCTATGGTGGGGCTAAAGGTGGCGTTACAGTGGATCCCTTTAAACTTTCGGATTCTGAATTGGAAAGATTGTCGCGAAGGTTCTTCTCTGAAATTCAAATCATAATAGGTGAAGAAAAAGATATCCCCGCCCCAGATGTAAACACTAATGGTCAAATAATGTCTTGGTTTATGGATACATATTCTATGAATATAGGACATACAACTTTAGGTATAGTTACAGGGAAGCCTTTAGAGATCGGAGGTTCTGAAGGAAGAACAGAAGCCACTGGAAGAGGAGTAAATATATGTATCGAGGAAGCCGTAAAGTACTTGAAAGACAGGGGAAGATTAAATAAAAAGGATGAAGCAATAACTGTTGCCATTCAAGGGTTTGGTAACGTTGGTTCTTATTTAGCTTTGACCATCACAGAAGAAACTAAATATAGGTTGGTTGCAATATCTGATTATAGTGGTGGTTTTTATAAAGAATCTGGTTTTACTGCTGAAGAAATTCGTAGTCTAATGGATAGAACTAGAGATAGGAAAGCATTGTTAATGGATGTTAATGAAGAAGGTTATAAAGAGATAACCAACGAAGAATTATTGAGGTTAGATGTAGATGTTTTTGCTCCATGTGCTATGGAAAATGCAATTAATGAAAATAATGCAGATGATATAAGAGCAAAACTCATCGTTGAAGGAGCCAACGGGCCATTAACTCCTGAAGCAGACGATATCTTGTTGTCTAAAAATGTCTTCATAGTACCGGATTTCTTGGCAAATGCTGGTGGCGTGACGGTTTCGTACTTCGAATGGGTACAAGGACTTCAGTGGAATTTTTGGGAACTTGAAGATATTAGAAAGGCACTTCATAAAAAGATGAAGAATGCATTTTGTGACGTTGCTCAAACAATGAATAAGTATGAAGTTGATATGCGAACGGCTGCATATGTTAGAGCCATCGAACGTGTGGCAAATGCTACAAGGTTAAGAGGCATTTATCCGTGATGGCAAAATAACAAAAATTACCCCTTTCTCAACTATTCAGGAAGGGGTAATTTTTTGGTTACTTAAGTCGAGTAAAATAGAACGAGTTTATTTAATAAAGGGGTGGAAAAATGGCTTTTACTTTAATTTCGGTATTCATAAACGCTACAATTGGTTTTTTTCTGGTTGATATTCTATATTGGATTTTTTCACTTGTAATTTTAGGTATTATACCTTACATTTCCTGGAAAAAAAGTATGTACAGCAAATTGGGTAACTTTATTTTGTTAGTAGGGATTTTATTTTCTTTTTTTGGGTATTTAAATAATTTTGATCCATCTTATTTTTATTTATTGATTAATCTTTCTGCCTTTTTTGCTGTTCTTTACACAGCGTTTAACAAAAAATTGTTAATCATTTTATCTTGGATGTTAAATGGTTTTTCGCTTGGATACATCATAGCATCATTGAGAAACTTAAATTTGGGCATCGTGTTTGGGATTATTATTTTCCTTATAGGATTAAGGGATGCATTTTTGCCTAAAAAGTTTGATGAACATTTAAACGACTAATTCTTGTATTGTAGAGGCTAACCTTTTTATCCCCTCTTCAATACTTTCTTCATTTGAACAGGAATAATTTAATCTCAAGGTATTTACATTTTTTTTATCAATGTAAAAAGGGTCTCCGGGGACGAAGGCAACCTTTTTCTCAATAGCTTTGTCAAACAACTCAAGAGCCGAGATGTTGTTAGGCAAAGTTACCCAAAGAAACATTCCTCCTTGTGGATTCGTATATTCTACATCTTTGGGGAAATATTTTTTAATACTGTCTATCATTGCATTTTTTTGTGAACCATACCTTATTTTTATGTTCCTTATATGTTTGTCTAGATCGTTCTCTTTCAAGAACTGGTATAGTATCCTTTGTCCTACATGGTTAGAATGGAGATCAGCACCTTGTTTAGCGGTTACAAGATTTTCCAGTACATCTTTAGGAGCCACCACCCAGCCTAGTCTAAATCCTGGTGCAACAATTTTAGAGAAAGACCCTAAAAGTATCGTTTGTTCAGGAATCAATTTTTTGAATGAAATATTATCTTCTCCTTCAAACCTTAACTCTCCATATGGGTCATCTTCTATAAGGTAAATATTGTGTTTTTTCAACATCTCAGCTATCTTTTCTCTATTTTTATTTGTATAAGTAATTCCTGTGGGGTTTTGAAAATTGGGGACGGTGTAAAGTAATTTTGGTGAAAATTCTTCCAAAACATCTTCTAATTCTTCTAAATCAAGACCTTCTTGGCATAGTTTTACAGTTTTAAAATTTTTTGTGTATACAGATAATGCTTGTATGGCTCCTAAGTATCCAGGTTCTTCAATTGCGATAAAATCATCTTCATTCAAAAATAATTTCCCGAGTAAGTCAAGGGCTTGTTGAGAACCATGAGTTATTAAAATATCATCTTGTGTAATATTTAAACCTCTCTTTTCGTGGTACCTATTGGCGATAAATTCTCTTAAGGGTGGATATCCTTCTGTGGTACTGTATTGAAGAATCTCTTTACCGTGATTATCAAACTGAGAAACAGCGGCATTTTTTATTTCTTCCACTGGAAACAAATCAGCGTTTGGTAAACCGCCCGCAAATGAAATTATTTCGGGGTCATCAACTACTTTAAGTATCTCTCTTATAAAAGAACGCGGAACGTTTTTCATACGATTAGCGTATATATTTTTCATTTTTTTCACTCCTCCTGAGAAGTTTTTATAGTCTAAAAAGTTTTGTTAGTTTTCTTTAACAGGGAACAAATTATCTACAAACAAGCCATATTCCACACTGTCTAACAAAGCCTTCCAACTGGCTTGAATTATGTTAGTTGAAACGCCCACAGTAGTCCACGTTTTATCGGTGTCTGAAGTTTCTATTAAGACCCGTACCTTTGCAGCGGTTCCAGAAGCACTGTCCAGCACCCTTACTTTGTAATCTATCAATTTCATGTTTTTTAGGGATGGGAAAAAGTCTTCTAAAGCTTTTCGCAACGCCATATCTAAAGCATTCACAGGTCCGTCGCCTTCAGCAACGGCATGAACGATTTCACCATTTATTTTCAATTTAACAATAGCTTCGGTTCCCGTGCCTTCGCCAAAATTGTAATGAAGGATGTTGAAATTTTCGACTTGAAAATTTGGTGTATAGTCAAAAAATTCTCTTAATACTAAGAGTTTCAAAGAAGCATCTGCACCTTCAAATTGATATCCATCATGCTCATATTCCTTGATCTTCAAAGTTAACTTTTTGAACTGTTCTTCAGAAAATTGTGTAATATCAAAGCCCAATTCTTCCAACTTTGATTTCAAATTGCTTTTTCCTGATAACTCAGAAACTAATATCCTTCTAGTGTTTCCAACCCATTCCGGAGATATGTGTTCGTAAGTGAGAGGATTTTTAAGAATGGCGCTAACATGGACGCCACCTTTATGTGTGAATGCGCTTCTTCCCACGTAAGGGATCCTGTTGTCAGGAGTTAAGTTAGCAACTTCAAATACGTAATTATAAAGTGAAGTTGTTTTTTCTACATTTATTTTCGGTAATCTAAATCCGTATTTAAACTTCAAATTAGGTATTATAATACAAAGGTCTGCATTACCACATCTTTCCCCTAAGCCTCCAACCGTTCCTTGTATTTGTTCAACTCCTTCTTGTAAGGCTGTAAGAGAATTTGCTACAGCTAGACCGGAATCGTTGTGGGCATGAATGCCCAAAGGTATTTTTATTCTTTCTTTTACCACTTCTATTGCCTCTTTTATCTTTGAAGGGGTTTGTCCTCCGTTTGTGTCACATAAAACAGCGATCGAAGCACCGGAGTTTTGTGCAACTTCCAAGGTTTTAATGGCATATTGTTGATTATGGTTAAAACCATCAAAAAAATGTTCGGCATCGAAAAATACTTCTATCCCTTCTCTTTTTAAGAAGGTTATCGTATCTTCTATGAGTTTCAGATTATCATCAAGAGAAATTCCTAAAGCTTGAGATACATGGAAATCCCAACTTTTTGCAAATATAGTAACTATTTTCGCCCCGGAAGAAACCAATTTTAAAATATTTGGATCATCTTCGGCTCTTATCCCAAACCTTTTTGTAGAGCTAAATGCAATTATTTCACTATTTTTGAATGACATACTTTGTGCTTTCTTAAAGAACTCTTCATCTTTAGGATTGGACCCTGGCCAACCACCTTCGATGTAGTCTATTCCGTACTCATCCAATTTTGTTGCTATCTTTAATTTATCTTCCACAGTTAGAGAAACATTCTCGCCTTGGGTCCCATCTCTTAAAGTGGTATCAAACAATTTAGGTTCTTTCAATTCGGTTCACCCTCTTTTTAAGATTTTGACAATTTCGTCTCCTACTTCACTGGTGCTTAAATTCCCTCCCATGTCTTGAGAAAGTAAGTTTTCATCGATCGATGTTTCAATAGCACCTTCGACTTTTTCAGCTAAGTCTTTTCTTCCAAAATATTCCAACATCATCGCTGCAGCTAAAATGGCAGCTATGGGATTGGCAATACCTTTACCAGCAATATCAGGAGCTGAACCATGAACGGGTTCAAACATGGAAACACTGTTGGGATTAATATTTCCTGAAGCAGCTAATCCCATTCCCCCCTGAATTTCTGCACCCAAATCTGTGATGATGTCTCCAAACATATTGCAGGTTACTATCACATCAAAAATTTCGGGATTTCGTACCATTTTCATCGTTATAGCATCCACGTAATAATGATCAGTCTGAACTTCTGGATATTCCTTCTTTAACTCTTCAAACACCCTTAACCATAAGCCGTGAGAATAAGTTAATACGTTACTTTTATCACAGAGTGTTAGTTTCCCCTTGAGATTTTTTGCATACTCGAATGCGTAACGGATGATACGCTCTACACCTTTTCTAGTTGAAAGCATCTCTTGTATCGCTACTTCGTCTTGAGTATCTTTTTTTAAAATTCCTCCAATACCTGCATAGAGTCCTTCTGTGTTTTCTCTAATCACTGTAAAATTGATCTCATTAACGCCTTTCCTTTTCAAAGGCGAAAACCTGTCGTTTAGTAGTTTTATCGGTCTTAAATTGACGTATTGATCAAAATGAAATCGTAATTTTAATAGTATCCCATGCTCTAGGACTCCTGCTGGTACTCTTGGATCCCCCACTGCACCCAAATATATGGCATCGAAGGTTTCTAATCGTTTCAATAGAGAGTCTGGAATTAGTTCCCCATATTTTAGATACCGTTCGGCTCCGACATCGAACTCTTCAAATTTGAGATTCAAATTATACTTTTCACCTATAAAATTTAATATTTTAAGACCTTCATTGATTACTTCCTTCCCGATTCCATCACCTGGTAGAACAGCGATCGACGGCATCTATTGAGCGACCTCCTTTTTGATCTTCTCTATTAATCCTCCGGAAGATATTATTTCTTGAAGAAATTTAGGATATTTCTCTGAGTAATATTCTTTATTGTTTTTTAGATCTTTGATAATACCATTGTCCAAGTCTACCTCTATTTCCGAACCATCTTCTATATTATGCGAAGCTTCTTTAGAAATAAGTATAGGTAATCCAATATTAATAGCGTTTCGATAAAAAATCCTTGCAAAACTTTCTGCTATGACACAAGAAATACCCGCAGCCTTAATCGATAACGGAGCGTGCTCACGAGAGCTTCCAGAACCGAAATTCCTTCCGGCAACTATAATGTCACCTTTTTTAACTTTTTTTACAAAATCTTTATCTATATCTTCCATACAATGTTGTGCCAATATTTCTGGTTCTGGGTTGTTCAAATACCTAGCTGGTATGATAACATCGGTATCAACGTTGTTACCGTATTTGAATACTCTTCCTCTGAATTTCACTTTATAACCTCCTCAGGATGAGTGATGTATCCAGTAATGGCGGAAGCCGCTGCTACCGCAGGATTGGATAAATAAACTTCACTTTCTGGATGACCCATTCTTCCAACAAAATTTCTGTTAGTTGTAGAGATTGCTCTTTCACCCTTTGCCAAAACTCCCATATGTCCACCAAGGCAGGGGCCACACGTTGGTGTACTCACAGCGGCTCCAGCTTCGATGAATATTTCTATTAAGCCTTCTTTTAATGCCTGCATGTATATATCTTGGGTGCCAGGAAAAATAATACATCTTACATCAGGATTGATTTTATGTCCCTTAAGCACGTGAGCAGCGATTTTTAAATCTTCTATTCTTCCGTTAGTGCAAGAGCCAATTACAGATTGATCAATTTTTATTCCCTTTGCTTCATTAACAGGTTTGGTGTTTTCTGGCAAATGTGGGAAAGCCACCTGTGGTTCAATATTTGATACATCATATTCGATAACTTCTTCATATGAAGCATCGGGATCGCTACTTACCGGTGTATAATCTCTTACTGCCCTTTCTTTTAAGTACTCTTTGGTTTTTTCATCGTATTCAAATAATCCACATTTAGCCCCTGCTTCTATCGCCATGTTCGCCATAGTCATTCTCGAATCCATAGAAAGGTCTTCGATCGTTTCTCCAGTAAACTCAATAGATTTATACAGGGCTCCATCCACTCCTATATCTCCTATCGTGTAAAGTATCAAATCCTTTCCACTTACCCATGGGTTTAACTTTCCTTTGTATACGATTTTTATACTTTCTGGGACTCGGAACCATAAGTAACCGGTAGCCATTGCCGCAGCCATATCGGTGCTTCCAACACCTGTACCTAAACAGTTAAGAGCACCATAGGTACACGTATGGGAATCTGCTCCTACAACGATTTCACCTGGTAAGGCTAGTCCTTTTTCAGGTATTAGACAGTGTTCTATTCCCATTTTACCTATCTCAAAATAATTAAGAATATTCATCTCTTTTGCAAAATTTCTTATAAGTAGAGCATTTTGCGCGGATTTTATATCTTTGTTTGGGGTAAAGTGGTCTGGAACTATTGCAATTCTTTCATTATCAAATACTTTGGATAATCCTATTTTTCTAAATTCTTTGATGGCAACAGGAGTTGTTACATCGTTCCCAAGTACAAGATCCACTCTCGCATTAACAATCTCTCCGGGTTTAACTTCACTTTTATTTGAATGAGATGCAAGGATCTTCTCTACAATTGTCATTTCTTTATTTCCTCACTTTATTATTTTATTTTTTTTGTAGTTTGGAGTTTCTTAGTCATATATTTATTCAAGGCATTTAGATAAGCCAAAGTACTCGCTTGGGTAATATCTGTTTCAACAGAATGCCCAACGTACACATCTTCTCCAATTTTGAGTTTAACGGTTGTTTCTCCTAAGGCATCGGTCCCCTCTGTAACCCCTTCAATCTTATACGAAATCAAAGTGATATTTTCTTCTTCAGCGATTTCGTTTATGGCTTTAAATATTGCATCTATTGGCCCGTCTCCACTGCAAGCTGCTTTTTCTATCAAATCTTCTCCTCTTGCTATCTTTATAGTCGCTGTCGGTAGTGTAGTGTTTCCAGTAGTAACGGATAAATATTTGAGTTTGAAATAATCCTCGGTTTTATATAGTTCGTCGTTTATCAATGCTTCAACATCAAGCGGATTTAAATTCTTTTTTTTACTGGCTAGATCTTTGAATTTAATGAATAACTTTTCAAAGGTTTCTTCATTCACGGTGTAACCAGATGATGTTAAGAACTCCTTTAAGGCATGTCTTCCCGAATGCTTCCCTAAAATTAGTTTATTTGAATTCAACCCTATACTTTCTGCTTTCATTATTTCGTAAGTAGTTCTCTCTTTGATAACACCATCTTGATGAATACCAGATTCATGTGCAAAGGCATTTTTACCTACTATTGCTTTATTAGGTTGAACAACCATTCCAGTAAATTGTGAAACCATGTTGCTTAATTTTAAAATCTTAGTTGTATCCTGGGTTACGACTAAATCTTCAAAATAATCTTTTCTGGTAACTAACGCCATTAAAACTTCTTCTAAGGCAGCGTTGCCTGCCCTTTCTCCTATTCCATTGACTGCAACCTCTGCCTGATCGGCACCCTCTTTCAGAGCAACGAGTGTGTTAGCAGTTGCCATCCCTAAATCGTTATGGCAATGTACACTTAATTCAATCTTGTCTATGTTCCTTGTGTTTTCTTTTATCTTTTTAATAAATTCACCAAATTCTTGAGGAATTGCATATCCCACCGTATCAGGCACATTAATTACCCATGCACCAGCTTCGATGACTTTTTCAAAGAGTTTGTACAAAAACTCTAACTCGCTTCTTGAAGCATCTTCTGCTGAAAATTCAACGTTATTAGTATACTTTGCTGCATACTTCACGGCCTCAACTGCTCTTTCCAAAACTTGATCTTCATTCATTTGCAGCTTATATTTCATGTGAATAGGAGAAGTGGCAATGAACACATGAATTCTTGGTTGTTCTGCTTCCTGAAGTGCTTCCCAAGCACAATCGATATCTTTGTAATTCGCCCTTGCTAAAGCGGCAATCTCAACATCTCTGATTTTTTGGGCGATGTTTTTCACACTTTCAAAATCACTACTTGAAGAAATAGGAAAACCAGCCTCTATTACATCAACTTTTAACAAGGAAAGCTGTTCGGCTATTGCCAACTTCTCCTCCATTGTTAAACTTACTCCAGGGGATTGTTCGCCATCCCTCAACGTAGTATCAAAAATTTTTATTTTTCTCAAATTTGATCACACTCCTACTTCGGTAGATTTAGCTTTCGATCCAAGGCATCATGGCTCTCAACTTCGCTCCTACTTGTTCCAACAAAGAATTATTATCTTTTTCAGTTAATGCGTTGAAAACAGGCCTATTAGCTTTGTTTTCTAATATCCAGTCCTTTGCGAAATTCCCATTCTGTATGTTTGCAAGTACATCCTTCATAGTTTCTTTAACCCTATTATCGATAATTTTTGGTCCAATGGTAATATCTCCGTATTGTGCGGTGTCACTTATGGAATATCTCATCTTTTTTAATCCACCTTCATACAAGAGATCAACGATTAATTTCAGTTCGTTCAAACATTCAAAATAGGCTATTTCTGGTTGATATCCGGCTTCAACGAGTGTTTCAAAACCTGCCTTGATAAGTGATGTAGTTCCACCACATAAGACCGCTTGTTCTCCAAATAGATCCGTTTCTGTTTCCTCTTTAAAAGTTGTTTTGATAACACCTGCTCGTGTACACCCTATTCCTTTGGCGTAAGATAAACCCAACTCTTTTGCTTTTTCGGAAAAATCTTGGTGAACAGCTAATAATCCTGGAACCCCTTTGCCTTCTAAATACATTCTTCTGACTAAATGACCAGGACTTTTAGGAGCAACCATGAATACATCTACGTTTTTTGGAGGCACAATTTGTCCAAAATGGATATTAAAACCATGAGAAAACCCAAGTGCATTACCCTCGTCTAAGTTGGGTTCTATGTCTTTTTTGTACACCTCACTTTGAACTTCATCAGGGATCAATACTTGAATAATATTTCCTTTTTTAACCGCTTCAGATGTTTCATAGACTTCAAAACCATCTCTTTGAGCAGTTTCTTTGCTTTTACTATCTTTCTTCAGACCTATAATTACTTTTAATCCGCTATCTTTAAGATTTTGTGCCTGAGCGTGACCTTGACTTCCGTAACCTAAAACCGCAATAGTTTTTTCCTTCAATAAACCTAAGTCGGCATCTTTTTCATAAAATGTTTCCACCATGAACTATCACTCCTTTATTTTTTGATTTTTATGAATTTGTCAAAGCGTTGTTGTTCATTTCTCTATCTATAGCTACGATCCCTGTTCTCACGACTTCTTTAATGCCAAAATCCTTCATTATTTCGATAAAGGCATTTATTTTATTTTCATCCCCCGTAATTTCAACTGTTATTGTGTCAAGGGAAAAATCGACAACCTTACCCCTAAAAACGTCGACCACCTGAATAACTTGGCTTCTTTGATTTTTTCCACAATTTACCTTAATTATCGCCATATCCCTCTCTATCATATTGCTTTGATTCAATTCAGTGATCTTTATAACATCTATAAGTTTGTAAAGCTGTTTTTTCACTTGTTCGAGTGTGTCTGTGTTTCCTTCGACAACTATGGTCATTCTTGAATACTCAGGTAATTCTGTTTCCCCTACATTTAAACTCAGTATGTTAAAATTTCTCCTACTGAATAGACCAGATATTCTTGCCAAAACTGCAGGTTGATTATTCACCGTTACTGATAAGATGTGTCTCATGCAACCTCCCCCTGTTTTTCCTTTTCTCTCTTTTTCTTTTTTAGTTCCAACATCTCATTGATCGATGCCCCTTCTGGAACCATTGGAAATACGTTCTCATCTTGAGGAATAATTACGTCAAGTAAAACTGGGCCGTCGTAGTTAAGAGTCTCTTTCAAAGCCATCTCTACATCGTTTGTTTGATCAATTCTTAACGATTTTATTCCATAAGCCTGAGCCAATTTAACAAAATCAGGATTTTCAAGTATAGTGGCAGAATATCTTTCATCAAAAAATAACTCTTGCCACTGTCTTACCATCCCTAACGTTCCATTGTTTAAAATAATTATTTTCACGGGGAGCCTGTTAGAACTTATTGTAGCCAACTCCTGGAGATTCATTTGAAAACTTCCGTCACCAGATATGTTGATAACCGTTTTATTGGGATTTCCTACCTGAACACCTACACTGGCGGGTAAACCGTATCCCATAGTTCCAAGACCTCCAGAGGTTATAAATGACCTAGGTTTCGAAAAACGAAAGTATTGGGCTGCCCACATTTGATTTTGGCCAACTTCTGTCACTATTACCGTATTTTCATCAGTTAACTCATCCAATTTTTCAATCAAGTATTGTGGTTTAATACTGTTATCATCGTATTCGTAGTTAAGTGGAAATCGTCTTTTCCATTCTTTTATTTGTTCAAGCCATTCTTTTCTTTCGATCGTCTTTATTAGTGGAATTAATTTATCTAAAACGTTTTTCGCATTACCAACAATCGGAATTTCAACTTTGACATTTTTATTTATTTCTGCTGGATCGATATCTATATGGATGATCTTTGCATGTGGAGCAAATGTCTCTAACTTCCCCGTTACCCTGTCATCAAAACGTACTCCAACTCCTATTATCAAATCCGCTTCAGAAATAGCGTAGTTGGCATACATTGTACCGTGCATACCTAACATCTTTAAAGAAAGCTCATGATCTTCTGGAAAAACACCAAGCCCCATGAGAGACGTAACTACTGGTATTCTTCCCTTTATTGCCATATTTGTTAGTTCTTCTGAGGCATTAGAATTTATAACGCCTCCACCGGCAAAGGTGACAGGCCTTTGCGAAGTGTTAATTGCCTCGGCTGCCAATTTTATTTGCATATAGTTTCCTTCGTATGTTGGTTGATATCCTGGGAGATGAACACTTTCAGGATACATGAAATCAGCATGAGATTTAAGAACATCCACCGGTAAATCAATTAAAACGGGACCTGGTCTGCCGGTTCTTGCTATGTAAAAAGCTTCTTTTATTGTCTTGGCTAAATCCTTCACATTTGTCACCATGTAATTGTGCTTAGTTACAGGCAAGGTTATTCCTCTTATATCTATTTCTTGGAATGAATCCGTACCTATTAGGCTCGTCGGAGCTTGACCTGTAAAAGCAACAACTGGAACGGAATCCATGTATGCTGTTGCTAACCCTGTAACTAGGTTCGTAGCTCCAGGCCCAGAAGTGGCTATACACACCCCAACCTTCCCTGTACTCCTTGCATAACCATCTGCAGCATGTGCTGCCCCTTGTTCATGACGAACTAATATATGTTTTATAGGTGCGTCGTACAGTTCATCATAAAGGGGAATAACCTTCCCTCCTGGATATCCAAATACAACTTCAACCTTTTCCCTCAAAAGTGATTCAACGAATATTCTTGCCCCGGAAAGAATCGGCATAAAATCACCTCTCTAATTTTTTTATTCTAAAAACGCCCCTTTATCCGCTGATTGTACAAACCTACTGTACCTGTCTAAATACCCACTAGTTTTTGGAAGTATCGGTTTAAAAGTATTTAATCTTGCTTGTAATTCTTCTTCTGATATTTTTAAATTTAGAGTCTTTTGTGGTATGTTTATCGATACCATATCCCCATCCCTTACAACCCCTATTGGACCTCCTGCCGCAGCTTCGGGAGACACATGACCTATGGCAGAGCCGCGTGTTGCTCCTGAGAATCTACCATCGGTGATCAGCGCAACCTTCTTATCCAATCCCATACCAGCTAATGCAGAAGTAGGTGCTAACATCTCTCTCATACCTGGTCCTCCCTTTGGCCCTTCGTACAGGATAACTACTACATCTCCTTCTTTAATTTTTCCCCCATAAATAGCTTTGATGGCTTCTTCTTCCTTGTTGAAGACCTTTGCAGGTCCTTCATGTACCAACATCTCATCCGATACAGCTATCTGTTTAACGATTGCCCCGTTAGGAGCTATATTACCTTTTAACACCGCTAGTCCTCCATCTTTATGGTACGGATTATCTATAGGCCTTATCACTTCCTGGTTGACATAACCAACGGTTTTGAGATTCTCACCTAATGTTTCCCCAGTTACGGTCAAACAGTCTAGATGGAGCAAATTCTTCTTGGACAATTCTTTTAGTACAGCAGGAATACCACCGGCATAATGTAAATCTTCAATGTGATGAATCCCTGCAGGGGATAAACTACATAGGTGTGGGGTTTTTGAGCTAATTTTATTTATAATATCTATGTCAAAATCGATTCCAGCTTCGTGAACAATTGCCGGCAAATGTAAAGCCGTGTTGGTAGAACAACCTAAAGCCATATCTAAAGTAAAGGCATTTTCTACTGTTTTTTCGGTGAATATATCCAACGGTTTAATATCTTTAGCTACTAACTCCATTATCTTTTCTCCACTTTTTGTTGCCAAAGCCCTCCTACTAGAAAAAACTGCCGGAATCGTCCCATTTCCCGGCAGCGCAAGTCCTAAAACCTCTGTTAGGCAGTTCATTGAATTGGCAGTAAACATCCCAGCACAAGATCCATACCCAGGACAGGCGTTCATTTCCATTTCATTTAACTCTTCATCAGAAATCTTATTGGCAACTCTCGCACCAACCGCTTCAAACATATCGTGTAAATCGATTTTTCTTCCTCTGTAATTCCCCGCAAGCATTGGACCTCCACTTACAACAATGGCAGGAATATTTAGCCTCAAAGCGGCCATTAGCATCCCTGGAACGATCTTATCGCAGTTGGGAATAAGAACCAATCCATCGAATTTGTAGGCTCTAGCTACAGATTCTATAGAATCGGCAATTAATTCTCTACTCGGTAATGAATAGTTCATACCGCTGTGTCCCATAGCGATACCATCACAGATTCCTATTGTTGAAAAAGCTAAAGGCAAACCTCCAGCAGCGTATACTCCATTTTTTACACTTTCGCATATTTCATTCAAATGTTTATGTCCTGGTATTATATCGTTCGCAGAGTTAGCTATCCCTATTATAGGTTTATCGATCTCATCTTTTGTCAACCCTAAGGCATAAAGCAAAGAACGATGTGGAGCTTTTGATACTCCTTTTTTAATTTCGTCGCTTCTTTGTTTATTATCGCTCATATAATCCTCCCTTTTCATAATGTTTAAAAATGTTGAAAAAATCCCCGGTAGAATTCATTCCCGTTCTTTCCATTTTGGATAACTTCCAAGAATTTTAAAGAAAGAACTCATTTTTTCTAATTTAACTAATGCTGTTATTATATCTTTATCTTCTTTATAACCTTCAAAATCTATATAAAAAGAATATTCACCTAATTGCTTTTTTGTTGGCCGAGACTCTATCCTTGTTAGATTTATGTTCTTTTCTTTGAAAGTTTTTAACATGTTGTACAGAACCCCAGGTTTGTTGTGTTTTGGAGAACATATTATCGAGGTTTTGTAATTTTTTTCTGTACCTTCAATCTTTGTAAACCTTTCGGAATTTGCAATTACGAAAAAACGGGTTGAATTACTTTTTGAGTCTTGAATATCTTTAGCTAAAACCTTTAAATTATAGATATTAACAATATTTTCTGAACCTATAGCGGCACTTTTTTGAACATCTTTTATTATTTCACAAGCATTTGCGGTACTCGCGGTAAATATAATTTCGGGATTATTCAATCTATTTTTTATAAACTTACTGCATTGTCCAATAGCTTGTTGATGAGAAAAAAGCTTTTTAATCTCAGTCAAGTCTAAATTTTCATAGGACAGAAGAAAATGTTTGATTGGAACAATACACTCCCCAACTACCTGAATATCAGTTTTCTCGAATAAAAGATCCATTGTAATGTTCACTGAACCTTCTACAGAATTTTCAATTGGAACAACTCCAAAATCTACTTCTTTACTTTGAACCATTTCAAAAACGTCTGAAATAGATTGTAATGGAATCAAAAAAACATTTTCACCAAAATATTTCATTGCAGCAATTTCAGTATAAGTTCCTTTTGGCCCTAGATAACCGCATTTTTTGAAAGACTGATCTTCTTTCAAGTCATCTAACTCCTTGAATTCAAAATTTACGAAAATATTTTCAGAGTTGTAAGAATAAGAAAAAAATTTCATTTTTCCTAATTATTGTTAATTATTTGAGATTAGAGTAAATTATTAGCGATTATACACTAAAATCTCCGTTTTTGCAAGATTTGAAAAAAATTTCATTAAAACCCCTTTCAATTCCTTTCTTTATGGATTTTAAAAAATAAGATTAAAACTGTCGTGTTTAATTTTAATCTAAAATTTACCCGAGACAAACAAAAGATTTACTTCTTAGTTTTCTAAATAATGCATACATAGAAAAAGAACGACGGCAAAAATGGTACAATTTAATATAGTTAAAAAATAATTCAAATTCGTTAAGAGTCAAAAAGTTGATTTTAAGGAGAGATATGATGGCTTTATTAGAAGTAAACTTTATGTCGAAGTCTTTAATGAGAAAAGTACCAGTTATGGTGGTTTTACCGGTTGATAAATTAAATTTTTCAATTACATCTGAAATGACAGACAATACTCATTTTAAAACACTATATCTTCTTCATGGGGGATTTGGTAATTATACAAGCTGGGTTTCAGAAACAAGAATTCAAAGATTGGCTGAAGGAAAGAACCTGGCTGTGGTGATGCCTTCTGGTGATAATTCTTTTTATTTGGATCAACCGGAATTTGGTAATTTTTATGGAGAGTTTATAGGAAAAGAACTTGTTGATATCACCAGAAAGATGTTCCCTCTGTCTAAAAGGAGAGAAGATACCTTTATTGCGGGATTTTCTATGGGAGGCTATGGTGCCATTAGAAATGGTCTAAAATACCATGAAACCTTTGGCTATGTTGCTGGACTTTCCAGTGCCTTGGATCTTGAACAATTGCAAACGCTTGGTGAATCTTATCCAGAAATTGCTTTTGTGAAGAACTGGTTCGGAGATTCTAAGGAGGCTCTTTTGTCAGATAAGAATCCAAAAGTACTTGTGAAGGATATCAAAGAACAGATGAAAAAAGATCCGTCAATACATTTTCCTAAAATGTATATGGCTTGTGGCACCGAAGATGATTTATTAAGCACTAACCGTGAATTCAAAGATTTTCTTGTGGAAAATAACGTTGATTTAACTTATGAAGAAGGGCCAGGGGCACATACTTGGAAATTTTGGGATACTTACATTGAAAAAGTGCTTAACTGGCTTCCACTGAAAAATTGATTATCATAAATAGAGTATTAGATCAAGTACCGAATGCGTTTTGTACGCTTCTAGTGAAACAAATTCATTTAAAACTTTGATTAAATTATAAAGAAGGTGGGCTTATGGAAGCTATTTACATCAGAGAACCTCATCAAATCGAAGTAATTAATAAAGAAGAACCGTCTGCAAAAGAAAATGAATCATTGATAAGGGTATTAGGTTGTGGTGTTTGTGGAACTGATTTAAAAATCTTTAAAGGAGAAACTTTGGCTACTTATCCTCTTATACCAGGGCATGAAATCGTTGGAGAAATAGTAAAATCTAGGGTATTTGAGAAAGGAACCAAAGTTACCATTGATCCAAATAGACCTTGTGGTGTTTGTCAGTACTGTAGGGAGGGCAAAATTCATCTGTGTGAGAATCTAAACGCAGTTGGGGTAAATAGAGATGGCGGTTTTGCTGAATTTCTTTCTGTTCCAAATGAACAGATCTATGTATTAAACAACAATATTCAAGTAAAAGATGCATTATTTGCAGAGCCTCTTTCCTGTATAGTTCACGGAATAGATCTTTCTAATTTCTCTTACACTGATGATATAGCAATAATAGGAGGAGGAGCAATAGGTCTGATCTTCGCCATGCTATTAAACAGATTCTCAGTAGGGAAAACCGTTATATTTGAAGTTTCTCAAGAAAAAATGGAATTTATAAAAAACGAGTTTCGGTTGGAAATCGATCATCCTGACAATAATCCCAAATCCCGCAAATTTGATACAGTATTTGAATGTTCTGGAACTATTTCGGGATTTGAAACCGCTTATACCCTAGTAAAAAAAGGCGGAAAAATAATAGATTTCGGAGTCACTCCAAAGGGATCGAAATCAAAGGAAGTAGAGCCTTTTAAAATATACAGTGAGGAAATTTCAATCACCGGTTCTTATGTAAATCCATTCACCATGCAAAGGGCTGTGAAAATTCTTAATAGTAATGAATTCTTTTTTCAAAAATTATTAACCGATGTTGGTGATCTTTCAGAGATAACGAAGTATATATCTTCAGACAAAAAGCCTTTCTTAAAAGCATCATATATAAATCAATAGAATCAAAAAATCATAAACGATCCCATCTAAATTTTAGATGGGATTTTTATTTACATAAAATTTACAATAGATATTTCTTGTTTCTCTTCCAAAAAGTGTGTGTAGAAAAAAGTAATATGAACAAATGATTAAATAATCTGGTATCATTTATCAAAAGTAAAAGAACACAAAATGTATAAAAAGTGATACCGAATGAGAAAAGAGCTACCAAAATTCTTTGAATAGATACTGAATATAACAGAGCCATTGTACATAGAAAAGATAGAACAACAAGGAAATACAATCAACATATATATCTGGATTTCAAAAAAGGTGCAAAGTTCGAATACAACGGTAAATATTACAGTGCATACGATACAGTTCAAAGAAGCCAGCAACATTTAAACCTATTCCAATATGAAACATACATAAATGCAAGGGTAGCTAGGATAAAAACAGATGATGGGACAAAGTATCCAGTTCCTAAAGTTTTGTCTAAATACGAAAAGAAACTAAAACATGCATATAAAAAGTTCTCAAGCAAAGAAAAAGGTTCTAAGAATTGGGGCAAAGCAAAATTAGAAGTTGCTAGAATACATGAGAAAATTAAGAATACACGAGGGGATTTTCTGCATAAACTAACGAAGTCTATCAGTATACATTGGGGGTAATCCCTAAGCCCTCAAAACCTTTTAAATATAAGAAAATAATTAAAAAAACACTTTTTAGGGATCGCCTAAAGGATGGTACAAATTCAAGACGGTCCTAATATACAAAGCAGAGAGGTTAAGTAAGAAAGTAATTGAGATAGGAATGTTCGAACCTTAGTCTAAAACTTGTAATATATGTGGGTATAAGAACGAAGCAAGATGTTGAAGCCCCTTTATGGGGCTTAATTTTTTTTGTTTGTTATAAAATCTTAAGAACCTTGATAATTATTGTAAAAAGGTATATCATAATAGTAAGAGAGAAATGATGTGACTGATTGTAGGGTAATGAGGCACTAAAGTAGGTTTTAGGGCTTCAAAAAAAGAAAAATTTTGGGCTTTAAGGGGAGAAAAGTTATGTATTACGTTGGGTTTGATATTGGTTCATCAAGCATTCATGTAGCGGTCATTGATGAAGAAGAAAAACTAAAATACGTTAAAGAAAGTATTCCACATTTTGGTGTGCCTTTAAAAAGGCTACCGGAGATTTGGGAATCGATAAAACCTGAACTGGATGGGGAAGTACTTTCTACGTCTTTCACGGGAATAGGTGCACAACTTTTCAACAAAGTTTTTTCGGAACTCTTGTTTGATTATGAAAGTGTTACTATCCCCAAAGGTGCTTCTTTTCTCGAACCAAATGTTTCCTATGTATTCCACATTGGTGCAAAGGACTCATATTTTTTAAGACTTGGACATCTTAAAGAAAAGGTGAATCTTTTAGAGTTGTCAGCTAATAGCAAATGTGGCGGGGGTTCAGGAATCTTAGTTGAAAAACAGTTGAAAAGATTATACTTAAAAAACGATTCAGAGTTTTTTCAGATAGATGATTATTCACAAAAAATCGAATTAATGAGAAAATTATATGCTCAAGCAGAAAACGAGGTGAAAGATTACAGCGATATTCAAGGCTTCAACGCTAGATGTGGTGTTGTAATCCAATCAGATTTGATCCACGAACAAAATGAGGGTGCTCAAAGGCCCTTTTTAGTTGCAAAATTGTATTCTACAGTAGCTAGGAATTATAAAAATGACGTGATTGGAGCGAGGGAACTTGATCCATCTCTCTCAGCCATAGCTACAGGAGGAGTCTTTTCAAGTGATTATATCCTCAAAAGTTTCAATATGTTAACTAATTTAAATGTAAAAAGGCCTAAGTACCATACCGCTGTTGCAGCTATTGGGATAGCTCTGGAAGCGTTAGAAAAGAAAAACAAATTTGTGATAGATTTTAACCGACTTTCTGAGATCTCTAATTTTACGAAGAGTAAACGTCCCTATGCTAAGCCTCTTTATGCCTTTCTTGATAAAGTCCACAGCTACAAAGGAAAAATTGAGAAAGTGCAACCTGATGTGGTTAGAGATGTAACCATAGGAGTAGATGGAGGCTCAACCACCACAAAAGCTGCGATTGTGGACGTTGAAACGGGTGCCCTTTTAGACAAAATTTACATCAGCACCCATGGTGATCCAGAAAGAGCTCTTAAAGAAGTGTTTAGACACTTAGCCAAAAAATCCAATAATTATAATGTTCTTGGTGTATGTACCACAGGATCAGCCAGAAAATTGTACGAGAGAATTTTAGTAAGTCAAAAGAAAAAAGAAACTTTAGAAGAAGAAGGATACGCAGTTTTAGATGGAGCCGTTGATGAAGTCACATGTCACGCCAAGGGAATTAAATTTCACGATGAAGAGATCGATACGATATTTGAAATCGGTGGACAAGATATGAAGTTCACTTCTTTCAAACTTAATGGAGAAGAAGCTACAGATCAGATAAAAGAGGCTAGGATGAATTACTCATGTCAAGCCGGAGCTGGTCAAACATTGGAGAACATGGCTCAACTGTTAGGCTTGGATGTCAAATCGACACTTCAAGAAGCAGCGTTGAAAGCAGAAAAAGTACCCATTATAGATTCTACCTGTGGCGTTTTCATGGAAATGGAAGAAAACCGTTTGATTTCCGAGGGTTTTTCACAAGAAGAGATAGCTGCAGCGATAGTCAGATCCACCGCAGCTAGCTATTTTAATAAATTTGTTGGAGGTCCACAACATATTCAAAACAAATGCTCTTGTCAAGGGGGACCAGCCTTGGGGAAAGCATTTTTGGCTGCAATGGCACAAGTTACAAACAAAGATATCTACGCTTATCCCCACAGAGAATTGTTTGGAGCATGGGGAGCGGGTCTTTTTCTAAGAGAAGAGATATTGAAGGTGAAAAAAGAAGGAAAAGAAGTGCGCTCAGCTTTCAGAGGCTTTGAAGTAGTAGATATGAAATTTGAAAAAGAAGAGGTAATGTGTTCAGATTACTTCGGCAAATTGTCCTGTAAGGTAAGAAATTGCAGATTAAAAATCTTTAGTATAGCAGGCGAAAAAGTTATAACAGGTGGTTTTTGTCCAAGAGGGAACAGTGAAGGGGCAGAAAAGGTAAAAGTAGATTATGTTGAAATTTTCCATAGATTGTTTGAAAAACATTTTGAAGGCATAAAATACGAAAAGTTGGACGAAATAAATGTCGATAATGAAAAAACGGTAGGTATTCACAGAGCTGGAGTAACCTTAGGAGAAATAGGTATTTGGTCTGCGGCATTGTTTAGTAAAATCGGGTTTTTACCTGTATTATCCCCAGTCTCAGATGAAGAAATTGCACAAAGAGGTATTAATATTGCTCCTACAGAGTTTTGTATAGCGATGAAACTCGTTATAGGTCACGGGGATCTGCTGGCAAAAGATAAAAGGATAAAACATCTGTTTAACCCTTCGGTTATTGAAGAAGTAAGAGATAAAAAACCGATGAGAAAATTCTGCATATATACAGAGGCTGAAGGTTACTTGTTACAAGACATATTGGGATTAGAAGAAGATAGAGAGATTCTGCCTGTTCTTTACTGGAAAGATAAAGAAAGGTCAGCCCAAGCGATATACGATGAATTAAAAAGAATTGGTTACAATATTTCCAAAGAAGAGATATTAGAAGCTATAGATTATGCGGATCAAAAGTTAGAAGCGTTCAAAAGCGATTTACACAAACAAGGGGAAAGATTCTTAAACAAATTAGAAAAAAGTGAAGAGATAGGGTATGTAGGATTGGGAAGAGATTATGTTGTACTAGATCCTCAGGCTTCCTCACAATCAGGTTCTATGTTCACCAACCAAAGAGGTATGAATTATATTCCACAAACTTTTTTGGAAGAGTACTACAAGGATATTCCGATAGATGAACTTTCTTTCAACGAATACTGGTATCAAAATGCACATATTCTCCAAGCTTCTATATTCGTTGCACAACATCCAAAACTATTTCCAATAAGACAGATGAATTTTGCTTGCGGACCAGATTCAGTGAAATTTTATCATGAAGATGAGATATTCAAAAGAGCAGACAAACCGTTTTTGCATTTAGTAACAGATGCACAAACCAACAATGCCCCCTTTGTTACAAGAGCTGAGGCACACGATAGATTGGTGAAAAAGAGTAAACCAAAAACGGATTTGGAGTTCAAAGATTTTGTCTTATTCCCCGATGGTCATAAGGACAAATTAAAATTGGGGCAGAGGCAGTGGCTCATTCCCTACATGGGTGAGGCAAGTAACCTAGGAAAAGCTATACTTAAACATTACGGAATAGAAGCGAAGGTTTTACCAACGGCCACAGTTCAAGCCAAAGAAGCGGCAGATAGGTTCATCACAACGGAAGTTTGTTTCCCGTTAAGAGGCGTGGTTGGGGATGCGATGGCAACCTTGGAAGAAATAGCCAGAGATAAAGGAAAGGACTGGATAAATGACAATACCGTTATTTTCTTACCGACCACTTCTGGCCCATGCCGTTTTGGTAAGTATGGAGAAGTTCTGAAGATCTTTTTACATAAAGAAGGACTCGACAATATCCCTATAATCAGCCCTTCTGTTGATACGGGTTACCTCCAAATAGAAGCGCCAGAACAGTTTAAAACTCTTTATCAGAAAGCCGATGCATTAATAAACGTTTTCAGGGCAATAAAAATGGCGGATATGACAGATGATTTAATCAGAAGATTCAGACCATATGCAGATGATTTTTCCGATTTCGATGAAACTACACAAAAACTATGGGAAAACCTACAACAATTACTGATGGAAAAAGGCGGTTCTATAAAATATCTAAAAAGATGGGTGAAAAACGCTATAGATACTTTCACAAAGTTATCCCCAAGTGCAAAAGAACATTCACTTCCTTTAGTATTGTACATAGGGGAAATATATTCAAGACAACATGATCCTTACACAGATTATGTAATGGAAAGGATAGAAGAGGAAAGGTTAGAAATAATCAGAGGGACAATAGCTGAATGGTTAGAATATGTAATTTACATTAACGAAAGAAGAAACCCTAATTTTCTTTTCCGTTTTGTGGATAATTACATGGGCTTCACCGATTGGCGTTTCAAAAAAATTTTTGGGGCGTATTCTAAAGACCACGCTGTTTTACCCAAACCTCAAAAAATCATCGATGACATGCAAAATAGTAGAAAGTACCACGGTGATATTGTAGGAGAATCACCTTTGGTAATTGGGATATTTCTAAAATTTTTAAATGGTGAATTGACAAACGGTAGACAAAAAGTTTCTGGGATATTCCATGTAGGACCTTTCACTTGCATGCAAGAAGGCGTGGCGATGGCAAAAATGGATGCCATCGCCAAAGAAGTATCAAAACGAGATCCTTCATTGGTTGTTCCAATGATTCATGCATTTTTTGGAGATTCTGCAAATACAAATCTCGAAGCTGAAATAGCAGCCTTCAGAGAACAATGCTATCTAAAGCAAAAATTGACAAAATAGGAGATTATTCAACTCTAGAAATTTCTAAATTTACCTCTTTTATACCGTTAGTAGTGTTAGTTTTAAATAATTCATTTAAAGCTGAAAGCAATTTGTTCTCAATTTCGGCAATTTTCTCATTATTTCTAAAATCTTCAGGTTTATAAGTTGAGAAAATGAGTCTAAGAGTGTCAAACACTTGCGAAAAGGAATTTTCTACAGTTTCTTTCATTTCTGCGTTGGCAACTAAAAGGGAATATTCTGTAACAAAAACACGGTTGTTAAGGTTGACTCTAACCGGGTACTCACCTTTGATAATTTCGACTTTTAAGTCTTGCTGAGTTTGAATATATCTTATTTCAGGTTCTAGGGCACCATAGAATTTGATGTCAGTGTATCCTAGAAATTCTGGATTACGTGGATTATCTTTAATTGAATAGACACTAACTTGTCCGTTTTCAAATCTAGCGTATAAATAACCATTGGCGATTTTAATTCCGTTAATACCTTCTAAATTCAAGTTTTCTTGTAGTTTGGGAGAGTTAGGATTACTTATTTCTGCGATGCTTAATCCTTCCATATATCTGAGTATATATAGATAGTTATCGTGATTGATTACATCTGTGACGTTTCCTGGCGTGTCTATTGTAGCGATTTCTTGGGGTTTACTTGGATCTGTAACTTCATATATAGTTACCCCCATTTCGCCACTTGGTGAGTAGAGATAAACTTTTTCCTCGGGCACTACTTTTGTGGAAAAGCGTATTTGAGAGGTAGATTCTCCGCCTTTTTGATCCTTTGCAACAATTCTTAAGGTATAATTTTTTCCCATTTCCAAAGAATTAAATCGATAAAAATACGTATCGATATTTTCTGCTATGAGTCGCTCTTGTCCAGAGTCCGCAGTTAAATATAAATCAAAAACCAATGAATCTCTATCGGGATCTTCAGCTTGCCATACGAAGTACACACTAGACTCGCTTAATTGTTGATTTTCAGATGGAGATAAGATTATTGGGCTTATGGGAGAACTATTTTTTTGAAAATAATAATTTTCAGAGAAATTATAAACCATGTTATTTTTAACAACAGCAAATTTCAGATCCAATCCTTCTGAAGGCACTGAACTTAAAATAAGTGTATTCTGGGTGGAGGTCCTATAAGGTTCGTACATTCCATCACTGTTTCTTCTATAAATTAAATATTGGTCATAGTCTTGTGGGAGTGTTATATACAAATCGTTATCATCCCATTCATAATCTATTTGATATCTTAGGGGTAATTTTTCGAGATTTATGTCGCTTAGGGTTTTATCTTCATTCACAAACAATTCTGGGTTGTTATAATAGTAATATGCAAGTCCTGTATCATCGACTGCCATGATATTTAGCTCATAAGTCCCTTCTTCTATGGACGTTAATTCTATACTTTCTCCAACAGGAAAAGATGCTTCGTAAGTATTGGCTCCAATCAATTCAACTTTTATTTCGTTGTAAGGTTCTTGTAGACCTTCTGACGCAACTATTTCGTAGTTGATCGTTACATTATACTTTCCACCAAAAAACAACAGAGAAAATATAATCACAATACCCAAGACAACTATTGCAATAATAGTTGTAATAATAATTAATCTCTCTCTGTTTTGTGGTGGTTTCTTTTCTTCTTGGTTGATTAAACTTTCGTATTCTAATTTATTTTCATTCTTATTTTCTGAATTGTTCTCTTCAGCCATTTCTATCCCTCCAAAGATAAATTTACTATTGCCTTTAGAAACCTTTGTTAGCCCCCCTTCGCCCCAACAATTTTTTGTATAGTTGTATGTATGTTTCTATGGGAATATCTTCTGGTCGAGATGAGGGGTCAATTTGTACCTCAGTTAAATATTTTTCTGTATCAGGTATAATCTCTTTAAGATTGTTTTTTATTGTTTTTCTTCTTTTAGAAAAACATATGTGAACAAATTTCATGAAATCTTTTGGATCTATTTCTTCTACATACTTGTACAAAGGGTTGAATTTCAATATTACTGAATCTACTTTTGGAATTGGTATGAAATTGTTTTTAGATACATCCATGATTCTTTCAACAGTACAATAAGTCTGAACGAATATACTTAAAGGGCTGTAACTTTTTTTTGATTTTGCCATCAACCGTTGTCCAAACTCTTTTTGAAACATAAAAATTGCGTATTCAAATTTTGGTGATTCTTCAAATATCTTTTCTAATATTTTTGAAGAGATATAATATGGGATGTTTGCTATATATTTCAGTTTTGGAATATCTTTGAATTTAGAAAGGTCTGTGTTTAAGAAATCTTCAAAATGTATTTCTACATTTTTTGAACCTTCAAACCTTTCTTCTAATAGTGGTTTGAGCCTCTCATCAATTTCAAACGTTATTACTTTTTTTGCTTTCTTTGCTATCTCTTCTGTGAGAATTCCATTGCCGGTTCCAATTTCTATTATTACGTCATTTTCATCGATTTCACTTTTTTTTACTATTTCATGAGACACAGTCGAGTTAGACAAAAAATTTTGACCCAACCCTTTTTTTAATCTTATATCGTACTTCTTAAGCCATTCAGAGGTTTTCAAACAAATTTCACCTTTCTTATTTTATCAAAACAGACCAGATACATTAGCGTATGTGTCAAAGCCGGCGTTAATAAAACTCATGAATGTTTGTACCGTACTCATAACTTCTACGATGTTGGTGAGTGTGTTTTTTGGAATATAGATAATATCTTTTGGTTTTACTTCTGGGTTCATCCCGGTTTTTACAGGGGCTGCGTTTATTATTCCAGATAAGTCCAAAGTTACAGGTGGATTTTCCGGACCATCTTTGAATAAGTATACCGTTGTTAATTGAGCTGATTGAGAAGCGTTTCCTGCTTTGAGTATTGCGTCTAGCACTGTCATGCCTGCATTGTATGGGATAATACCGGGTTTTGTTACTTCTCCAAAGACGTAAACAACTTGCTCTTCTGCCGGTGGTACGTAGACTATGGATCCAGGGTTAACAAGTACATTTCTTAGTGATTCAACGTCTTTTATATCCACTTTTATTTCCTCGTTGTTTTTTGTATAGATGAAGATGCTCTCTTGGTTTTTCCAATCGATAGCGGAGTTAGAAAGTATCTCAACCAAGCTCATTGGAACATCTGTTCTTAGACTTTTTGGAGAAGGAATATTTCCTAAAACGGCTATGTATGAACCACTCACTTCTGGTTGAACAACGACGTATGAACCTTTTGGAACTTCCATCATTAAATTGTTCAATAATTCTTCAGAATTTATTGTTTTTATCTTTTCATTGTTTTGGTAGATTGCTATTGTTCCAGTATCTACTGGGGAGAACCCATTTACCGACGAGAAGACATCTATTAACCTTACATTTTTTTGCTGAATAACTTGTGTTTCTCCTGCTTTGTAGACGATAATTTGGTCTGGAGCAATTTTTGAAATCTCTACAAAGGCCTTGCCTTCGAGTAGAATATTTTTTAAACTGTCAAATTCATTCGCTATTGAAGTTCCGGTTTTTTCACCGATTTGATATCTAACTTGGTAGGATTCATCTAAGTTTAATGGGAGCAGTAGTTCATACAAACTTTCTCCTTGATTGTAGGCCATAACATTAGAGAATTCTCCGAATATATAAGCCATTCTTAATTCTGTGTCGGCTATTATCGTTGAGCCAGAACTTACTAAGACATCTTTCAACATAGTTAAGTTATTCGGATCAACGGTTAAACTTTTTGTACTTCCAGAATTATCCACGATAACCAAGTTTCCTGAAAAATTGTTACTGAAACCACCTGCTAATCCAACTATCTTATCCATCCTTATTTTTTCGTTTGGCAAAAATTCAACCTTTCCAGTTCTGTTGAATGCTCCACTTAGATAAACATAGTTTCTCTTAAGTGTAATTTGAACAAAATCACCTTTTTTTAGCTCAGTATTCGAATTTACGGGTTGGTTGTTTACTCGAACTTCTTCCACATTTTCTTCACTTATACCAACTTTAGTTAAGAGTGTTCTGATGTTCATTCTTTCTTGTTTTTCAAAGTCAACTCTTTGTGAATTTTCTTGTGAACTTAAGTATACATAATTTTCAAATCTGTTTATTATTACTGTATCGCCAGGTTGAAGAAAAAAATCTTCATTGTTGGTTGTTTTCTGTAAAGATAAAGTAGTAGTTTCTCCTTCTCTAACAACTGTTACAGAGTCTTCTACTTCGCTTAGACTAACGTTAAGTAACGTTATTACAGATTTTATTCCCATGCCTTCAAAATAATCTAAAGAAGCTGATCCAAAATCAGAAAAGACAAGAACATTATTAGTATAGTTGTAAGGAATTATTACTGTGTCACCTGGTTGTAAGGAATAATCTTCTTTTTTTACTATTTCATCAAATGGGACTTCTTGAATTTTTCCCTCTCGAACAATCATAAGTTCAGTAGGCATCTTGTTAGTAGGTATATTCATGGAAGAGATGACGGTTTTCAACGTCAAACCTTCATAGTAATCTAAAGATGACGTGCCGAAGTCTGAAAAAACAGTGATTTTGTTCGTATAGTCGTATGGGAAGAGAACAAAGTAATTTTCATATATATAAGGATCTTCACCAGGTTCTCCACTTTTGATCCATTCGATATTAACTTTTTGTTCTTTTCCATCGGGAGATTTGATCAACGCATAAGAGGAGTTAGTGATATCTTTTATCCCACCAGCTAATCCAATTAGATCTGAAAGTTTAATCTTTTCGTTTCTTATGTCAATAACTCCGTTTATGTTGGTGTTTCCTAAAACCGTTACCGAAAAAGGGGCATACTGGGTGATTCCTACTGTAACTTTATTAGTTTTTATGTAACTTTCCATTTTAGTGGATATCTCGTTTTCAATTTCTTCTAAAGTTCTACCTTCTGCTTTTATTCTGCCAATAGGAGGTACCGTGACGTCTCCTTCTGGCCCCACAATTGCATCGGTTATTGAATATTCAGGATATCCTAAGACCCAAATTCCTAAGATGTCACCCATCCTTACGTTATATGAGAATGTAATAATTGGTAAAGCCAAAAGAATTAAAAGAATGATAATAAAGCTACCTTTTTTCATTTTTTATCCTCCCCACTAAAATTTTTTGTTATATCATTTTTTCTATTAGTTCCAATTCTTGAGAATTGTAACCCGAGATTTTTAAATGACTTACTATCTTTTTTGCAACTTCGTTGTTTCCACTTTTCAACGCGGCTTTTGATTTTATGATCAAAAAGTTTATTTTGTTTTGGCCATCCTGAGGTTCTTTTAAATGTAATATGTCTTCATACTTTTCTATTTCGTATAATGAATGGGCAAGGTAAAGGTTTGTCTCGTCTAAGTCTATGCCTTTTTCTAAAGCAATCTCTAAAAATTTACTAGCTTTTTCGTAATCTTCACTTAGCATATAACAGACCCCAATGTTATGATAGAACATAGGATCTTCAGGAAGTAAAGATATCGCTTTTTTATAATATGAAGCAGCATTTAGATAATTCCCTTTTTCTAACATGGTGTTTGCTTTTTGGTTGTAATAATATGCCAGTTCTTTACTCATTTATATCCCCTTCAGTATAGTAAAAAAGAGTATCAACTAAAGTTTTATCTTCTAATAACAGAGAAACACTGGCTGGATTTATCCCACTGATTATTGGAGGAAATAAGTTGTATTCTATGTAATCAATAGGTTTGTATGAAACTTTCAAATAACTTTTCAGATATTCTTCTTGGCTTTGATCTATAATACCTCCTCCGCTCATGAAGGCAAGGTTTTCTAAGTTTGTGTTTACTTCTTTTCCATTAGTCAGGTGGAATAAAGAACTACTTGAAAGGATAAAAGGTATCGTCTTTTCAGGGGTTAGTTCTGTGTCGATCTCACCATGTGTTAATATCTTCGAATCGGTGTTAATTTGGGGTACATGAACTTGGAAGAGATCGTTAATTTCATATTCATAAGTATCTGATATCGAATAAGTACGATGGTAATTAAAAGGCACTCTACCCCCTGAATCCATTACGTATATATTTTTGGTCAAAAAATCCATTTTTTCGCCTGAGATATCGTTGACATTAATTTTTAGGGTCACTGTTCGATCGTTTTTACTATACTTCAACCCGTACAAATTCAAAATATACAGGTTATTTTCAGTATTTGAATCTATTCTTTCCAAGTAAACTTTGTTATCTTCTAAATCCGAAAGGATAAGCACACCATTTTCAATTTTGAATTTTCCCCTGAATTGACTAGTATTTTTACCATTAAAACTATCATCGATTGGGTTGAGTTCTCCATCTTCTTCTAAAATTTCTATGCCATCTTCAACTGATGAAACTAAGATTTTATTCCAGGGAAGAACATCAAGAGAAATATAAGTTTTATTTGGTAGTTTTGTTGTGTTCACCACTTCATTTTTTAATATATCGAAATTAAAAACTGATGAACTTGCATAATCAATTAAGTATAAATTGTTGTGCCATAAGGCTCCATCGAGAAACGTTGTTGAATGATCAAATTTCTTTTGTTGAAGTATCTCACCGTTGTAACCTATGATTTTTATTTCATTGTTGTATGGATCGTATCCGACTAATCTTCCAGCGTTATCGATGTCGTAAATCACAAATGGAAAACCTTCTGTCAAAACTTCTATTTGGTTTTCTATTTCGTTTGTTAATACCGTACTTTCCACCGTTGAATTGGTTTTAATTTCCTTTCTAATGATTGGAGAATAACTTTCAAAGTAATAAATCCCTTTATCCGAGCCTAGGTAAACTCTATTTAGATTTTCGTCAGCGTTTATAGAATAATAATTTTTGCCTTTGTCCAATCTTATCCAAGTTTCTTCGTAGTTATTTGTTTTAAATATCAAGTGATTTTGAGAATCTAAAACGTACAAATTTGAATTGATGATTTCGCAATCTACTGGATTATAAAATCTTTCAAAAGAATCTTTAACGCCTGCTGTTTGGCTAATTTCAAGAAATACAGGTGTGGCATAGTTGGAAAGTGAAAAATTTTTGATACTGTTTATAAAGTTCAACAATGTATTAGTTTCTTCATTTACTGTAGAGAATAATAAAGAATTTTCCAAGTCTTGAATGGCTTTGTCTATCATTCCTAACTGTAAATCCAATTTTGCTGCATAGTACCAAAGTTTGGGTATATCTGTTATATATATTTCTCCACTCATTGCTTGATTCAATTGAACACGTGCCTCGTATTTTTCCCCTTCAAATAACAACTGGAGACTCTCTGAAAATAGTTCTCTTGATTTTAATTCACTTTCTGATAATTCTTGAGAGAATATCCAAACGTTAGTCAGCAAAAGATAAATAAAAAGGGGGATAAGTGCTTTTTTCATTTAAGCTCTTCTTTCCTTTGTAAGATTTTTATAATGTCTGTTTTATTTTCAGAATTCGATAGTAACCTTTTGATATTCGATCTGTGTTTATACAAACTCAGTAAAAACAAAATAGTGTAGGTAATGCCCATTTTTAAATCCCAAAAATAACCTAAGATAGCGGTTATAAGCAAACCTAAAAGGGACGATAAAGAAACATATTTGGTGGATAATTCGACGGGGATCCAAACTAACAAAAATATTGCGCCTAATAAGGGGCTCAAAGCAAAGTAACCACCTAATGTCGAAGCGACTCCTTTTCCACCTTTAAACTTTAAAAAGATTGGATAGTCGTGACCTAAAACAAGTACAATTAAAGATAAATAAGGAACCCACGAATCAACACCAAAAATAAGTCTTATTATTAAAATGGGAATGAATGCTTTCAAAAAATCAAGTGTTATTGAAAGGAGTCCCCATTTTGGCCCCAAAGCCCTTAAAACATTGGTTCCTCCAACGTTTCCGCTTCCAGTTTTTCTTATGTCTATCCCTTTTCTCCATGGAATCAAGAAGCTGAAAGGAATCGATCCACATAGATAACTGATGATCAAAGCAGCAATGGACATATGTTTTCCTCCCTGAAATAGGATTTATAATTTAGTCAAAGTTTAACAACAAATTTTATAGTGTTTTTTGCTTGGTTTTTGAAGTTTCTTCATTTTTTCTTGCTTCGAATTTTAGAAATATAGGTGAACCAATGAAAGGATCAATGTAATTTCTTATCATGTTTCTCAAACCTTGTTGATAGTATTTTGGTATGTCGTATGGTAAATTTGAATAGAATACGAAAACAGGTGGTTTGGTCCCAACTTGTGTAGCATAGTAAAATTTGATTCTTTTTCCTTTTTTAATTGGTGGTGGAGTAACCAATGTGTATTTTTCTAAAGCTGCATTCAACGCACTTGTTGGGATTTTTTTGTTTCTTGATTTTTCTACTTCTTTTATAGCGGTTATTAATTCTTGAATCCCCCATCTTTTAGGTGCCGATGTGAAAACTAATGGACTATAATTTACAAAGTAGAGTTCTTTTTCAAAATAGTTAAAAAACTCTTCCTTTCTTTGATGGTTGTTACTAACTAAATCCCACTTGTTAAAGGCTATAATCGTTCCCTTTCCTCTTTTTTCTGCAATACCTATGATGCTTTTGTCTTGTTGCGTTATTCCTTCTGTTGAATCAACCACTAAAATTACTACATCTGACTTTTCAATAGCGTTGATTGTTCTTGATATTGAAAACATTTCAATACTTCCATAATGAATGGTACTTTTTTTTCTCATTCCGGCAGTGTCTATAAATCTGAAGGTGTTATCCCCCATTGTAACTAGATGATCAATGGCGTCTCGGGTTGTTCCAGGTATTTCTGAAACGATAGCCATTTCTGAACCAATTATGCTATTAAAAAGAGAAGATTTCCCAACGTTAGGACGCCCGACGATAGATACTTTTATTTCTTCGCTATCCTTCTCGCTATCAACAGATTCCTCGGAACTTAAGCCAGAAGTTTTTAAAGTATTTGCGATAGTATCCATTAAAGTAAAAATATTTTTGTTATGCTCTGCAGAAACAGGGATTCCTTCACCAAAGCCAAGAGAGTAGATCTCTGGTTTCATCTCAAGCTCGTATTTTTCAAAATTCTCTGCCTTATTAATAACTAAGATAACTTTCGAATTGGTCTTTCTTAAGTAGTCAGCAATGTGATAGTCTTCTGAGGTAAGTCCAATCTTTCCATCGATTACAAATACTACTAAAGATACGTCTTTTAAACTTTCAAAAATTATTTTTTTCTGCCTTTCTTCTATGTTGTCTTCCGGTTGTTCGAATATTCCACAAGTATCTACCAATGTAAAAGATATATCGTCCCATTGGATTGAGGAGGAAACGTTATCCCGCGTTACACCAGGCATATCGTGAACTATTGATTTTCTTTCACCAATCATTCTGTTAAATAATGTTGATTTTCCCACATTGGGTTTTCCAATTATGAGAACCGTCGGTTTTTCCAAGTTATTCCACCTCTTGTTTTTTACTGAAGCATTTTACTCTTCATTCATTTCATTAATTACTTTTAGCGCCTCTTCTTTTTCTCTTTCTTCTTGTAGATGCGATACACTTATAATCATGTTCCCTCTTTTAAATTCATTTTCAAGTCCAATCTCTAAAACTTTTGCTTCTATTTGATCACCGATACTATATGTTTCCTCGAGACTTTTTGAATTTGTGGAAGCCTTGCTTGCGGGTAGATAAGCCTCTACTTCGTAACCATCAATGAGGACTATTGCTCCTTTATCTAAAAAACGAATTATTTTTCCTTTAACAGTATCACCTGGTTTTATCTCTTTTGAAGCCTTTTTCCAAGGATTTTCTTTTGTTTCTCTAACTGATAGTCTGATCCTTTTGTTATCTTTGTCTATTTTTATTATTTTTACTTTAATCTTTTGTTTTTCATTAAGCACTGTTGAAATATCGTCGACAAAATCCCATGAAAGTTCTGAAACATGTAAAAATCCAGTGATTCCTTGATCTAGTTTTATAATCGCTCCGTTATTTAGGACCTTTTCTACAGTACCTGTAACAATGTTTCCTTCGTAGTATTTTTCTTCTATGTTTTCCCATGGATCTCCTGAAACTTGTTTGTAACTTAGATTAAACTTTTTATTCTCTTTGTCTAAATTCAATATTTTGACTTGAACATTGTCTCCAACATTTACTAAGTCGCTTATCCTACCTTTCCTGCCCCAGAATACTTCTGTTTCATGGACCAAACCCTCCAGACCTTCTTCAATCTTAACGGTAAAACCAAAAGGTAATATATTAGTTACAGTACCCTGAACAATGCTTCCTACAGGATACTTTTCGTCCACTGTTTTCCAGGGATTTTCTTTCAAGCGTTTAAGAGATAGTGAAATTCTTTTTTTCTCTCTGTCCAATTTTATTATCAGCGCTTTAACTTTTTGACCCACCTTTAGATAATCTTTTATAGAGATCTTTTCGTCCCAGCTAACCTCACTTGCTGGTATGAGACCATTCAAATGATCATTCAATCTTACAAAGGCACCAAAGTTTTTTATATCCTCTACCACACCGTCAATTACCATTCCTTCCTCGTATTCATTGAAAGTTTGACTAATTTTTTCTTCTGCGTAATCTTTTATCGATACGACTATGTTTTTTCCATTTTTAGAAATCACTTTAGCCATTTTTTCTCCTTGAGGTAAATCATCTTTAGGGCTTAATAAAGATAACGAACCAGGAAGAAAAGCACCGATAAGTCCTTCAATCAATACGCTGTAGCCTTTCTTGAGCCTGTTTTTAAAAATAATAGGATAATTTTCTCCTTCTTTTATTTTATTCATAGTTTCATTCCAAACGGCCCTTTTTTCGGAGGCAAAGTTTAAACCTTCTGCATCATTTGTTTTTGTTATTTCTACTAGTATCTTTTGATCTACTTGATATTCTTGGAGAGGTTTTATGAGTTCTACTTGACTTACAAACACATCTCCTGTGGCACCTTCTAAAGCAACCCATATACCATCGCTATTTATTTCAAATACCTTTCCTTCTATTATTTTTCCTTTTTTTACCTCGTTTATCTCTTGTTCGTTCAAAAGTTTTTCAAATGTTTTTTCCTCCATCATGAAAAATCCTCCTTCTTTTGGCTTAGATACTCCAACACTTTATTTAATTCTGATGTTGGTGTGGATGAACCAGTAACTATTCCTATTTTGTCTTGTGGAGAGATAGTTATTTCTTTAAGTTCTTCACCAGATTCAATATGGTATGTCCTTTTACAATATTTTTTTGAAATACGGTATAATTTTTGAGTATTTGAACTGTTTTTTCCGCCTAGAACTAGCATCAATGTGCTTTTTAGAGAAAGTTCTAGTGTCTCTTTTTCCCTTAGGATAGTTTCAGAACATATAGTATCTCTTATCAACACCTCCGTAAAAGAATTAATAGTTAAAATACTGGTTATAAAATTTTTGTACTCTTCTTCGCCCATGGTTGTTTGAGATACTATCAATACTTTTTTTTGAGGTATTGTCACTGGAGAAAGTGTTATTAGCAATTTACTCTCATCTACATTCCCTTTTAGCCCAAGTATCTCAGGATGGTCAGGTTTTCCATACACGACTACAAAAAATCCTTCTTTTTGCTTGTTACCTACGTATTTTACTAAATTTGTAACTATTGGGCAAGTCATGTCTATAACTTTAGAGAATCGTTCTTCTAAAAGATCTTTCTCAGCCTTTGAAATACCATGGGCTCTGATGATTACCGTTTCGTTTATGGAATCCTCGGGTATCTCATCCAATCCTTTTATAGTTATTGCACCTGATTTGTTTAACTCTTCTATTACCTTTTTATTGTGTACTAACTCACCATAAATATAAATCTTATTTTTGTTAACTAAGGAATTTTTAACTTCATTGTACGCTTTTTGAACGCCTGAGCAAAAACCAGTTCTTTTTGCTACATTAATTTCCATAAATACCTCTCTCTTCGATAATTTTTAATATTTTTTGAAGGACTTCTTCTATGGACAGATTAGTAGTATCTATAATTATTGCATCTTGAGCTGGTTTTAATGGAGCTATAGAACGATTTGAATCGTTGTAATCCCTATTTTTTATTTCTTCCAATATTTCAGTAAAAGAAATATTGGGTTTTTTCCCCTTTTCTTCACTCCATCTTCTTTTAGCTCTTTCTTCTATAGAGGCGGTTAGATATATTTTAATATCACTATCGGGCAGAACTACGGTTCCTATATCTCTTCCATCAACCACTATACTGTCTTTTTCGGCAATCTTTTTAATTATCTCATTAACTTTTTCTCTAATAATATTATTACGAGAGTATAGAGAAGCTAAATCACCGATTTTTGAGTCTTTAATGGAGATAGTAACATCTTTTTCGTCTAAAAAATAACGGTTGTTTTTTATTTTAATGTTAAGTTTTTCTAAAATATTTTCTATATTTTTTGAATCTTGTGGGTCCACTTTTTGTTCGTTTAGGTAATAACCAATGATTCTGTACAAAGCCCCACTATTTAGATAATTTATTTTTAGTATTTCTGCTAGTCTTTGTGCAATTGTAGATTTGCCTGATCCTGCCGGCCCATCTATTGCAATCTTTATTTTTTTAGCTTTTTGAGTCATTTTTCATCTCACTCTCGTTTGATTTTTTCAAAGCGAGATGTAATTCTTCCAATTGTTTCTCACTAACTTCTGATGGAGCATTGGTCATAGGATCTGTTCCAGAAGCTGTTTTTGGGAATGCAATGACCTCTTTTATTGAATCTTCTCCTACCAGTATGCTTACCAATCTATCCATTCCGATTGCTATGCCTCCGTGAGGTGGAGCACCGTATTTGAAAGCCTCTAATAAGAATCCAAATTTCTCTTGTGCCTCTTCTTTGCTCAAACCTAAAATATCGAATACCTTTTGTTGTATATCTTGTTTGTGTATCCTTATGCTGCCGCTTGCAATCTCATAACCGTTTATTACAAGATCGTAAGATTGAGATTTGATTTTTAAAGGGTCTCTATTATCATATTTAGCTAAATCATCTAAATTGGGCATAGTAAAGGGGTGATGTTCGGCTACTATTCTCTGTTCTTCTTCATTCCAAGAAAACATTGGAAAATCAGTGACCCAAATTATGCTGAACCCGGATTCTTTTTCAAACTCTTCTTTGATCATTTTTATTCTCAATTGTCCTAAAATCTTATCTATTTTGTCTGCTTCTTCCAAAATAGCTAATAAAACGTCACCTTCTTTCATTATACCACGTTCTACTAAGATATTAATCTCTTTGGCTGCGGCTTTTTTTATATTTGATCTTATTTCTTTGTCATTAGCTATCCAAATTAATCCGGTACTGCCTTGTTCTTTAGCAAACTCTGTAAGATCATCGAATTTTTTTCTGGAAAAATTGTTAGACCTTTCAGGGACAATAAAGCCTTTTAATATTAGGCCTTTATCTATCCCATTTTTTATAAAATTAGTTTCGGTATTTTTAAAATAAGTTGTTAAGTCTATAAATTCCATACCATACCGTATATCAGGTTTATCTGAACCATATTTTTGCATCACTTCATCATAGGGGTATTTTGGAAAGGGAGTCTCTAATCCTTTGTAATTTATAGACTTTTCAAATATTTCTTTAATTAATTTTTCAGTTAATGCAATTATATCTTCTTTTTCAACAAAGGATTGCTCTATGTCAATTTGTGTGAATTCGGGTTGTCTATCGGCTCTAAAATCTTCATCTCTGAAACAACGAGCTATTTGAAAATATTTATCAAAACCTGATACCATGAGCAGTTGCTTGAAAAGTTGAGGAGATTGAGGTAAGGCGTAAAAATTGCCAGGTTTCAATCTAGAAGGAACCAAAAAATCGCGTGCCCCTTCTGGTGTTGATTTTGTTAAGTAAGGGGTCTCAATTTCAAGGAACCCTTCGGCGCTGAGCGTATCTCTAGTGATTTTCATAACTTTGTGTCTCAGTATTAGATTCCGTTGCATCCGTTCTTTTCTGAGGTCTAAGTATCTGTACTTTAGCCTCAAATTTTCAGAAATATCTTCTTCTATGTTTACGTATATTGGTGGCGTTTCAGATTCAGAAAGAATTTCTAAATTTGTTGCAAGTATTTCAACACCCCCGGTAAACATATTTGAATTTCTGTCTTTTTCAGGACGCCTCCTAACTTTTCCTTGGATAGAAACAACGTATTCATTTTTTAATTTCAAGGCTTTTTGATAAAGTGTATTGCTATAACTCGAATCAAAAACCGCTTGAGTTTTACCGTATCTATCCCTTATCAAAACAAAAATAATTCCTCCTAAATCACGAATCCTATCTATCCATCCGTTTAAAATAACGATCTTATCAATATCATTTTCGTTTAATTCGCCACAAGTATGAGTCCTTTTTTGAAACAAAATTAACACCTCCAATGTTTTTTCATCTTATTTTACCATTTTTTGTGATAAAATAAAATCGATAGCAATAAAAAACTTAAAATACTAAAATTCAGGAGGTGTGTGTAGTGAAAAAGGCAGGTATTTTGTTTTTATTTTTGTTTTTGGCTTTAGGAGTATTTTCACAGTCTTTTAAGGATGTTCCCATCAATCATTGGGCATATGATGCAGTTGAAAGGCTTTCTGGTATTGGCATTATTGAAGGATACCCCGATGGTACTTTTAAAGGATTAGAAAACATGAACAGGTATCAACTGACTGTTGCTTTGTCCAGAACGATTGATTACGTAGAACAAAGTATGATTGAGCCTTTAGCTCAAAATTTGGCGAATTTGGAAAGGACTGTAAGTAGTTTATCTGTTCCGCAAGGAGTTTCTTCAGCGGAATTACAGCAACTTCAGACAAGGTTAAATTCTGTTGCAAGTGATCTTTCTACTCTTCAGGGTTCCGTTTCGAGGTTGGATAGTTCTGTCAAGGAACTTCAGAATTCTTATGAGTTGCTTGGTTATGCCACCACGAAGATAGACGAATTAGAGAGAAAGGTCAACGCCATATCAGTGCCCGCGGTAAGCGAAACTGACATCAGAAACTTAAATACCAGAGTTACCAATCTGGAAAACACCGTTGGAAGTCTGAATAGTAATTATCAGAATCTTTCTCAAACAGTATCTAATTCCAATCAAGAAATACAGTCGTTAAAAAATTCAGTAGCTAGTATTCAAAACTCTTTTTCTAGTGTAAACCAAGATTTGGACAGATTGAATGCTTTAACGGCTAACTTGAATTCGAAGATAGATTCTAAAGTTGATAAAACTGAGTTTACTTCGTTAAAAAACACTACTGACGAATTAAGTGTTCAATTAAGTAATAATACCCAATCTGTTTCTGAATTGTCCCAAAACTTACAAGCCGTTCAAAGTAGTGTTGATCAGCTCTCTCAAGAGGTCACTGATGTAAAACAAATAGCTGAAGGTGCCGGTGGAGGAGTAAACTTCTTAGATATCATTATCTCAGTGGTAATTTCTGCAGGTTTATCCTTTGCTATAATGAACTTGCTATAAAAAAATATCGCTGGTTTTTTCGACCAGCGATATTTTTATTTAATGTTCCTTTTTAAGACTATAATTTCTAATTTATCAGAAGCATCTTCGGCCCTGTCTGCTATATCTCCTATCTGTAGAAAAAGATCTTTCAACTGCAATTTTTCCGATAATTCAAGGCTATCTATTTCAAACAATCTTCGTATTAAATCCTTCTCTAAGATATCTTCTTCATGTTCCTGTAATTCAACTTTTTGAATATACTCACTACTTTTTTCTATATTTTCGAATACGTTTTCTATAGACTTTTTCAAGGATTTATAAGTTTTCTTTACCAATCGACTTTGTTCTAAAAAATCTGGTTTAAAATTCTCGGGTATTTTTGGTTTTTGAAAAATTAAGATTTCTGAAACCGTTTGTGTTTTATTCATAACCTTATCAACCGCTTCTATTAATTCTAAAAGTTCTCCTCTAAAATTTGGCAAAAAAGCTCCTTGATACATTTCGCTTTCCGTTTTTCTTCTTAAAGAATCAGCTTCGCTTTCTATATTAGATATTTGTTTTGATAAATCAACAGATTTTTCCATATCGTTTGTTACATACAATTCTACTAATTCTGTGAGTAAGTTTACCCCTTCTTCTACTTTTTCTAAATGTTTAGAAAAAAGTTTTATTACTTTCTCTTCCTTTTTTCCAAAAAAAAGCTTCATTATGTACCCCCTCACATACCTTTAGAATTAATAAAACTGTTTTTTGTGTTCTTTTGCTATACAGCCCATCCTAGAGTTTACGCATTTATTTCCTCTTTTAATACTCTTGCACATCTTGGACAAACGCCCGGAAAGTCAGGGTCATTGTCCGTATTAGGATCTACTTTCCAACATCTTTCGCATTTTTCCCCTTCTGCTTTGGTAACTTTAATTGTTGCGTATCGACCTTCAAATCCTTCATCTACATTACCAAATTCAAATTGAGATACTATAAATAGATCAGCAATCCAGTTGTTATCGTATTGAGATAGAATTTGCTTTAATGTATCATCTTTTAGGTTGAGGATAATTTTAGCATCCAGAGAGTTTCCTAAAAATTTTTCTTTTCTTTTCTCTTCAAGGGCTTTTAAAACATCCTCTCTCAAAGCAAAAATTTTATTCCACTTTTCTTCTAATTCTTCGCTAAGGTAATTCTCTTTATATTCAGGCCATAGTTCAGCGAATATGGTTTCATATTTGTTTGAGTAATTGAGATGCTCGTAAACTTCTTCCGCAGTAAAAGGCAATATGGGTGAAATCATCTTATTTAAAGCTATAGCGGTTTCATATAAAACTGTTTGAGCGGATCTCCTGAGTTTAGATTTTTTTCCTTCTACGTATATTCTATCTTTTATTATATCCAAGTAAGTAGAACTCATATCTATTGTACAAAAATTGTTTATAAGATAGTGTACTTTGTAAAATTCGTAGTTGTCATAAGCTTTGGTGACATTTTTTATCAAATTATGTAACTTCATCAATGCCCATTGGTCTATTTCTAACATTTCTTCATAAGCCACAGAATCTTCATCAGGGTCAAAATCATTTATATTGCCCAGCAAAAATCTTATAGTATTTCTAAGTTTGCGGTAGGTTTCAACCTGTTGTTCCAAAATATTGTAAGATATTTTAATATCCATTCTGTAATCTGCTGATGCAACCCATAACCTTAATATGTCTGCTCCATATTTGTTGATAATGTCTTTTGGGTTGACTACATTTCCCAAGGATTTAGACATCTTCTTTCCTTCTTCGTCTTTTATAAAGCCATGAGTCAAAACGGATTCATAAGGGGCAATTCCGTGTTTTGCAACAGATAAGAATATAGAACTTTGGAACCACCCTCGATGTTGATCGCTTCCTTCAAGATATAAATCTACAGGGAATTTTTTTAATTCTTCACGGGAATTTGCAACTGCTTCGAAAGATGATCCAGAATCGATCCAAACGTCTAAAATATCTTCTTCCTTTTTGAACTCTGAACCACCACATTTAGGGCACCTGTAATCATTTGGTAGAAGTTCTTTCGCTTCTTTCTCAAACCATGCATTACTCCCTTCTTTTTCTATAATTTCTATAACGTGGTCTATAATTTTGGTATCCAAAATTGTTTCTCCACAATTCTCACATTTAATAGCTGGTATTGGGATTCCCCAGGCACGCTGTCTTGAAATTACCCAGTCAGGTCTCTCTCTCACCATAGAGGATATTCTATTTTCTCCCCACTTGGGTATCCAATTTACTTTTTTTATTTCTTCCAACACCTTTTCACGGTAGTTGTTTTTTTCAAGATCTATAAACCATTGAGGAGTGGCTCTAAAGATAACAGGATTTTTACAACGCCAACAATGTGGATAGGAATGAGTTATCTTTCCTGATTGAACGAGAAAACCGTTTTCTTTTAGATCTTTGATAATTTCTTTGTTCGCTTCCCAAATTTTCATCTCTTTATACTTTCCAGCTTCGTCGGTGAAATATCCCCGACTATCTACTGGAGATATTACTGGAAGGTTGTACTTTGTACCTGTTATATAATCTTCCATACCGTGTCCTGGAGCAGTGTGAACACATCCGGTACCTTCTTCCAAAGTTACATAATCTGCAAGTACTAAAAGGCTTTCTCTGTCAACAAAAGGATGTCTAGCTTTTTTCCCTTCTAATGTAGATCCTTTAAAGGTATCGATTATTTTGTAATTATCTATTCCTGATTCTTTCATAGTTTTATCAACTAATTCCTTAGCCATTATCCAATATTCGTTTCCAACTTGAACTTTTGCGTAATCAAAATTAGGATGAACAGCAATAGCTACGTTCGCTGGTAAAGTCCAAGGTGTTGTTGTCCATATGATCACGTATGTATTGTTTTCTCCAACTAGAGGGAACTTTACATAAATTGAATCTGATGTATGATCATGGTATTCAACTTCAGCTTCTGCTAAAGCTGTTTGACATTCTGTACACCAATATATAGGTTTTGTTCCTCTATAAATATTGCCGGATTCAACTATAGAACGAAGAATTTCTAAAACTTTGGCTTCATATTCTGGTTTCAAAGTTAAATATGGTTTATCCCAAAAACCAATTACCCCCAACCTTTTAAAGCTTTCTCTTTGAATGTCTACGTATTTCATAGCGTAATCTTCACATAGTTTTCTTATTTCTAATTTACTCAAGGCATTAGCCTTTTCTCCAAGCTTGGTAGTAACGTTATGCTCAATTGGAAGACCATGTGTATCCCATCCAGGAACATAAGGCGCATCATAACCTCTCAATGTTTTATATTTTAAAACGATGTCTTTTAAAACCTTATTGAGAGCCGTCCCCATATGAATGTCTCCATTCGCATACGGTGGACCATCATGTAAAACAAACTTTTTTTCCCCGATTCTTTTGTTTCTGAGATAGTAAGAAATATTTAAATCATCCCATTTTTGAAGAATTTGAGGCTCCTTTTCTTTTAGATTTGCCTTCATCTTGAATGATGTCTTTGGAAGATTGATTGTGTCTTTGTAATCCAAAACCCGCACCTCCGATAAAATATTATTGAATTTTTAAAAGAGTTTCGATTGTATCTTTTATTTCTGTTAAATCCATTGATTTTACAACATAAGCATCTGCAGCCCAGGATGCCATCTCGCTTTTATAATGTGAGTAGGCTGTGAGAAATATTATTTTTTTGTTTGGATACCTTTTTCTGATTTCACTTGCGAGTTCTAAGCCATTTACATCAGGCATTTCGATATCAGTGCATATGATATCTATATCTTGATCATTTTCTAAGGTTTCCAGTGCATCTTTTGCATTACTTGCTGTAGTAACCTCGTAACCAGCTTCTTCCAGTTCTTCTTTTATTAAAGTTCTTATGTTCTCTTCATCATCTACTATTAGTACTTTCGACAACTTAACCCCTCCTAAAAAGTATTATTTCTCACCTGTTGGAATTTCAAATCTGAAAGAGGTTCCATTATTGTCAGATTTTACCAAATAAATTTTACCTTTGTGTTCTTCTTCTATTATTTTTTTACAAATAGCTAAACCCAATCCTGTCCCATTGCTTTTTGTAGTAAGAAAAGGTGTGAATAATTTTTCTTTAATTTCCTGGGGAATAGAGGGTCCATCGTTGGTTATTTCAAAAAAAACTTTATTTTCATCGGTAAATCCAACTTTTATTTCAATTTTCCCATTGTTGTATACATTTTCTAAGGCGTTTTTTATTAAATTCATCAATACCTGTTTTATTTTATCTTTGTCTGCTTTTATTACGATCTCTTCTTTTAACCAATCAGTATTCACCATAACGTGTTTTTGTTGTATAAAATCTTCGTACATCAATATTATTCCACGTATGATTTCTATCAAATCGACTTCTTCAATCTGGTTAATTTTACCTCCTCTAGAATATTCTAAGATCTCATTTACTATATGTTCGAGCCTTGAAAGTTCTTCTTTAATAATTTGGGTATATTTTTGAATATCATCCATTTCGTTCATTTTAGCTATCCTGTTTAAAAAGCCACCGATAATAGTAATAGGATTTCTCACTTCATGAGCTATTCTAGCAGTCATTTCTCCCATGGCAGCAAGTCTTTCTCGCTTTTCCATTTCTTTTTGAAGGTTGTACAGCTCGGTTACATCATCAAAAACAATTATAACGCCTTCTATCACTCCTAATTCTTCGTTTCTCAAAGGAGATAGCTGAATATCAAAAATTTTCTTGGTATCGGAAAGTTTTACTTCATAATTCTTTAATTTGATATTATTTCTGGTTTCATAAATGTCTTTAATTTTTTCGATTATTTCTTCCCCGATTAGTTCTGTTATATCTTGGATAGCAGTTCCTATCATGGTCTCTCTTGGTCTGGAGAAAAAATTTTCTGCCATTCTGTTCCATTCGTTTATTTTTCCATTTCTATCAACCACAACTACGGCAACAGCCAGGTTTTGTAATATATTATCTTTGAATCTTCTGTAGTAATCCATCAAATCTTTTTGTTCTTCTAATCTTAATGTTTTTTCCTTTAATTCTTGATAATTTTCTATCATTTCCAAAGCTAATCCCATATTATCTTTAAATAATTTTACAATTTCAGTTTCAATGTTGGTGATGGGTTTTTTGTTTATTTTGTTATCAACTATTACTACTCCTTTAGTTTCTGTCATTCCAGTAACTGGGAAAATAAGAAACTCATTAATTTTAACTATATCGTATATATCCTCTAAATCTTCCCATTTAATTTCCAACATTTGAGGAACGATATGTAAAACCTGTTTTTTTTCAACGACTCGTTCTAAAATAGGATGCCCTTTATATGCTAAAACTTTATTTTGTAAACTGAGGATTAGTTTATTATTGGTGGGTATTTTTATGGCCTCCTCTTTTAGGTACTGAACGACGTTTCCGTATTTTAAAGCCCTAATGTTTGCGTCTTTCCAGATTTCGGTAGCGTCTTCTTCTGTATCAGGACCAACCCATATTTTTGGAACAAGGAATCCCCGAACCTTGTCCTTTTCTAAATAAAGAGCTCTGTTGAACTTGAGACCTCTCCCAGAAGTTAAGCCTAAAAGCATTATTTTTATTGCCAAATTTTTATCGTAAACAGATCTCACAGCTTGGGATATCTTATCCAATGCATTTAGCATATCTAAGTGTTCTTTTTGTTTTTCAATAAGCTGTTCATAATTCATTTTCAATTCAGTCAATTTACTGACTTCATTTTGAAGTTTGTTGTATAAATTTATTCTATGAATAGAAAAAGCTAATCTTTTGGCGGTGTCCGAAAAAACGTGGAAATCTGCTTCATCAAAATTTTTGTAAGTTCTAAATGAGTATTCTTCTTCTCTGTTATAAACACTTAAAACGCCATAAACTTCATGATTTTGTTCTATAACAGAATAAATAGAAGATTTGAGATCTATATTAAAAGGAATAAAATAATTTTGAAAGTTTTCTCGTCCCACTAGCATATAACTCGATCTTTCTTTTATTGCTTTACCTTCGAGGGTATTTTCTATAGGGATAGTTCTAGTTATGATTGTGCTTTCATCTATTTCTAAAAAGTATTTGATTTCGAGAGTATCACCTTGAAGTTTCCAGAATGCTATGCTTTCTGCATGTAGAGAATCTTTTAGGAGTTTTAATACATTATTGACTATTATATCTTTTTCGGTAATTTCTTCTATAATGTCGGTGAGCTTTTCCATTAAAATTACCTTGTCTTGCAAATCCCTAATTCTCAATTTTTCTATAATCAAATTAATCAATACGGAATAATAAAAAAAATGTTGGTCGAAAGTATTTTTATCAATTTGATTGTCAAATAATCCGACGGCGCCAATTAAGCCTTCTTCGGAAAATATCGGATACAAAAATAACTCTCTTATATCGTTTGCGGTTGAACTTACCTGTGAAATATCATCTTTTAGATTCACAGGTACGATCTCATTTGAAAAAATTTTGTTTTTTAGATCTTCGTCTCCGCGTAGGTATATTTTAATATTTTCAAACTTATCTATTGTAGAAGCTAAAGCTTTAAAAACCTCCCTGCTTGATTGATAAATAAACATAATGTTGTCTTTCCCCATTGATTCTTTCAATTGGGAAGATACTTCTTTAAAAGTTGATTTTAATACATTTTGAGGTTTATCATTATATATAATATTTAAAATTTTGCTTACCATATGCTCCACACTCCGATATTTTATCTTTTTCATTCTAATTATAACACTAAATTGCTTAAAAATGGGATAAAAAATACTGTAAATTCACTAATTGAATCAAATTTTCGAATGACAAGTTGGATATATTGGGTGGTTTTATAAAAGAAAATGAATTAAAACAGAAATTTAAAAATTTTTCTTGACATTTTACATTGAAAAGGATATAATGAAAATAGAATTAGCAAATAAAAGTAACGAGTGATAAAATACTTTATTACGTAGAAAAAAACTCCCTGAAAGGGATCTATGGATGGAGGTGACTTAATGAGATTCAATCCGAATGATTTTACTGAAAAATCTTTAAAAGCATTTCAAGAAGCTCAAAATGTTCTAGGTTATTCAGGAGGTAATATTCTCAAACCTGAGCATTTGTTGTTAGCAATTTTAAATGTTGAAGATGAAAATGTTGAAAAAATTTTTCAAGGTACCAATACTAATTCTATAAAAAGCAAACTTGAAGAAGCTTTATCCGAAGAAATGGGAGTTTATTACTCAATGTCCTATGGTAGTGCACAAGGTATTTATCTATCAACTAGTTTAGCAAATGCTTTACAAATAGCTAAATCAGAATCCGACAGGATGGGTTTTAAAAAAATTCCTTTACTAGCCTTATTGTTAGGGATTTTAAAGGAAGGTACATCCTACGCTTCCAAACTTTTGTCTGCTTATACTACGGAAGCTTTAATTAGAGAACGGCTACAAGAGATGTTAGAAAACGGAGACGAAGAAATAGAATCAGGTATGGGAGATCCTTTGAAAAAATTTACTGTTGATTTAACCAAAGAGGCAAAGAAAGGAAAGCTTACGCCTGTGATAGGAAGAGAAAAAGAAATAAATAGAATGATTGAAATATTATCAAGAAAGTCTAAAAATAATCCAGTATTAGTTGGCGACGCTGGAGTTGGGAAAACAGCCGTAGTAGAAGGTTTAGCGCAGTTGATAGTAGATGAAAATCCTCCTTCTTATTTGAAAAATAAGAAAATTTTACAATTAGACATGGCCGCCTTGTTGGCAGGTTCTAAATTTAGAGGTGAATTTGAAGAAAGGCTTAAATCAGTTATCGATACTGTAAAAGAAAAGAGCGACGAAATTATTCTTTTTATCGATGAACTTCACAATATAATAGGGGCTGGAGTGGCTGAAGGAAATGCAATGGATGCCGCAAATATTTTGAAGCCAGCTTTAGCTAGAGGTGAAATAAAGGTTATTGGAGCAACAACCTATGAAGAATATAAAAAATACATTGAAAAGGACAAAGCATTAGCGAGAAGGTTTCAACCGGTGTATGTACAAGAACCTACCCCTGAGCAGGCTATTGAAATACTTAAGGGTATAAAAGAAACTTACGAAAAACATCATAAGGTCGAAATATTGAATGAAGCTTTAATCGCAGCAGTTAATCTTTCTCATAGATATATTAACGACAGATTCTTACCCGATAAAGCCATAGATTTGATAGATGAAGCTTGTGCCAGAGTAAAGTTGAGAAACTCAGCCAAACCAGAGAAAATTAGAGAATTGGAAAAGAAATTGTCAAAATTAGAAGAAGAGATTAATAAACTAACTTTAGAGGAAAAATATGAAGAAGCCTCCAAAAAAAAGGCAGAGTATTTTGACCTTCAAAAGGAATTAGAACAAGCACAAAAAGCTGCTAAACGAGTACAAAGCGAAATAAGCAATGTAGTAGATGAAGACATAATAGCCTCTTTGGTACAAGAATGGACTGGAATCCCTGTTACACGAATGGTTGAAGATGAAAAGAAAAAACTTGCCAACCTTGAAAACGAAATACACAAAAGACTCGTTGACCAAGATGAAGCGGTCAACACTGTTGCAGATCATATTAAAAAGGCCAGAGCGGGATTGAAAGATCCTAAGAAACCAGTTGGTTCATTCTTGTTCCTTGGTCCAACTGGAGTAGGAAAGACTGAACTAGCAAAAACATTAGCCGAGATATTATTTGGTACTGAAGACGCACTCGTGAGAATAGATATGAGTGAATACATGGAAAAATTCAACGTTTCTAGGTTAGTAGGTGCAGCACCAGGTTACGTAGGTTTCGAACAAGGTGGACAACTAACAGAAATGATCAGAAGGCGACCCTATTCCGTTGTATTATTCGATGAAGTTGAAAAAGCTCATCCCGATGTATTCAACATATTGTTACAGATCTTAGACGATGGTAGGTTAACAGATTCTCAAGGTAGGACCGTCAATTTCAGTAATACCATCATAATACTAACTTCCAACTTAGGTTCAGAGTTACTAAATAAAACCAAGAAAAGTGTTGGTTTTGTTGGAGAAACAGAAGAAGAATCTTATGAAAACACAAAAAATGAAATTATGAGCCAAGTAAAATTGGCATTTAGACCTGAGTTTATTAACAGGCTCGACGATATTATAGTTTTCAAACCCTTGGGTATCTCCCAGATAAAGAGAATAGTCGATATAATGATTTCAAGGTTAGAAGAGAGATTAAAAGAGAAACATATAAGTATTCAAATAACTGAAGCAGCGAAGGACGTTATAGCAAAAGAAGGATTTGATCCAGTTTATGGAGCTAGACCGTTGAGAAGAGTCATAGAAAGAAAAATAGAGTCTCCTTTGGCAACTATGATCATTGAAGATACTATAAAAGAAGGAGATACGGTTATAGTTGACTCAAAAGATGGTGAAAATTTAGAAATAAGAAAATCTGGAGGAGAATTATTAAAAAAGCGGGATTAACATCCCGCTTTTTATTCTTCAAGTAATTCAAAGTCTTCTTTAGCTGCACCACAAACTGGGCAAGTCCAATCATCGGGCAAATCTTCAAAAGAGGTTCCTGGTTCTATATCGTTATCAGGATCTCCTGCTTCTGGATCGTATATGTATCCACAAATCATACACCTGTATTTTTTCATTTTTTATCAGCTCCTATTTAGTATTTTCAAAAATCATCCTACAGAAACTTTTTTAGTGTTTTCCCAAAGTCCATGAATATTGCAATGAGAGAGGGCGATCAACGTTCCTGATTTGGTTAACTTAATTTTTGCTTTTACGTGAGGTTCCCCAACTACAGGTCCAAAAATATATCTGCCAACATGTACGGTATTTGGATCATCATCATATTGTATAAAAAGATCTATCCATTCAATATGGTGTTCTACTGTGTTCGGATGTTTAATCTCTTTACCTATCTGTACATCTACTTCAAACTCTTCGTTAGGTTCAACTTTGTCTGGACAATCGATTGTAGGGACATGTTTTTCATTTTTGAAATCATTAATCTTAATTACATCACCTAACACAAAGAATCATCTCCTTTCTTAAAAAATCTAGTTAGAATTCTACAAATTTGCTTCTCGGAGCTCCGCAAACAGGACATTTTTCTGGTGCTTCTCCTTCTACAGTATAACCACAGACATCACATATGAAGATTTTACCAACTTCAACATCTTTACCCTGGTCTGCAACCTTTTTTGCGTTCTTGTACCACTCTGCGTGTATTTTCTCTGCTTCCAAAGCAAAATAGGTGGTTCTTACGGCTTCATTTTCTTCTTGAAAGTTAGCTGCATTGTTGTACACTGGATACATTTCTTCAATTTCAAAGGTTTCTCCGTCTATACATTGTTGGAGGTTATCTTGAGTTGATCCAATATAACCCAAGGCTCTGTAATGATTCCTTGCATGAACAAACTCAGCATGGGCAATAGCTTTCCACATTCTTGCAAGGTTTTTTAACCCTTTTTCTTCCGCTTCAGCAGAGAAAATCAAATACTTCATATGTGCCTTGGATTCACCACAAAATGCATCCTCTAAAAACTGTCTTGTCATTTCTCTTTCTACCAAAGTTATCTACCCCCTTATTTAAACTTATTATCGTCTTTCAAAATTCTTAAATGTTTTAAAGGCGCAATCTAAAGTAAAGTATAACATGGAAGTTTTAAAAAAAGATTAAAAAAATAACATAATTTTGAAATAAAAGATCAATTCTTATTGGATAAGCTTTCTTTAAGTGAAGAAATAAATCTATCCACCTCTTTTATGTTCTGTAGGATTTCTTTTATATTATTTACAAACGTTTTGACGGAGCTAGATATTTCTTCAGCGGTAGCCGAACCTTCTTCGGATATAGCTAGTAAGTTTTGGGTGTTTTTAGTTAAATCTTCTAGTTTGACCCCTTCACTGCTTAATTCGTTTAATATTTCGTGTATCTCTTTAGAGATATTTTTTATATTAGTAGCAGATTCTTTATTATTTAGAGAGCTAATTCTTAGATTGTTAGCTCCTTCTCTCATTGCCTTAAACTCTTTTTCCACAGTTTCTGTTAATAGCTGAATACCTGAAGATATTCTACTAAGTATATTATCAATCTGTGAAGCGGCTATTTTGCTTTCCTCTGCTAATTTTCTTATTTCATCAGCTACCACCGCAAATCCTCTGCCAGCTTCTCCTGCTCTTGAAGCTTCAATTGCCGCGTTTAAGGCTAACAAATTAGTTTGATCAGCAATACCCTTTACCGTGTCAACAACCTTAAGAATTTCTTTAGTATCCTCTTCTAACTTATCACTTTCTTTCACTAAATTATTGAATCTTTCGCTCATATTTTCTATTTCTTTTGAGGATGCTTCTACTTTTGAAGAGGAATCATTGATTCTTTTGACAGCATTTTCCAAAGAGTCTACCATCTGATCTTCTCTAGATATGATACTTTGTATTGTATTTACATTTACTTCAACTACATTTGATATTGATTCGGCATCTTGAGCGATTTGTTCCGAACTTATAGCCACCTGTTCAACTAGTTCTCCTATTGAGTCACTTATTTCCTTCATTTCTTCAGCTCTTTCGCCAACTTTTTCAGTAAAGGTTTCTATTTCTTCTATATCTCCAGTTAATTGAATAAAAATACCATTAAAATTGCTTCTCAAATTATCAATTTCTAAAGAATGCTTTTCAAGCATTTTTTCTCCCTTTAAAAGTACAGGTTTATCATATTCGAGGTTATTTAAATTTTGCAACCCTTCTGAAGAAGAAGAAAATAACCTTTTGAAATAATTACCCATCGAAAGAATAAACGCTCCAGATAAGATACCTGTAATTAAAAATGTATACCAATGGTTTCCTAAAATCCAAGTAAAAAGCCAAGATAATAAAAAGACAATGATTATTGTATAAAAAGTTAGAGAAGTGAAAAACATTTTCATTAATGATAAGCTCATAGCTGTGAAAAACCTTGCCTTCTTGATTTTTGCGTATGGTTTCTCGCTTTTTAATTTTATTTTTAGAAAACTTCCCTGATCAGTGTTTCCTTGATCAATAATCTCATATTCAATTTTTTCACCAAAAACCTCGGCGGAACCTTCCAACAATCCTAAGAAATAGTATCTCATATCTCTGAAAGAACGATAGGTAATGTAGGCTGAGTTGCTATCTATGATTTCAAATTCAATCGCGGGAGGTTTGGCTCCTTTTATTCTCCTTGTCAACGATTTATGAACGTCATTCATGGTTGATAAAAATGACAGAAGTCCCTTTTTTCTGAAAAAATTAGGGTAATATTTTTTGAACGTATAAATGTTTTTTTTCCCTAATTCTTTCATGATCTCTTCTTTTGATTTATTAGTTGTTTTACTCATTAAATCAAGAAGTTTAAAAACTTTTGGATCTTCCAAATCTTCGAAAGGAGAGAAGTGTTTATCTTTTGGAATTCCTATTTCGGTTAAAAGCTGATTAACATAATCTTCTCCATATGTATTTTTCCAAGTTTCCATCCATGTTTCTACGATCATTCCCTTCATCAAATTCCCTCCTAAGTGTAGTAGTTATAGCAACTTTAAGAATTCAAAACCAAGCTTTAGCAGCCCGAACAATAAAAAATCTTTATCTTTTTGTCCTTAAATTATACCATATTTTTTCTGGTTATTTAATTATTAAAAATACAGGGCAAATAATTTGTATATTTAGAAAATGCCTAAATAGACTAATTGATTGGTTAATAAGTTTGAGAAAGCTTATTTATTGCACGAAAGGCCTTTGAAATCTGCAAAATTGTGATATAATAATTACAATGATATAAAAATCTCTTTTTCCAAAGGAGGTACACAAAAAGGATGGCTAAGAATAATGTTGAAGATTTAGAGAATAGAATAAAACTATTAGAAGAACAAAATAAAGAAAATAGGGAAACTTTGGACGACCTGCTTTTTCAAAATTCAAAGATGAAAGAAAAATTAAATAAAATATGGCGTAATCTGAAGATCATGTTTTGGTTATTTTTTGGTTTAGTTGCATGTTTAATATTAATTTTTACCACTACCCCACCCGTGGTAATCGGTTTATGGATCATCTTTGGAGCTATTTTATTTACTGTATTAATTTTTTATTATTACTTTAAATTTGCTTATAATAAATTTGAATAAGGAGTGATTTTTTTGACTAAAGAAGAAGCCCTTGAGTTACTAAAGCAAAACTTAAAAACGGATAATTTGTTCACTCATTCCCTTGCCGTTGGAGCTATTATGAAAGAGTTAGCAATACATCTAAACAAAGATGAGCAAAAATGGGAAATCACCGGTTTACTACACGACTTGGATTACGAAGAAACCAAAGATGATCCAGCTAATCATGCGTTAAAAACTGTTGAAATGCTTGGAGACAAGGTCGATCAAGATGTAAAAGACGCTATATTGGCGCATAACGAAAAAAAAGCGTTGGAAAAAGATATTGAGATAGCCTTATATGCTGCAGATCAACTTTCTGGGCTTATTGTTGCCTCTGTATTAGTAAGGCCAAGCAAAGATATAGCTGAATTATCAGTTAAATCATTAAAAAAGAAGTTCAAAGACAATGCTTTTGCTAGAGGAGCGGACAGAGAAAAAATAAAAGAAATAACCAAACTGAACATCGAATTAGACGATTTCTTCAAAATAGCCATAGATGGTATGGTTCGAATAAAAGACGAATTGAACTTAGTTTGATAAACACTTTAATCATTTTCATTATTTTTATTCTTTACATCTTTTGACTCATTTTGAAGTTCAGCGATTCTTAGGTTCATCAAAGTGAAAAAAGAAATTGAAACAACACCAAATGTGGCAAAAATCCAAGTTACTAGAGAAAACCAAAAAAGTTTTGTGAACCAAAAATAGAATATTAAAAGAACTCCAACAGAAATAGAGAAATAATAGATAAGAAACTTTATGATTCGTTTTTTGTTGTAGCTCATTTTTAAACCTCCCACTAAAAAAGGTGATAATCGTGCAAGCTCTTTTGACTATTCTACCTCAACCTTTTTACAATAAAATAACAAAACTTTGGAATGAATTAGAAAAGAATTTTGGCGTTAATTGGGTAAAAAACAACGTACCTTTTCCCCATATAACTTGGAGTGTTGCTGAGAATTATAAAGTTAACGATTTAAATAAGTTACTCAAAAAGGCAACCAAAGAATTGGATTCATTAACCATAAAAACGGAAGGTGTAGCCTTATTTACCGGCAAAAAATTAACCTTGTACATCCCTGTAAAACCGACAAAAGAAATTTTGAACTTTCACGAATACCTTTGGAATTTGGTCAATGTAAATGACTCAAAGCTTAATGAATATTACTCTCCTGATAATTGGTTTCCACATATAACTTTAGCGGTAGAAGATATTAATAAAGAGAACATTGGACAGATTACCAGTTATTTGTCTGATAAAAAGTTAAAGTATCAAATAAAGTTGGAATCTCTTTCCCTTGTCCATAGAGAGTTGGGGAAAGAGGTTGAAATTGATCAAACTTTTGGAATACCAAAAAAGAGAAAAAGGAAACAGTGAAATTATTTATTGTTTCTACCGAACCTCTCGATAATTACAATTACTATGGCTCCAATTAAACCAAATATTAAAAAACTAACAAAGTTATCTATTCTTGAAATGGGAGCCCTCAATCCTCCAACCATTAGTCCCATCAAAAAAAACATTGTCGTGAGGTAAAAATTATCCAACACCCATTTCAATAGTCTACTCATGGAAGCCAATCCCAGTACAACACCCAAAACAAAGGTTATCAGTACAGGGAAATTAAAATCATTAACTGCTTTTACAATGAATGAATATTGATTCAAAAGTAATAGGACGTATGCACCGGAAATGCCCGGTAGGATCATAGCAGAGATAGCCAAAAATCCAGAAGAAAAGATTATTAAAAAATCGTGTTGTTCTAATAAAAACTGTGCCCCTGAAATATAGAAGGCAACTAAAAAACCAATAGCGGTTGAAATAAAAAAAGAAACGTATTTAGATTTTTGCGTATTTTTGAAATCAGAATTTTTAAATATATCTGAGCCTAAAAAAAAGATACTCCCGATAATTAAACCTGAAAAGAATGAAAAGACACTTGTTTGGTAGTTAGTTATTAAAAAGTCTATAAGTCCCAAGGTTGAGAACATTCCAAGAAAAACACCTATGTACAACAATATCAAAAATCTAAGTTCCCGACTTTTCGTTAAAGTTTTGAAATTGAATAAATTAGAAAAAACAAAAGACCATGCAGATATGAAACTCTCATAAATGCCTAGTATCAAAGCTATCGTAGCGCCTGAAACCCCTGGGATAGAATCAGAAATACCCATGAAAATACCATACAACGGAATTAACAGATTTTTTTTCTTCATAAAAACCTCCATTAAATATATTTCTTTTATAAAAAAACCCCGCATAAAGCGGGATAAGTTGGGGATTTTATTGGGGGTTATTGTTTTCTAAATCTATTATATGCAAAGAATCTTAAAGCATCCTTAAAATATTTAAAAATGGTTCTAATTCTTCTTTGCTGATGTTAATCCCCATTTCTATCCCTGCTTTGTTTGTTCCATGATAATCCGAACCAGCTGTTATAAACAAATCATACTTTTTGGCAAGTGCTTTATACCTTTCGATCATTTCTTTGGTGTGCAAGGAGTAATAAGCTTCTATGCCATCTAACCCATAATCTACTAACTCTCTGATCAGATTATCTAGATTTTGTTCATCGAGTTTTGTTTGATAAGGATGTGCCAAAACAACTACACCACCCGCTTCCTTAATTAACAATATTGCATCTTTTGGTTCTAACCTTTTTTTATCTAAGTAAAAAGGAGCTCCTTTCTTTAAATACTTATCGAAAGCCTCTTGTTTGTTGCTTACATAATTTTTCTTCACCATTAAAGAAGCAAAATGGGGCCTACCAATCAATTCTCCACCTGCTTCTTTTTTTAGTTCTTCAAGGGTAATTTGAAAACCAAGATTTTGCATGTTTTCGATCATTAAAACGTTTCTTTTTTTTCTAAACTCTTGAAGCTCTTCTAAAACCTTATTTAGTCTCTCGTTATTGTTATCAAAACCGTATCCTAATAGGTGTAGAGTGTTCGGAAATTCGGCGCTTATCTCTACTCCAGGAACAAATTTTAATTTTTTTAAATCTTTAAAATTTTCTAAAGATTTTACTCCATCAAGGGTATCGTGATCGGTGATAGATAGATATTCTATATTTTTTTCTAGAGCCAGATTCAATAATTCATTAGGAGTGTTACTTCCGTCTGATCCTGTAGAATGAGTATGAAAATCTACTTTCACATTTTCCCTCCAGTTTTAATTAGTATTACAACGCTCCTTTTACTTATTTTTTCCAAAGAACTTTATTTTTTTCATCGTCGTATATCTCTTCAACGTCTTCGGGTATATCGATTTCTTCTATATATTTGGATATAGTTTCTTTGATCAAATCTTCCGGTAAAGAAGTGATGAGCCATAAGTCGCTTAACCAAACTTTGTTGTTTTCTCTAAGCGGTGCTTTATAAATAGCACTTTCTACTGCTTTTGCAAAGGTAGATAAAGGAACTTCCTTTATAAAACCTTTACCTGAATTTTCTCCGTAAATGTTGTTCATAAAATAAATTTAGACCTCCTTTATATTCGCTTCAGCTGAGACCCCTCTGTCCCTTAAGGGTAGTTGGCTGCACCCATTTAAGGAAGGGAAATTTACAAGTTATTTAAAGCAATTTTTGTCCAACCTTCAAAATTCACATCTTTTAAATTTACGATTTCTTCTTTTTTCATCCAAGTGCTCTCAAAGTTATCTTCTTCTTTAATCTTAGCAGAATCGATGAATCCGACGAAAAGAACACCTAAATGAACTTTGGATACATCTTCATCGTTATCATTGATTATTCCTTTGTAAACATATTTATATGAATTGGTAATCCATAATTCTTCGTTAATTTCTCGATCCATCCCGTTGAAAAAAGTTTGTTCCATAGTAATACCCTTATCTCCTTTGTTTATGTGACCCCCTATCCCTATCGATATTTTGTTATGAAGTCTTTTTTCTCCTTGATTTTGTGTCCTTTTTAAAACTAAAATCTCGTCTTGGAAGTTTCTGAACACAACATAAGGTATGATTTGTTTGTAATTATAATCGTTTTCGAGTGCATTTCTTTCATAGAAATTACCACTTTCTAATATTTCCACAAAATCGCTGAATTTTATTTTAAAAAAATTGTCATTGTTCGAAGATATTTTTTCTTCAATTTTTCTTGTGGGAATAGCTAAAATTTGTTCATTCATTCTATAATCTCCATGGTGATATTATCGTTCGTATAAATACAAATTTCACCAGCAATTTTTATTGCTTTTTGAGCGATTTCTTCAGCATCTAAGTCTGTGTTTCTCAATAGAGCCATTGCTGCAGCATAAGCATAAGGTCCACCGGAGCCAATTGCGATTGCATCTTCTTGTGGTTCCATTACTTCGCCATTGCCTGAAATTAGAAAGATATTTTCTTTGTCGGCGACTAATAATAATGCTTCAAGTCTTCTAAGTGCTTTGTCCATACGCCATTCTTTGGTCAGTTCCACAGCTGCTTTCATAAGATTGCCATGTGAAGACTTATACTTTCCTTCAAATCTTTCATACAAAGCCAAGGCATCGGCTACGGATCCAGCGAAACCTGATATTACTTTTCCTTCGCCTAATCTTCGCACTTTTTTGGCGTTACCTTTAAAGATTGTTTCTCCCATTGTTACCTGTCCATCACCACATATTACAGTTTTTCCGTTTCTTTTTACTCCTAATATTGTTGTCCCATGAAAATCCATAAATTATTTTTCCTCCTTGCAGTCACATTTTTGTGTTTTTTATAGCGCCCCTTCTCCCCGCTCCCCACCCATAAGGAAAAGAGCTTTTTACTCTTTCACCCTGCAACCCGCGCAACATGGTTTTTAATTATTATATTTATTAACTCATCAAAGCTAATTCCAGCAGCTAGTGCGGATGTAGGAAGATCACTTAATTCTGTTAAACCAGGCACAGTATTTATTTCCAAAACGTAAACTTCATCGTCTTTTAAGATGGCGTCGATCCGAAACATGTCTTTAAAAGTGAGTATTTTCATAACGTGATTCCCTATTTCATTTATTTTTTGTATGATTTTTTCGGGTGAATTAAGCTGTGGCTTGAGTTCCGTTAACCCGTTAGTATATTTTGCTTCATAGTCATAGAATTCTTTTTTTGGAATAATTTCAAGAACTGGTAGTAATATGAACTCTTCATTTTTCTGAATATAAGATATCGTTATTTCCTGGCCTTTTATATATTCTTGAACCAGAACTTCCTGAAATTCTTTCAAATCTTTTTCTAAATAGAATTTGTATTCATTTTCGTTGTGAATGATGTATACTCCTTTACTCGATCCACTTTTTCTAGGTTTGATGATGAAAGGGTATTCAAAGGGCGGTAATATCAATTTGTTGGTTAGGATTGTCTGAGGCATTTGTATATAATTTTTAACTAGAGAGTAGAATATAAATTTATCGTATGTGGCTATACATGTTTCAGGGTTTGAACATGTGTAGTCTATTCCTAAAATTTCTAATAAGGAAGGTAATCTTCCGTCTTCTCCGTAATCTCCATGTACCACGTTGAAGGCGAATTTATAATTTTGAATTTTATTTATAAAATCATCATCTATTAAATCTAAGATTACTGGTTTATAACCTAAATTACTTATAGAATTAAAAACATTTTTTGCGCTTGTTAAGGAAATTTCTCTCTCTTTAGATTTCCCACCTGTAATGATTGGGATGTACATCGTTTTTTCTCCTTTTTTACTTTGTCTGTTTATTTTGTTAGTTGTTTGATTTCTTCAATGTCAAAGTATGCTTTGTCTTTTTCACAGTATAATTTTTCTTTTCCTTTTGAGGTTTTGTAAAAAAGGGTTTCTCCACAGTTGGGGCAACTGTATTCTGAAGGCTCATTCCAATACATGGTACTACAAGAATTACATTTGAAATAAGTTTTTCCTTTTTTGCTTTTTAATTTTACGATGTCACCTCCACAGTTGGGACATTTCCCTCGCGCTTTCACATTCCGAGTGTATTTACATTCTGGGTAATTACTGCATGCAATAAATTCTCCGAATTTCCCGTGTTTCAATATGAGATCTCCACCGCAAATGGGGCATTTTTCATCTATTTTATTCTCTTCTTTGTCTATTTTTAAAGTTTCTTGTAGATATTCTTTTATGTATAATTTCTCCTTAATTGTTACTCCAAATGATTCCGCTGGGATTTTCTGAGTTTCCTTGCATTCTTCACAGGATAAATATAGACCATATCTTCCAAAATTTAATTTCATATTTTTCCCACATTTTTCACAAGGGACATCACTTTCGTAGTGTAAAATTTCTTTTTTATTTTTTATGTTGTTAGATGCAGTCGAAAGGAATGTCTCAAACTCTTTGTAAAACTGCTCTAGAACGACTTTACTTTTGTTTTTTCCGTCTTCTATCTTATCAAGGTCTTCTTCCATGTTCGCAGTGAATTTTACGTCGACTATTTCTGGGAAATATGCTTCCAAAAAGTCAGTTACTACAAAACCAGTAGTTGTAGGCCTCAAGGTACTTTTTGCTATTTTGGATACGTATTTCCGCTGCAAAAGTGTGGATATTATGGTTGCGTATGTTGATGGCCTTCCAATACCTTTAGATTCTAATTCTTTTATCAATGTTGCCTCCGTATATCTATTTGGAGGATTAGTCTCTTTTTCTTCGAATTTTAATTGGTCGTATGTGATCTTATCATTTTTACCTATTTCAAAATCAACTTCTTTATTGTTAGGATTCCAGAATTTCTCAAATCCATCAAAGATACATTTTTTGGACGTTATTTCAAATGCGTATTTGTTGGTGTTGTCTTCAATAGTGTATGTTTTTTCTAAATATCTTGATGGAGCTGATTGAGAGGCCATGAATCTATTCCAAATAAGGGTATACAACTTCAAATGGTCTGAAGAAATTAACCTTTTTGCATTGTTAACATCCATGTTGATGTCTGTAGGCCTTATAGCCTCGTGAGCATCTTGAACATTGGATTTTTTGTTTTTTGATAAGTAATGTCCAACGTAATCTTTTCCATAATTTTTTTCCAAATAGTTAATAGCTGCCTGTTGAGCTTCATTTGAAACTCTTGTAGAATCAGTTCTCATATAAGTAATAAACGCAATACTTCCTTCAGAGGTTTCCACACCTTCATACAACTCTTGAGCGATTTTCATTACTTTAGATGAAGCCCAGTTAAAAGTCGAAACCGCTGCTTGTTGTAGCGTACTTGTAATGAATGGTAGTGGGGGTTTTCTTATTGTTTCTTTTTCTTCTACGTTCACCAGTTTAAAATCCTTGTCTTTCAAATATTCGAAGATCTGGTCTTTCTTTATTTTTGTTATGCTTTCGGGTTTTATTTTTTTACCGTCTTCTTTTGTTAAAGGTATATTTTGACCTTTGTACTCAAGATAGATATTGAAGTATTTTTTTGGTTTGAAGATAAAAATTTTTCTTTCTTTATCCACTATCAATTTCAATGCTGCAGATTGAACCCTTCCCGCGCTTGTTTTGTAATCTTTTAATACTTTCCAAACCAAAGGTGAAATTTTATATCCTACCAATCGGTCCAAGATTCTCCTAGCTATTTGAGCATCTACTTTTTTTAAGTCTAAACTTTGAGGATTACTTATTGAATTTTTTATTGCATTTTTTGTTATTTCTGAGAATATAATTCGATTTTTCTCTTTTGGATCAAGATCTAAAATCTGAGAAAGATGCCATGCTATAGCTTCTCCCTCTCTGTCCATATCCGATGCTAGTAATACTTTTCTCCCTTTTGTTTCTTTCTTGATTTCTTGTATAACCTTTTCTTTACCGGGAATCACTTGAAAGATAGGTTCAAAGTCGTGTTCGATATCAACTCCAAACTCTTTTTTAGGTAAGTCGCGGATATGACCTTTTGAAGCTATTACTTTGTATTCCTTTCCTAAATATCTTTCTATTGTTTTTGCTTTTGACGGGGATTCTACTATTACTACGTATTTACTTTCCCCACTATTGCCGTTGGATTTAGTGCTTTTTTTGGGCATTAATTGAATTACCTCCCGCTAGTATTTTTCTATTTTTATCTTACGTGCCAGCCTTTTATCGTATTCACTCCAACTTTGATCTTTGTTTATTTGTAAGGTATTTCTAATATTGTCTTTAACTTGAGCGATTTTGGAGTCGACATTATCACTTAAACCAATTATGAATGATTCGATGGTTTTTGGGACTACAGGACTTCCATATTCTATTTCTCCATGATGGGAGAGGATGATGTGTATTATATGGTTAAGATCTGATTCTTTTATTTTTGGATTTATTTTTTTTGACTCTTCGTACACTATTTTTGTTCCCAGATGTATGTGTCCAATTAATTCACCTAGTTCAGTTTTTTCTATTCCACTGGGTTTTATAACGTATTCTTCTATTTTCCCTATATCGTGCAACAGTGATCCAGCTATTATAATATCTTTATTGATGCATATCTCATTATCTTCGTTATAAAGATCATACAATCTTAAAGATAGTTCAGTAACCATTACAGTATGTTCCAATAAACCTCCCGGATAGGCATGATGTACTTCCACTGCAGCTGGAGAAAAAAGAAAGGATTCTCTTAATTTTGAATTAACCAAAAAGATCTGTTTCAATAAAGATCTGATACCTTCATTTTCAACGGCTTGTATGTATTGTTCGAGTTTAGTTGTTAACTTTGATAGATCATTATTAGAAAATAGCAAGTACTTTTCGGGGTTGATATTCGTTATGTTGATCTTTTGCACTGAATTGGTCTCGTTACTAATATTGATTTGAAGCCTATTTTCAAAGTAAACTATTTTCCCCTTTACTTTTATAACGTCTCCAATTTGAATCTTGTTATTGTTTGCTTCTGCGTTATACCAATCGATAGCTCTAATGGACTGACTTTTATCGGCAATTGTAAACAATAAAAACGTTTTGTCATTTTTTGTTTTTTGAAGCTTTTTGCTCACAACTTTACCTTCTACTTCTGCGTCTTCAGTGGGTTTTAACTCAGATATTAAAGTAATATTTTCTACAGCTACCTTTGGTTGAAACGGATTATCTTTTATTATATCTCCCAAAGAATATTCTTCATTCAAAATATTTTCCTCCCTTAATGTAAATCCGCCGAACCCTTTGAGCTATTCTTGAGGTTACTTCATAGTTTATAGTAGAAGCGTTTTCAGCTACTTCTTCTGCGGTTATTTGATCGTATTTTTGCCTCCCAATGATTACAACTTCATCACCTAGTGATACATTATTATCAGTAACGTCCACAACTATTTGATCCATAGATACCCTTCCTAATATTTTAGATCGCTTTCCGTTAATTAAAACTTCTCCTTTGTTGGAAAGGGCTCTAAAATAACCATCTGCATACCCTATAGGAACAATAGCGGTTTTCATCCTTTTTTGCACTTCGTAAGTTCGTCCATAACCGATAGTATCATTCGGTTGAAGGTTTTGAATGTTCGCGACAATGCTTTTTAGTTCCAAAATAGGTTTTAATTGATCTATTTTATAAGTTGTGGATGGTTGTAAGCCATAAGTGGCAATGCCTGGCCTCACATAATCTAAAGCGTATTCTGGGAAAAAAAGGGCAGCAGCACTATTAGAAATATGTTTTTTTTCAACATCTATGCCTGAACCAATTATATAATCCAATAACCCCTTATATTTTTCAAATTGAACTCTGGTAAAATCATCTTTTTCATCTGCATTGGCAAAATGAGAATAAACGCCTTCTATTTGAATGTTTCTATCTTTGATCAACTTTATTAATTGAGGTAATTTTTCCTCTTTTATGCCAATTCTGTTGATTCCAGTATCCACGTTGATATGGAACTTAAATTTATCAACATCTTTTCCTAGTATATCACATACTTTTTCTAAAAATGTAGAAGAAGTAATTGTTGGCCTTAAAAAATGAGCGAATTCCAATAATTCTTTAAAATCATCTGGGCTAAAGTAATTAAAGATTAAAATTGGGAGGTGTATCCCCCGGTTTAAGATTTCTAAAGCTTCTTCCAAATAAGCAACAGCCAACATACTATAACCTTCTTTAAATACTTGCATTGCCAAAGGCAACATACCATGTCCATAAGCGTTTGCTTTTAAAACTGGTATGATATGCGCTTTTGTTTGATTTTGTATATAATTTAAATTTTCTAAGTATTTATCAATATTTATATATGCTGCCGTTTCTCTACCCTTCAAGTTTATCCCCTTTTAAAATAGAAATGAGTTTATCTCGTTCTTTTATATACTTAGGCAAAATAATTGTTTTATCTTTTAAAATTATTATTATTTTTCTGGAAGTTATAACCGTTTCTTTTATGGAGGATTTACTGAAATGTTCATATTTTTCTGAAAATACGGAGGTGATAACGTAAAAGGTTTTGTTATTTTGATCATAAATAATAGGATATCGCATGAATTTTCTAATGGAATAAAATAAAAGTGTAACTATTATTCCAAGAAATATATAAGCAATAATACCTTTCGGATAAAGACTGTACACATAATTACCCAATATGAATAAAAATAAAACAAAAATTAGAGGTAGCAGGTAGAGAATTTTTGAATATCTAAATTTATAAAGAATTTTTAAACCCCTCTTTTGTCTAATTGGTTTTTTAGAATCGACAATTAACATTATACAATAATTTTAAATAGTTGGCAAAAGTTTTCTTCTTTTTATTATATAATGTGCATTGGAGTAGAGTAAATGGGTGAGAGAAGAGGAGGTTGAAAAATGTTTAAAGTTAGCGTAGTTCAATTCAAACCAGAACTATTTGAGATCGAGAAAAATGTAAATAAGGTAATGAAGATCATCGAAGGAGTCGATAGCAATTTTATAGTCTTTCCAGAATTGGCTTTTACCGGTTATGCTTTTTCCTCTAAAAAAGAAGTAGAAGAAACTTACGAGTCGCCTTTAGATGGGATCGGATACGCCTTTAAAACTTTTAAGGAATTTTCTAAAGATACTGGTGTAAGTGTAGTATATGGTTTTAACGAGAATTATGAAGGTAAGTATTATAATTCATCAATTTTGATCAAAAGTGATGGGACATATAAAATATATAGAAAGACTCACTTGTTTTTCAGAGAGAAACTGTTTTTTACCCCGGGGGACACGGGTTTTTGGGTGGATAATATTAACGGAATAAATGTTGGAGTTGCCATCTGTTTTGATTGGTACTTTCCGGAATCCTTTAGAACATTGGCTTTATTAGGTGCAGATTTAATTTTGCATCCAGCCAATTTAGTCTTACCATATTGTCAAGAAGCCAATAAAATTAGATCTTTAGAAAACAAGATTTATATTGCCACATCAAATATTTGGGGAACCCAGATCAACGGTGAAATAGAGTATTCTTTCACGGGTAAAAGTCAAGTGACTTCACCTGATGGAGAGGTGCTTTTTAGATTACCAGAGCAAGGTGATTTTATTCAAACAGCAGAAATAGATGAAAGGAAATCTCAAAATAAACGTATTAATGAATACAACGATCTCTTCCAAGATCGAAAACCAAAATATTATTTTCACTCTTAGATTAAGAGTGATATAATTTTTGATTGCGTTTAAATTTAGCTAGCTTATAAGCACTTTATCATAGATATTATATGTATTCTCTTAACTTAATAAATCACTTGAAAAAAACGATTGTTTGAATTATAATAGTACTAGAGTCAAATAACAAATACACATTTAGAAATAAAAAAGTTTTAGTGAGGGGGTATTTTCATGAGTACAAAAGAATATGTTGTAGGTATAGACTTAGGTACCACTTATTCAGCTATCGCTTGGGTAAAACCCGATGGTAACCCTGAAGTAATACCCAATGCGGAAGGTAAAAGGACCACACCTTCTATTGTTTCTTTTACTAAAGATGGTCAGATATTAGTAGGTGAACCAGCTAAAAGGCAAGTTATTTTAAATTCCGATAGAACTGTTCGCTCCATAAAAAGGTACATGGGAAGTGACTACACAGTAAGAATCGATGATAAGGTGTATACACCTCAACAGATTAGTGCGTTCATACTTAAAAAGCTGGTTAAAGATGCAGAAGAATATTTAGGAGGAAAGATTAAAAAGGCCGTTATTACTGTTCCTGCCTATTTCAACGATGCTCAAAGGCAAGCTACCAAAGAAGCAGGGGAAATCGCAGGATTAGAGGTTCTAAGAATAATAAACGAACCAACAGCGGCTTCAATAGCTTTTGGTCTCGATCGATCAAAAGAAGAGAGAAAAATAGTTGTATATGATCTTGGTGGTGGAACATTTGATGTTTCCATTTTAGATATAGGAGAAGATATCATAGAGGTTATCGCTACTTCGGGGAACAATCATCTAGGTGGGGACGATTTTGATCAAAGAATAATCGACTGGTTAGCTGATGAATTTATGAAAGAGTATAAGGTTGACTTAAGAAAAGATAAGCAAGCACTTCAAAGATTGAAAGAAGCAGCTGAATCTGCTAAGATAGAATTATCAAGTAAATTGGAAACGGATATAAATTTACCTTTCATTACGGTTGTGGATGGTCAACCTGTTCACTTAGAAAAGAAACTAACACGAACTAAATTAGAAGAACTCATTGGAGACTTAATAGAATCAACAAGAGTGCCCATTGAGAACGCAATGCGGGATGCTAAACTTTCCCCACAAGACATAAGCGACGTTTTACTTGTAGGTGGTTCAACGAGGATACCAGCAGTTCAAAAATTGGTTAAAGATTATTTTGGAAAAGATCCTTCTAAGAATGTTAACCCAGACGAAGCAGTAGCAATTGGAGCAAGTGTTCAAGCTTCTATAATGGTAGGAGAAACAGAAAGAGATTTAGTTTTAGTAGATGTTACTCCTTTATCCTTAGGTGTTGAAGTTAAAGGAGGTTTAATGGAAGTTATTATACCAAGAAATAACAAAATCCCTGTGAAAAAATCTAAAGTTTTTACGACCTCTGTTGATGGACAAACGGAAGTTGAAGTAAGAGTTTACCAGGGAGAAAGACCTTTGGCACGAGATAATTTTTTCTTAGGGAGTTTTACATTAACAGGTATTCCCCCTGCACCAAGAGGAGTTCCTCAAATAGAAGTTACTTTTGACATTGATTCTAATGGAATAGTAAGTGTATCCGCAAAGGATCTAGGAACTCAAAGGCAGCAATCTATGGTTGTAACTGGAAGACACAAGCTCGACAAAGACCAAATAGATAGGATGATGAAAGAAGCAAGAGAGTATGAGGAACAAGACAAAAAGGTAAAAGAAAAGGTTGAGTTGAGAAACCAAGCAGATGATTTAATCTATCAAACAGAAAAATTATTACGTGAAAATGGAGATAAAATACCCGATAATTTAAAAATCAACATTGAAGAAAAAACAAAAGAATTAAAGCAAGCTTTAGAGGAAGATAACGTCGGTAAAATTAAGATAGTTAAAGACGAATTACAACAAGAGATTATGAAGGTAGGTCAATATATTTATCAAAATCAAAACCCAGGAGCAACTGCAGGAGCAACAACTCCAGTAGACGATCCAGAAAATTAAAAATTCAGGAGGCTTAAAAGCCTCCTGAATTTTTTTGAACTTACCTTTGGATAACCCCACATCTATTAGTCGTATAAAGTAAAGTCCTATTCATCCACATTTTGTATATAAGCTTAACTGTGGTATAATGTATTTTGGAGGTGGATACAAAATGCAAAAGACTTTTAATTTCGATTCATTCAACTTATCATTGAAAGAACTGGACTCAAAGGAAGATCTATTAGATGACGATTTTGAGTTCACCAAATTAGAAATAGCAGAGTTCTTAAAAGAGAATTTGGGAAGGTATGGTGATCCTCTAGAAGATATTATTAATTCCATCGATTACGCCTTTTCTAAAGATAAAGGAAAAGGTGGGTTTGTTTTGGTACTCTATAATGCCGAGCGCATAACGGGTTCTGTTGTTGTTAACGACACGGGTATGGAAGGATATATCCCTGAGCATGTCCTTGTCTACATAGCTGTTGATAAAGATTGTAGAGGTAAGGGGATTGGTAGTAACCTTTTAAAAGAAACAATTAGTCGATGTAACGGGGATATATCTTTGCATGTGGAGTACGATAACCCGGCAAGAAAATTGTACGAAAAGCTTGGTTTCAAATCAAAATATGCAGAGATGAGATATAAGTCATAATCTCCAGTACCAAACAAAAAAAGGCAACCAAAACGGCTGCCTTTTCAATATATGTAACATGCTACTAAAAAAATATTATGGTGGGCAGGGGCAGAATCGAACTGCCGACACACGGATTTTCAGTCCGTTGCTCTACCGACTGAGCTACCTGCCCATCCATAAACATGGTGGGCGCTGCAGGATTTGAACCTGCGACCTTCTGCTTGTAAGGCAGACGCTCTCCCGCTGAGCTAAACACCCTTCTTAATATGATGGCGCCCCCAACCAGATTCGAACTGGTGCCTTTGGCGTGAAAGGCCAATGTCCTGGGCCGCTAGACGATGGGGGCATTATCTCAAACCTGAAATATATTATCATAAAAATTATGAGATGTCAAGGTTTTTTTTGTTTTTTGATAATTTTTTTGCTATGTCAGTTATGTCTCCTGCACCAACAAAGAGTAATACAGCATTTTTTTCTTGTAAAAGATCTGATATGATTTCGTCTTCCGAATTATAATATTTGGAAAAAGTAGCTTGTGAATTAAGAGCTTCTACAACCTTTTTTTCATCTACACCATTTATGGGTTCTTCAAAGGCCGAATAAATTCTGTAAACTAATACCTCATCCGAATATTTTAGGACATCAATAAAGTCGTTTATGTGGAAGTAAAGGCGGGTGTACCTGTGCGGTTGAAATATGGTTATTATTTTTCTTTTTGGGAAATACTCTTTTGTTGCTTTTATAGTTTCTAAGATTTCGTCAGGTGTATGGGCATAATCGTCTATTATTGATAGATTATCTTTATCGTAAAGTATATTGAATCTTCGTCCAACCGAATTATATCTATGAAAGGTTTCTTTTATTGTGCTAAACTCAATCCCTAATTCTAAAGAAAGTGCGGTTGAAGCCAGTGCATCATAAGCGTAGTGTAATCCTGGAAGATTTAAAGTGATATCTCCGATGTATGTGTTTTTGTGATAGATCTCAAACACTTGATATCCGTTATATTGATGTCTGTTTTTTATAATATAATCAGCCTTTTCAGATTGCCCAAAGTATAATACTTTCTTTTCGTTCAAATGCCATTTGTTGAGATGAACGTCATCTCCATTTAATATAACCAGCTCTTTCGTGTTTTTTGCAAATTTATATAAAGAACTTTCCAACTTTTCAAATTCGTTGTTGTAGTGCTCAAGATGATCTGGTCTCAAATTATTTATGATAGAAAAATTAGTTTCTGTTTTTTCGATAAAACCATCACTTTCGTCGACTTCTGCTATTACTATTCCATTTCCAAATCTAAAGTTGCCATCTTCTAGTGAATCATGTATTCCACCTAAAAAAACTGTCGGATCTTTACCAGCGTTTTTGAATATTTGAGAGACCATAGCGGTAGTGGTGGTTTTTCCATCTGTTCCTGTTATACCTATTGAGGTATGCTCTTGTAATATTGAATTCAGTAGTTGCATTCTACTAATAATAGCTATCTTTCTATTTTTTGCTTCTATCAGCTCTGGATTGGTATCTTTTATTGCGGTTGTTTTTATTAAAAAATCGATATCAGGAAGATTTGAGTCCTGATTTAATTTAACTTTTATTCCTTTTTTTATTAAGTATTCCACTCTTTCGTTCATTTCGTTGTTTGATCCAAGCACACTCGTTATACCATGTTTATAAGCAAGGTACAAGGCTAAGGAACTCATGCCTATTCCACCAATTCCTGAAAAGTAGTACTTCATAGATACCTCCTTACGAAAATACAAAGATTTCAGATCTCTGCACATTATAAAATCTCATCGATATTATTAATTATATTTTCTGTTGCTTTATTTATCTTAGGTGTGTATATAAATTCTGTATTTTTTGGTTGAATATGATTTAAAAAGTTGATAAATTCATCAGTTTCCACTTTTTCTTCATCGATAACAGCAATTTTTCCCTCCTTCTTAAGAGAAAGAGCATTTTTTAATTGATGATTTTCTGCTGAACCTTTCCATGGGATCAAGATACCAGAAAGATCATAAAACTGAATTTCGGCGAGTGTTGTTGCTCCAGCCCTTGATACTACCCCATCTGATACAGCCATCAATTCATATAAATTTTCTATATATTCAAAAGTAAAAACGTTGGGAAATTGTTTGAACTTTTCTTGATTTTTCGTTATATGTATGTAATTGTTAATTTTTTCTTTTTCGTATACTTTGTACATTAATTCATCTATTTCGTTTGAACCCAGGCTTCCGCCAAAGACTAATATACATCTTTTGTTTAGATCCTTTATCCCAAAATTACGTAAGTAAGTTCTGGGGATTTCTTTTTCAGGCGTTCTTACAGGATTGCCTGTAAAAATAAATTTATCATTCAATTTGGTTTCTTCGTAACTTACAAAAACCTTTTTTGCCCATCTAGATAGTACTTTATTGGATATTCCAAGTGTTGAATTTTGTTCATGTAGATAAAATGGAATATTTTGTTTTTTTAAAGCTAAACCGACGGGAACAGTTACGTATCCACCAGTGAGAAATCCAAAAACAGGTTTGAATTCTTTTATTATTTTTTCAACTTTACGCGTATCACTTAAAACTTCAAAGGCTCTGTTTATATTTTTAACGTTGTATAATGGCCTTTCTAGACCTTTGGTATTTAGAGAAATTAACTTTGCTTTTGGAAAGTCGGTAGGCAACTTTTTTTCTTCAATTCTTCCTTTTGTAGTAAAATATATTACCTCTAACTTATTATAATATTTATTTAAATATTTTAAAACAGAGAGAGCAGGGTAGTAATGCCCTCCTGTACCACCACCGGAAAAAACAACTTTTAACTCTTTATTATTCTTCATCTGAACTTGCCAACTCCGAATTATGATATATCAATCCTAGTCCCCACCCTATAGATGTTAATGTAACTATCATAGAAGAATTTCCATAACTTACCATTGGAAGCGTTACCCCTGTAACTGGCATCCATGGTACTCCCAATCCGACCAAGGTGTTTATGACAACTTGAATGAAGATCCAAGAAGCTGTAGCTCCACAGAATATAAAAGTACCGTGATCTTTAGTAAGATAAGCTAAATACACAAGCTCATGAGACAGAAAAAAGAAAAGAGTTAGAACCATTACTATCCCTAATTTTCCCCATTCTTCTCCTATAACGGATATGATAAAATCACTGTAAGATTCAGGTACATAGTATTTAAATTCACCGGCAAAAGGTCCTGTACCAATGAACCCACCATTTGTAATGGCATCTCTCGAACGTTGACTCTGAAAATCGTCGGAACTTGTCAATCTTGAAATTTGATAGGTCTGGAGAAAATTATCCTTAAAGATAAAAAGAACAGAGATGATAATCAAGGTAAAAATAAAGAAGAACAACATAACCTTTTTATCTCTTATTCCTAAAAAAATCGTTATTAAGGTTAACATTGTAATTATAAGGGAAGAGCTGAGATCTGGTTCCAAAAAGATTAAGAATATGCTAAATCCACATACTAAAATGGGGAAAATTACATTTATTAGTAGATTCTTTTTATTTTGTATTTGGGTGTAATAAAAAGCTAAGAAAGCAGGAATAATGAGTTTTGCAAGCTCTGATGGTTGAAATTGGAAAGGACCAATATTCAGCCACCTTTTCACACCTGCGATAGGTTGAGTGAATAAAACTATAATTAAAATGAGATTTAAAAATACAAAAAGAGCTATCATGATATGCTTGTTTTTTGTAAAAGTATCACTGAACATAAAAGCAATTACGGCACCTAAAAAGCCGAGAATTAAGGCGATTATATATGTTTGAAATTTTTGATCGGGGTTTATCTCTTTGATGTCACTGATTGCAAAGAGAGAACTGTAGATGAATAGAACACCTACGAATAGAGTGATACCTAATATTATTAAGTAAAAGATGAAATTGTGTTTTATCACCAAACGTTGGGGGAGCACCCCCAAACCCCCCTTTCAAATTCTAATTTCAAAATTTTGTTTGGACGAATCACCAAACGGCTCACCCCCAAACCCCCCTTTCAAATCTTCTTTTTGTTTTTAAAATCTTGTTTGGGAGATCACCAAACCCAAACCCCCCTTTCAAATTCTAATTTCAAAATTTTGTTTGGAAGCATCACCATACGTTGGGGGGTAACCCCCCCAAACCCCCCCAAAACCTTTTAAAATGTAAGGAAGTAATCAAAAAGCATGGTTTGGGAGATCACCAAACCCAAACCCCCCTTTCAAATTCTAATTTCGAGATTTTGTCTTTCACATGCTTTCAGGAGCATTTACACCCAAAATAGACAAACCTCTTGCTATGACTATTTTTGTTGCGTGACAAAGATTTAACCTACCTTGAATAAGCTCATAATTTTCTGCATTGAGAACAGATAAGTTATTGTAAAAATGATGGAATCTTGATGCTACTCTTTCCAAATATTGGGTGAGTAAGTTAGGTTTGTTTTGAATTACAGCTTTGGTTAATACATTTGTAAATAAGGATAACTCTCTCATCAATAATTTTTCTTCGTCTTCTTTTAGATTTTCTAAACCTAAAAATAATTCGTAATTTATCCCTCTTTTTTGAGCTTCTTTAAATATGCTGCATATTCTTGCATGAGCATATTGAACGTAGTAAACGGGATTTTCATTGGATTTTTTTATAGCCAGATCGATATCAAAGTTCAATGTTGTATCAGGATCAACCATAGCAAAGAAGTACCTAACAGCATCTTTTCCAACATTTTGTATAAGATCGTCAAGAGTGAAGAATTCCCCACTTCTTGTTGACATCTTTATAATTTCTTCGCCTTTTTTTACATTTACAAATTGGTGCAAAATTATTTTTAAAAAATTTTCTGGTAATCCTAATGCTTTTGCTGAAGCCATCATTCTAGGTATGTGACCATGATGGTCAGAACCCATTATATCAATCACAGTGTCGAAACCCCTTAGGTACTTGTAATAATGGTAAGCAATGTCATCACAAAAGTATGTTGGCATCGAATCTTTAGATCTTATCAATACCTTGTCGTTTTCATCTATCAAATCAGATACTTTAAACCATAACGCATCATCTTTTTCATACACGTAGCCTTTAGATTTTAAATCGTTCAAGGTTTTTTCTACCATTTTATTTTTAAATAATAATTGTTCACTGAAGATTACATCGAAGTTTACGTTTATTTTTTCAAGCGTTTCCAACATGTTTTTTAGCATATCTTCAAGAACTTCTTTTCTGAATATATCCTCGGTTTCTTCATCCCATTTGTCTTTAAACTTTTCTCCATATTTGTTCAATACTTTTTTTGCAGTATCTACTAGATACTCTCCTCTGTAACCATCTTCGGGTATTTCATATTTTGAACCAAGAATTTCGTTGTATCTTACCCATAGGGAGTAGGAGAGAAGTTTTATTTGTCTACCTGCATCGTTTAGATACATCTCTCTTTGAACTACGTATCCAGCTTGTTCATAGATATTTGCCAAAACATCTCCCATAACAGCTTGTCGACCGTGAGCAACAGTGATGGGACCGGTGGGATTAATGCTTGCAAATTCAAACTGTATATTCGCACCTTTCCCTATGTCAAATTTCCCGTAGGTTTTTGGATTGCTCAAAATTTTAGAACATATCCTTTGATATATTTGGGGAGAAACAAAAAAATTTAAAAAACCATTTGCATTATCAACTTTTTCGAAAAAAGAAGATTTAACTAGTTCTTCTTTTAAAATTTGAGCAATTTCTTGAGGTGATTTTCTTAACCTTTTTGTTAATAAGAATGCTACGTTGGAAGAAAAATCTCCCATATCGTCTTTAGGAGGTGTTTCGATGGTAAAATTGAGTTCCATCTCAGAAACACCTATATCTGACAAGGCTATATTGATCTGGTTTTTTATAAGATCTATTATTTCCATTTATTTGTTTCCTCCTGTCTTTTCGTTTATTACCGGCTTTAATAACTCTAAAAAGGCTTTAACGGCCATTCACTTTACAATCACTCAGCTTTTATTACATTTCTAAATTCGATTCCTAGCATAAGTGAGGGTTCCAGGAATCTTGATTTTCTTTTCAATAAATCTGAATATTTCTCCAAAAATTGTGACCAACACAAAATATATGATAGCAGCAAATAGGTAAACTTGAAAGAATTCAAAGTTACGACTCGCTACAAACTTAGCTTGAGCCATTATTTCTGGCGCTCCAACGATATAAGAGAGAGAGGAATACTTCAATAGGTATATAAATTCATTTGTCCAAGAAGGGATAAACCTTCTTAACGCTTGGGGTAATATGATCAATCTGATAGCTTGCCATTTTTTCATTCCTATTGATAAAGCCGCTTGCATTTGACCCGAACTTATCGATTGAATGGCACCTCTTAGATATTCGGCCTGATAAGCGGCAGAATTTAAAGAAAAAGCCATTATTGAGGCTAATATTGGAGAAAGCCTAATTCCAATAACAGGTAAACTATAATATAGAATGAAAAGTTGAACAAGTAATGGTGTCCCCCTTATTATCTCGATAAAAACATAGCTTATATAATAGAATAATTTATTTCCATACGTTTTAGAAACTGCAAGTAAAACGCCCAAAAAGAATCCTATGACTATAGAAATTAAAGTTAAAAAAAGTGTAACCCATATGCCTTCCACCATATAAACCCAGGAACTTCCAACGATTTCAAAAAAGCTCATGTGTTTTCATCCTTTCCGTACAACTGCGATAATTTATTCAAAAACTCCTTAGTTCTATCTTTTTGAGGATTTTTGAACATCAATTCTGGGGGACCTTTTTCAACAATCACGCCTTTTTCCATAAATATGATCTCATCTGCAACAGCCCTTGCAAATCCCATTTCATGTGTAACACACACCATAGTCATGCCACTTTTTGCAAGATCAATCATGACGTTCAGAACCTCTCCTATTAGCTCTGGATCCAAAGCAGAAGTTGGCTCATCAAACAGAATTAATTTGGGATTCATAGCCAGAGATCTAGCGATAGCGACTCTTTGCTTTTGCCCACCGGAAAGCTGAGCAGGATAAAGGTCTGATTTATCCTTCAATCCAACTCGTTCTAATTCTTTAAATGCAATTTCCGTTGCTTGAGATTTTTCAATCTTTTTCACTTTAGTCAAACCAATTCTAACGTTTTCAAGCACAGTTAAGTGATCAAATAAGTTAAAGTGCTGAAATACAAAACCTATTTCCTGCCTAATTTTGTGAATATTCTTTGAAGATAATACTTCATCTCCTTCGAGATATATTCTTCCAGAATCAGGTTCTACCAGTCTATTTATACACATTAAAAGGGTACTCTTTCCTGTTCCACTCGGACCTATTATTACCTTTGTTTCTCCTCTTTTAACTTCAAATGTTATTCCTTTGAGTATTTCTGCTCCATTATAACTCTTATGAAGATCTTCCACTTTTAATATTATATCTTTCTCTTCTTTCATTTATTAAACGCTCCTTGTTTCGTATCCTGGGATAGTAAGCTTTTTTTCGATCATGCCAAATCCCCTACTTAAACTAAAAGTTAGGACAAAGTAGATAGCTCCACAAATTAGATAAACTATCAAAGGTCTATTAGTTACAGATATAATATAAGTGCCTTGCCTAAGTAATTCAACCACACCTAAGGCATAAGCAACTGATGTATCTTTTAGGACTACTGATGCCTCATTGATCCAACCTGATAAGGCGATTCTTATTGCCTGGGGGAAGATAATGTAGATGAAAGTCTGGATTTTGTTCATTCCAATTGAATAAGCAGCATCTAGTTGCCCCTTTGATATGGATGAAATTGCACCTCTAAAAATTTGTGATTGATAAGCTGAGCTTATCAAACCTAATCCAATTATTGATGCAATCAAGGGATCTAATCTTATTCCGATGGCTGGTAAACCGTAAAAAATTAAAAAAAGAACAACTATCAAAGGGATACTTCTAAAAACTCGTTCGTAGATTAAAAAAATTAACTGAAAGAATTTGTTACCATACAATTGACCAAAAGAAATTATAACTCCAACAACAAATCCTAAGATCAAACTAAAAAAGGTTAATTCAAGTGTCACAAGTGTTCCTTTTAATAAATAGGGTAATGAATTTATAATCACTTGAATGTCTTCCAAGTATCATCCTTCCTTTTTAATTTAAATATAAAAGGGGGGTGAAGCCCCCTTATGTTTTTCTTTTAGAAAATTAGAACATCACTTAAAATACTTTTCTATTAGATCATCCATTTTTCCAGACTCTTGTAACTTTGTTATACCTTCGTTCAACATATTCAATAAATCCTCATTACCTGGTGCAACGGCCATACCATAATTTTCGTTAGTTTTAATGATTCCTACAATTTCCACCGAATCTGTCTTGGTGAATCTTTCAGCCACAGGGTTATCTAACACTATCACATCAATATTTTTGTTAACTAAGTCGCGAACAGCGAAGTTAAATGTATCGTATCTTATTACATTGGCTTTCGGCAAGTAACCAGCGTCAACAAGATTTTCAGTCACCCAAATATCCCCTGTAGTACCTGTTTGAACTCCGATTTTTGGATTCCTAAAAAGAATGGTTAGATTGGTACCTTCTCCTTTTCTTACCATAATACTTTGATCAGCACTATAATATGGGATTGTAAAATCGACTACTTTCTCTCTTTCTTCAGTTATAGTCATTCCAGCGACAATAATATCTATATTTCCGGTCATTAAAGAAGGTATGAGAGAGTCAAAGCTAATATCTCTTATTTCAACTTCAAATCCATACATTTTTCCGATTTCCCTTATTAAATCCATATCAAATCCGACAAACTCTCCACCTTCAACGTACTCAAAAGGTGGGAAAGATGCTTCTGTACCGACAACATAAGTAACTGAGAAAGCTGAAAACACAAAAGAAATCAAGATCGCAGAAACTAAAAAGGCTTTTTTCAACATGTTCATACACCTCCTATCGGATTATCTACTTTTTTACTTACTCACAAAACATTAAAACCTTTGATTCCACGTTTTAACTGTTAAACAGATTTTCTCAATATCAATCTATTTAAAGAATGATTGTTTGAACATATTATAACATAATATATGTTTGAATGAAAGAGGTCATTTTTAATTTGACAAATATTTTTTTTTATAGTATAATTAACTAAATTTGAAAATCTATTAAGATATTAATTAAATTTGTTTAGGAGAAAATGGCTATGAAAATATTAAAATTATTATCAAGTTCTAATAAAGTAAATAATAATAATAACAATATACAGCGTCGGTGATTACGCTGGACATTGTTATTTTGAAAATTACCGACGCAGAAAAAATAGCGTCGGTTTTTTTATTTGTATTTTAAAAGACGATATACCGTCTTTAAAAAACACTACAGGAGGGAAAATTATGGCAGAAGTAGAGAAGCAGGATAGAAGAGTGGATTCTGTGGAGCTAGTAAAAACTTATTTGGAGGACGAGACTTACAGTGACGCGCTTTTAGTTCAATCAGAGATACTGAGATTATCGAGGGAATTTCTTGCAGAGAAGGGTTTTGTTGAAATTCTACCAGTGATTGTCTCTACGATCACCGATCCTTTAAATCACGACGTTTTTGAAGCACAAATTGATTATTACGGTAACAAATATTACGTTACTAAATCTATGATTCTGCAAAAACAAGTTAGTGTTTTGATTCATGATAAGATATTTTCATTTTCTCCAAATTTAAGGTTGGAAACAGCAGAAAAATATTCCTCTGGTAGACACTTGATTGATTTTGTTCAACTAGATATAGAAGCTAAAGAAACTAAAAGAGAAGAGATTATGGATTTGATGGAAGATTTAATAATTTATGTACTAAAAGGTATCTTGACGAAATATTCTGGTATAATAGAAAAGTATCACCCAAATTTGACTGTTCCTAAAAAGCCTTTTGAAAAAATAAGCGTAAAAAAGGCAAAAGAGCTTTACGGTGATGATTATGAAAAGATTTTATCTGAACGAGCTGAAGGACCTGTGTGGTTAATTGATATTCCGCTTTTGAACAGGGAGTTTTATGATAAACAAGATATGGATAATCCTGATGTATTGTTGGATTTTGACCTGATATATCCTGAGGGTCATGGGGAAGGCATATCTGGTGGCGAAAGAGAACACGAGTATGAGCAAATAGTGAAAAGAATCAAATTGAAAGGTAACGGGCTGGAAAGCTATGAAGATTATTTAAAATTGGCAAAAGAAGGGTTATTAAAACACTCAGCAGGCTGTGGTATAGGTATAGAAAGATTCACTAAATACATATTAGATTTGGATCATGTTGAAAAAAGTAGATTGTTTGCTAAAGCACCTGGAAAGTATACCATTTAGTTGTGTTGATTAAAAAACCTAGAAAATGTAACTCAAAGCAAGAGACGTAAATGTTGAACGTCTCTGCTTTTCCTTTCATAAAAATTAACTTATTTTTCACTGGAGGTATCTCATGAATATTAAAAGGGCAATTATTTCAGTTTATGACAAAACTAATTTAGAGGATTTAGCTAGTTTCTTATATCGCAATGGTGTCGAAATTATATGTACAGAAGGAACAAATAAATATTTACAAGAAAAGGGAATCCCTACTGTAAAAATGGCTGATTATATTGGATTTCCTGAAATTTTAGGAGGTCGTGTTAAAAGCATAGATCCAAAATTAGCCGGTGGCATTTTAGCCAAGTCTAACGATAAAAAGCATGAAGAAGATATGATTAATTACAATATAAAAAGGATAGATATGGTTGTGGGTAATTTTCCTACTTTTGAGGAAATTGCCAAAAAAACAAAGAATGAGGAAACACTTTTAGAAAATATCGATATTGGAGGCTATTCTCTTCTTAGAGCCGCAGCAAAAAACTATAAGGATGTTGTAGCATTGGCAGATCCAAAAGATTATCAAACAGTTATTGATAATTTAGAGGATTGTGGCGATGTCCCCTTACAGTTAAGAAGAAAGTTGGCATTGAAAGTTTTCTTTTCTACTTCTAAGTACGATGCAAGTATTCATAAAATTTTTTCAGAACTATTTGCAGCTGAAAAGTTTGACCATGAATTTTTTGAAATATTGGGGAACTTAAGATATGGTTCTAATCCAATGCAAGAAGCGATTCTAATGAAATTTTTAGAAAAAGATACTTTTATCAACTATTTAGAAAATTTGACCTTTCACAAAAAACCTACTTTAAGGATGTTAAAAGACATAAAATTACTTTTTCATTTGGCGAGTTTGACAAACAATGAATTTTTGGGTTTTGCGAAGAAAGGAATTTTCGTATTTGGTTATTGTGCTCCTACTCAAGAAGAGAAAAAACAATTCATTAGAATTATTAAAGAACTTAAAGGTGGGATAGTTTATAGTGACGATCCAAATATAATTTTTGAACTGAAAGATTCAAAACATGACGGAATGATGACTTCTTATAATCTTGAACAAAAAGAAGAGATAATTTCTTTTAAACCCATGGTTTTTAAGGTTAATAAGAAAGTTCTGAAACAAGAAGAAGAATATATTGTGGATAGTGATCTGGTCGTAAAGCAAAATTTCCAAGAGATTTCCTTGGATTTGTCTCCTTCAGAACAATTAGGATTTGAGGTCGCTAAAATTCATAAATCTGATACCGCTGTGTATGTTAAAAATAATCTCATTTGTTCTGGTAATCAATCTTGTTTGAACAGAGAAATCGCACTAAATGCACTCGAAAACACTTTGGAAAAGTTTGAAGTTCTTCCGAAGGAAGGGACAATTATATTTGATTCTCCTATAAATTCAGAGAAGATAACCGATATAATATTAAATTGGCAGGTTGAAAAGGTAATTGTTCCTCCAACCTTACCGGGATACGAAAAATATTTAAACGATTTAGAAGAAAAAGGAGTTACTTTGTTGGTAACACAGGGAAGGTATCATAGATATTAATATAAATTCGTTAAGGGGTAACCCCCTTAAAAACCCCAAAATCAAGTTCAAAGTCAAAATCATTTAAAAACATAGTTTGCATAGTGCAGCAAACAAGGGGCAAGCCCCTTAAGAACCCCAAAATCGCGTAACATCATTTGCAAAGCAAATGAGATTAGGAAAGTTATTCAAAAACATTACAAAAGAGACCATTTTGCACAGTTCAGCAAAAGGGGAGTGATAATAAATTTCTTTACCTTTAGTCTCGGTAATATTAGTTTGCAGAAATGAAGAAAAAACGATCAAAAAAGTGTTAAATTCTTTAAGCAATCAGACAAGAAAGCCGGATGAAATAATTGTCGTTGATGGTCAGTCGACAGATAACACCGTTAGTATAATAGAGAAACTCGCTGAAAAAAGTAATAATATAAAAATCATTACGAATGAAAAAAAATTTACCCCCCACGGTTTAAATTTAGGGATCAAAAATAGTAAGGGGGATTTTGTTTTTATAGCTGGTTCTCATACAGAATTTGATGAAAAATATGTGGAATATAGTGTTGAATTTTTGATGAAACACCCAGAAGCGAGTGCTGTAGGAGGAGTGTCTTTGGCCACCCCTGCTAACGATAAAAGTTGTTTACAAAAATCGATGGCTTTTTCGTATTCTTCCCCCTTCGGTACTGCATCCCGCCATAGACATCAAGTGAAAGAACCACAAGAAGTTGATACCGTAGCATATGCATGTTATAGAAGAGAAGTTTTTGATAAAGTAGGGTATTTTAATGAAAAACTTTTAAGGAATCAAGATATCGAGTTTAATTATAGGATGAGAAAAAAGGGTTTAAAAATTTTTTTATTACCAATTACAAATAATTATTATGTTCCAAATGGGTTGTGGGATTTTATGAAAAAGAATTTTTCAAATGGTTTTTGGAATTATATAACTCTAAAAATATCTCCTTATGGTATTTCCCTTAGACATTTCATTCCTTTTATTTTTATAATGTATCTTCTTCTCTTATTCATATTTTTAGTCCTCTCAAAAAATGCCGTTTTTAATATTATTTTAGCTATTCCGTTTTTCATATATTTGTTTATAGACACATTATTTTCATTAAAGTATGCTATAAAAGAGAAAAATATTTTATTGTTTTTTTGTAGTTTTTTTGTGTTTTTACTTTTGCATATTTCATATGGTTCAGGAACATTTTGGAGTATACTTAAATCAATCCTTTTTACTAGGAGAAAGAAATCCTAAATTTTTTAAAAATGCGGGTGAATATAATTTGTTAGCTATAAAATTAATAAGTTCTTTTGTTTTATCTGTTATTCTAGTTCCCATTATGATAAGAATCGCAAACAAATATAATATCGTTGATAAACCCGACAATAAGTTGAAAGTTCATAAGTCTCCCATTCCTTATTTGGGTGGTGTAGCTGTTTTTCTTTCAATATTACCTTTTTATTACAATGACATAGGTTTTATAATTCCTGCTAGTATATTGACTTTTATTGGTCTTTACGATGATATTAAGAGTGTTTCTCCTTATATTAGATTATTTGCAGAGTTTATTGTCGTCTCAATGGCAATATATTTTGTAGGAGGAATTATTGAACCTTTTCAGTTTTTTATTTTGGTATTAACCGGTATAGCTTTAGTTAACGGAGTAAATATGGTTGATGGGATGGATGGAGTCTGCGCTGGAACGGCAATAGTGAGTTTGTTATTTTTTTCCTTGATATCCAAAAATTATGAACTTTTGATCTTTGCCTTCGCAATTTTGGGGTTTCTATTATACAATTTGCCACCAGCGAAAATATTTCTTGGTGATGCGGGTTCTTATCTTTTAGGTTTTACTTTATTTTATTCCTTTTCTTTCCTATCTGGAAGATCTGGTAGAGGAGGTTATTTCATCTCACTAATTATCACAGGGTTTTATTTTACTGATCTAGTTTATGCTGTGATAAGACGTTTACTCAGCAAAAGATCTCCTTTTTTAGGGGATAAAGAGCATATATATGATAAAATTAGAAAAAAATATAAAATAAAACCATTGTTTGTTGCATTAGTTACATATAGTATTTCTGTTTTTTTTGGGTTGATAGGATTAATTACTTGGGATTTTCAAATAATTGGTGTTATAATTGTATTGATATTATTTATTTTTCTAGGTTATCATTTTAAATTGTACAAATATGAGTAATTGAAGGATTAATTTTATTAAAAAATTTTTAAAGTTTTATGTAAAAGAGGTGTTGTGATGATAATTTTAAAAGGTAATTATGGTGATTATATGAAACTTCGGCCTGTATCAGTTAAAAAAATTTTCTTAGACGAGTCAATGTTGAAAAACAACAAAGATCCTGATATTTACGAGAAGTATATCTATGAAGTAGAAGGAAGGTTTGGAAATTACAAATGGTTTAATAACGAATTTAATTTGGATGAAAAAGGGAATGGTAAATTGGAAAAACTTACCTTTGATATAGAATATATCCCTTTGATATTGACGATCTTAAGAATTAATGCTTTTTTTAAGTCAAAAAAGAAAAATATGATCTCTGTGCTTGCTTCTGATCATGAAAACCAAACTTCAGAGATAATTGCAGAAGAATCATTTATTTATTCTTTGAATGAAAGTAGTAGTTTGTATTTTTTGTTTTTAAGAAAAATAGGTAAAGGTTTAGTCGAGCATCACTTAATTTTTACTAACAACTATGGAGATCATTACGATATGTATATTGAAAGTGATCGCAAGAGCATAGAAAGTTTTTATAGAAATCTGCTGAACGAAACAAATAATTTTCGAGTGGCGATACTTCCAAATATTGCTCAGAAAATCTCTCCATTTTACGAAAAAATAATCGAGAAAATATCGATTGTTAATTACGAAAATATTTACAATACCACCGATGACTTTTTTACAATGTATAATCTAAATCCAAAAGAATTTCTGAAAAATTCTGAACCACGCCTTGAATTAGAGAGGTATACCAATTATTTGTTTAATACGAAAAATGGGGAAGAAGAGGATTATTCTTTCGATGACGATATAGACGACGTCGATATTGATTTTACCATAAAGAATATGGAAGATATAGAAGACGAGCTAAAAGATATGGCAGATTTGCATCACAATGATCAATTTTTAGGAAACTCTTATTACTATAATGAATCGTATGATTTGTTCATTGAAATGGAAGAAGAGTTTATGGATTTTATGGATCATATAATTTTTGATGAAAATTTAAAAAAGCAAGATAAAGAATACTATTTAGAAAAAATAAAAAAAATGATCAACGAAGTTTCCTTAATATTCCAAGATTTAAAAGAAAAGAAAGAGTTTGAAAGAGAGCTTTTATTAGATATGGTAAACGCTTATGGAATTGAAAATATAACCAATAAGAAAGATCTAATTTCAGAAATTTTTGAAGAAATAGATATGACTACCGATCTGAATGAAATATATGAAATCTCAGAAGATAAGATTCTGAACGATTATAAAAATTGGTATAAAGATCTAATATTTAAGAAAGGTAAAAGCATGAAAGAAGTCACTAACTAATATCTAAAGCAAGTATAATTCCCCTTTGGAGAGTCACCAAAGGGGAATTATACTAAAGCTTCGAAATCCCAAAGAAAGTTGAATTATCGATCTCTGGAAAGATAGTTTTAGTATATTTCTCCCTTTCCAAGCTTGTAGTCTACCAATTTCAATTTTCTTATTATGGGTATATCGTAAGGACATCTTTCTTCACATATCCCGCATTCTGTACAATCTTTGAAGGTCTTATTGAGTTTGGAATAAGCCATTTTAGCTTCGTTTTGGTTTCCAAACCAGAATGCCAATCTTTCTCTCAGTGCATAATCTGGAGCCTCGTGGGGTTGATAATCCCTTATTTGTCTATCGTACCATCCCTCGTATTCAAACACTTTCATGATTTCTATATCTTCTGGACAAGGTAAACATTTTCCACATTGTCTACAGACATAATTTCCAAGTTCTGGGGCACGATAATATAAGTTTTCTACAGATTTTTTAGGTAATGGTTTAAAGTTTTCGGCTATCTGAATATCTCTTCTTAGCATGTCTTCGGAGTTCGCTCCTACAACCATTACATCTAAATCTTGAGTCAAAGCATAGTTTAATGCATCGTAAGTAGACCTGTAGAGATAACCATCTGCAAAAGCTTTCATTCCGACAATTCCCATGTTTTTAGACCTTGCAAAAGGAATGACTTCTTGATAAGTGCTCGGGAAATTAAATATATCCAAGTAGTTAAAACCTGTCATCACAACATCCAAGTCTATTGTTTTTATAAGTTTAAGCGCATAGTCCCCCAAACCATGGAAAGATACCCCTAACGCTCTTATAATCCCATCTTTTTTAGCTTGAAATAGATAATCTAAGGCCGACTCTTTTTTCAATAAAGCATCAACATCATCCTGAGTGGTAACATGGTGAAGAAACAAAATATCTAAATAATCTGTATTCAAGTTCTTTAAGGTTCTTTCTACAAAATGTTGAGCAGTTCTCTTATCTCGAGCGTGGCATTTGCTAGCAAGAATTATTTGATCTCTTCTATCTTTCAAAGCGTATGAAATTTTCTTTTCCGATTCACCATCTCCGTATTCGGCAGCGGTCTCAATGTAATTACCACCTGAAATTAGGTAAATATCCATTAGCTTTGAAACATCATCCTTTGAAATTTCTAACATATGAAACCCACCTAATCCTAAAAGTGAAACCTCAAACCCAGTTTTACCAAGGATTTTTTTATCCATAAAGATCACCTCTATAATTTTGGATCATGCTAATTCATTTTTGACTTGTTTTAACAACGATCTTATAGGTAAATGTTGTGGACATTCTGCTTCACAATCCCCGCATTCCTCACAAATAGAGGCATCTATGCCTTGTTTGATCAAAGTTTGATATCTTTCTTTTGCCTCTATTAAGTTATCAAAAATGTAGCCTTCATTATAAATACTAAAAATTGTAGGAATAGGTATACCGTTTTTACAAGGTACACAATAATTACATCCCGTACAATCTATCTTAGATTTACTCTTGTAAATATTTCTGACTTGTTCAATTGCTTTTAATTCTTTTTCACTTAAGGAATTTTGATCTGAGTCATCTGCTGTTTTAATATTTTCTATCACCTGTTCCATTGTGGACATTCCGCTCAGAACGGTAGTTACCTCAGGATGGTTCCATACCCATCTTAACGCCCAATAAGCTGGTGACTTGGTATTATCTAAATTACTAAAGATATCGAGAGCTTCTTTAGGTAATTTGTTAGCCAATTTACCCCCTCTAATTGGCTCCATAATAATCACCGCTAGACCTTTTCTGTTTGCATACTTTAATCCTGCGATTCCTGCTTGAAAATGTGTATCAAGATAATTGTATTGAATTTGACAAAAATCCCAGTTGTAAGAATCAACGATCGTTTTAAAGGTTTTGAAGTCATCGTGAAAAGAAAATCCGGCAAACTTTATCTTGCCTTTACTTTTTGCTTCATCCAGAAAATTCAAAACTTCTAGATTATAAATTTTATTCCATCTTTCTTTATCCAAAGAGTGTAACAGATACATATCTATATATTCTGTATCAAGTTTTTTTAGTTGTTCATCTAAATATTTTTCAAAATCTTGGTATTTATTTGCCAACCAAACAGGATTTTTGGTGGCTAAGTAGACTTTTTCCCTGTAACCATTTTTTAAGGCCCTACCTACAAATAATTCACTATTTCCTTGGTGGTAAGGATACGCTGTATCAACATAATTCACTCCGTTATCAATAGCGTATCTCAGCATATTCGTTGCCTTTTCTTCATCAATTTTAGAAGGATCTTTATTCAAAACAGGCAATCTCATACACCCAAAACCCAAGGCCGAAAGTTCTACATCGTACTTACCAAATTTTCTATATTTCAAAAGAGCACCCCCAGTATATTATTATGATAAGTTGACTTTTAGATTAGTTCGATAAATAAACTTATTCTACTTTTATTATACCAAAAAAATAATAAAAACTCTTTTTATATAAAGTAGAAACAGTAAATTTTTTTATGTTATAATAAAATACTGTAGAAGTGATTGAAAAAAATTTCACACTTATCTCCTAGGAGGTTTTTAAATGCTAGCGGAAGGCATACTCGACTTTTTTTCAAGTACTGGATTTATCAATCTTTCTTGGCCTCAAGTTTTCATGATACTTCTTGGATTGATTATTATCTATTTTGCTATATCAAAACACGCAGAACCGCTTCTTTTAATTCCATTGGGCTTTGGTATGGTTATAGCTAACATTCCCCCAGAATTAACAGGTATTCTCATGCCTCCTCAGAATGGCCAACCAGGCGGATTGTTGTGGTATATAAAATTGGGATTAGATACTGGAATCTATCCACCATTGATTTTTTTGGGTATTGGAGCATTAACTGATTTTTCTTACTTGATTGCTAATCCAAAATTGATACTCCTGGGGGGAGCTGCTCAGGTAGGCATTTTTATTAGTTTTATATTGGCGAGTTTTTTAGGGTTTGACCTTCATCCTGCAGCCGCGATAGGTCTTATTGGAGGTGCTGATGGTCCAACTTCTATCTACATAGCTTCTAAATTTTCTCCGGATTTATTACCTGTTATAGCAGTTGCAGCCTATTCTTATATTTCACTTATTCCTGTGCTTCAACCTTTTGTTTCAAAGTTACTTACCTCCAAAAGAGAAAGAAAAATACGTATGAGAAGGTTAAGGGAAGTTTCTAAAAAAGAAAGAATTATTTTTCCTATAATAACAACTGTTGTGGTTACTTTAATGGTTCCTCAATCTCTACCTTTAGTAGGAATGCTTATGTTGGGAAACTTATTGAAAGAATCAGGGGTGACCGGTAGATTAGCTGAAGCTGCCTCGCGTTATGTTTTAGATACAGTGACAATACTTTTAATGTTATCGGTAGGTGTTTCTGCGACGGCTGACGTATTTTTATCATTGGTTACTTTGAAAATCATATTGTTGGGGGCAGTTGCGTTTATAATTGCAATGGCCAGTGGAATAGGATTCGCAAAATTGATGAATTTGTTCGCGAAGGAGAAAATTAACCCCTTAATCGGTGCTGCAGGTGTTTCGGCCGTTCCGGATTCTGCTCGTGTAGCCCAACATATTGCTCAAGAGACTGATCCTGGTAATTTTATTTTAATGCATGCAATGGGACCAAATGTTGCCGGAGTAATAGGTTCGGCAATAGCTGCTGGTCTATTTTTAAGTATACTATAATATAGACATTTTGATAAAAAAAGGGTTATCAAACAAATGGGAGGAATAATCAAATGCAAACTACTAAAAAACATTTTAAAGTGATAATTAATTACAATTATTGTAAAAAATGTGGTATCTGTTCTTGGATTTGTCCCGTAAATGCTATAATAGAAGAAGAATTTGGTAAACCTGTTGTTCCAGATCCAGAAAAATGTACTGGATGTTTGCAATGTGAACGAATGTGTCCAGATTTTGCGATAAGTATAAAACAAATAGAGCAATAAAATAAAAAGGACGCGCTTCTTAAAAGAGGTGAACTTGATGGGGAAAATGCTTTTTTTACAAGGTAACGAAGCTGTTGGAATGGCTGCTATAAAGGCTGGATGTCGGTTTTTTGCGGGTTATCCGATTACACCATCAACTGAAATCGCCGAATATCTGTCTAGAGAATTGCCAAAGGTTGGAGGTACTTTTATACAGATGGAGGACGAGCTTGGAAGTGCGGCTGCCATAATAGGCGCCTCTCTTGCAGGTGTAAAATCAATGACGGCAACTAGTGGTCCCGGTTTTTCCCTTATGCAAGAGGCTTTAGGATACGCCATTATGACAGAGGTACCTTGTGTGTTTGTTGATGTTATGAGAGGTGGTCCAAGCACAGGACTTCCTACCAAACCTTCACAGGGAGATATAATGCAGATAAGGTGGGGAACTCATGGAGATCACCAAATTATTGCAATATATCCTTCTACAGTGGAAGAAGTTTACACATATACTGTCACAGCTTTCAATTATGCAGAAAAATATAGAACACCGGTTATTTTGGTCTTGGATGAGACTTTGGCTCACATGAGAGAAAACGTGTATTTTGATTACGAGAAAGAGAATCCTCAAATTGTTGAAAGATTAAAGGAAGTAGATTTAGGTGAGGAAGAATTGTTTTTACCTTTTGATATAGATGAGCAATTTGCAGTAAATCCGCTAGTTGAAATGGGGAAGTCAAGATTTCATGTTTCTGGCCTTGTTCATGATGAAAGTGGTTTTCCGATAAGGGATCCAAGCACAATATCAAAAGTTATTGAACATTTAGACTCAAAAATTAGATTATCAGCAGAGGAGATTTCTATCTATAGTGAGTACATGCTTCAAGATGCCGATATAGTAGTAGTTGCATATGGTAGTGTAGCCCGAAGTGCTTTGAAGGCAGTTAAACAAGCGAGATCAGACAAAATTCCTGTAGGCTTTTTTAAGCCTATCACTGTTTGGCCCATGCCAACCTCACGACTTAAACTAATATTTAAAAATGCTCAAAGTATAATCGTTCCAGAGATGAATACAGGGCAGTATGCTAAAGAGATGTCTCGGTTGAATAAATTGAACAGACATGTAGAATCTTTAACAAAAACTAATGGTGAGTTGATTACACCAGATGAAATATTAGACGTAATTATGAAAATGTGGGTGCAGATTACGGAGATGTGAATAGAATGAATATAAAATTGCTTGAAAAGTATCAATCAAAAATTAATTCAGCTTATGTAAACCCAGGTATTACACTTTTACTTGAAAACTTCACAAAAGAAGTTCTTTTTGATTTTGAAGTTACAGTTAAAATTCATTCAGATCCACTTCAAGTACCTGATAATCTGTATAAATTAATAAAGATATTTAATTCATTCTCTATTTTCACGATAAAAAATATAGAAGAGACTAATTTACTAGAAGAACAAAAAGTAGAACTAAAAAGATTTGAAATGGAGATCGTAGTTGAAATTAATTACGAAACACTTCAAAAAGAGGAAAGTATAGTAGTGTATGAGATAATTAGAAATGCATCTCCGTTAGTAGGATCAATGCTTACCGATATTCTACTCAACTCTTCAAAAATAGCCAATGTATTCAGGGCTTCAAGAATTATATTAGAAAAAGGGTATAAACCTGGAACTTCTATCGATGAAATGATATATATAACTATGACAGCGATAACAGGTGGCTTTGCAGGAGGATTTAACAGGGCTATCTTATTTGTTGAAGACAGTGGTGATTTCAAGGTTCATAGAGTTATAGGACCTGAAAATGAAATGGAAGCCCACAAAACTTATGAAAAGTTTGAAACACTTGAAACAAACATTGATTCATATTTGTCTCAATATGAGTTTGGAATGAGTTATTTTTCAAATTTAGAAAAAAGGATAAAAGGTATTATTATTAAAAAAGAATTGTTAATAGATAATGATCTTTTTAAATACGCAGTTGAATCGCATAGCACTATTAAATTACCTGTAAGTCGATTGGAGGAAAAGATAGTAAATTTACTTGATTTAAGAGGAGAAATAGCTATTTCACCAATAGAAATAGAGGATGAAAAACTTGCGTTTTATCTTTGCGATAATAGATACAACGGAAAACCAATTACAGATGATCAAATCGAGATTCTAGATTATTATGCCAAAGAAAGTGGTGTGATGTGGCAAAACAAAATTTATCAGAGTTTATTAAAAAAAGATGCTCAGATAGATCCTCTTACAGAGATTGGAAATAGAAGAAGTTACGAAAATTATATTTCTTCTATAAAATATTTAAAAAATCAGAAAATAGCCTTAGTAATAGTGGATTTAGACAACTTCAAAGAGGTAAACGATACCTATGGTCACGAAGAAGGAGACAAACTCTTAAAAGGATTTGCACAACTATGTGTTGATAATTTGAGAAAAAAAGATAGTATCTTCAGATATGGTGGCGATGAATTCGTAATAATTTTGGAAGATGTTAAAAAAGAAGAGGTTTATTCTATTTTGAAAAGAATAAACCGTAAACTAAAACAAGAGATGAACGTTACTTTTTCTGCGGGAGTAGCCTATGGTAACAGTGATGAAATAGAGTCACTTTTCAAAATTGCCGATCAAAATCTATACAAGGCAAAAGCAGAGGGGAAAAATAATATTATCATCATTTAAGATATTATACCACCTATAATTGTCATTGCCCCTAAAAGGATAAATGCAATTCCAGCAATTTTGCTAAGCTTTTCTTCTGAAACGTTATTAGCGAATATTGCGGCCATTTTTGAACCCAAAGCACCACCTACAACCGCAAAAGCTAACAAATCCAAAGGTATTGGGGAATACAGTGCATGAGAAACAGCTCCAGATAATGCTGTAAAAGCCATTATAAGAACAGAAGTTCCCACTGCGACGTGAATTCTGTATCTTAAAACCAATGTAAGTATGAGAAGAATCATTACTCCTCCACCTGCACCAACAAAACCGGCTATAAAGCCTATTAATAAACCCCATAGTACTGAACTAGTAATTCTGTTGACATTACTTGTATTTGAATTGTTTTTATGTTTTTCTTGAATTGATTGTATCCTTTGATGTAAAGGTTTCCTTATGAAATTAATACCGATTAATAAAATTGCAAATCCAGTAAATCCGCCTAATCCAGCGGATGGAACATATGAAGAAATCCAACTTCCAATGATAGCTCCAGCAATTGCACTTATTGCCATCTGTATTCCAGATTTTAAATCAATATTTCCATTTCTTCTATAAGTATTTGCAGCTACTAACGATGCTACCACATCAGTTGCAAGACTTATTCCTATCGCTTCAAAGGCTGGAATATTTAAAAAAGTTATTAAAACAGGCACAATTACGGTTGCAGCACTTGCTCCGATTATTCCTGTAACTACACCAGCGCCCCAACCTGCTATAACTGAGATTATGTATTGACTTATCATATTTCGACCTCCCAAGTATTTTTATTATACTGTCTTCAGAAACTCTAAAACAGGAATTTTGAAAATTAGTTTATTTCAAAAAATTAATTTTCATCCCAAGGCTACATCGAGAACCAACATCAATAAAAATCCAAAAATCAGTGAAAAAGTAGCGGTTCTTTCGTATCCATGAGAGTGGGTTTCTGGGATTATCTCATCACTAATAACGTATAGCATAGCCCCTCCCGCAAATGAAAGGAAAAAAGGCAAAGCCGGAGCCATTAATACCACTAGAGATGCCCCGAGTAGGCCTCCTATAGGCTCAACTAATCCCGTCAAAAAACTCCAAAAGAAACTTTGTTTTCTTGAATAATTAGCTTTAATTAAAGAGAAAGCTGTCGCTGTTCCTTCTGGAATATTTTGTAATCCTATAGCAACTGCTACAGTAATACCATTAGAGATCATTCCACCACCAAAACTTACTCCTACAGCCATACCTTCTGGAAAGTTATGGAGCGCTATTGCAATAACAAACAACCATATTTTCTTTAAACGTGCCAATTCTGGCCCTTCGTACCCTTTTAAGAAATGTTCATGGGGGGAAAAAGTATCCATTAATTCAATAACAAGAGCGCCGAGAAAGATTCCTAAAACGGTTATTAATATTCCACCAGTGTCTAGAGAGGGAATTATGAGTGAAAAAACAGTAGCTGCAAGCATAACCCCAGCAGCAAATCCTAAAAACATATCTAAATTTTTTTCGCTTAACTCTTTTTTGAAAAACAATACAGGGATAGCTCCCAATGTAGTTGCCAGACCTGCAATTAGGCTGGCGAATGTTCCGAATGCCCATATTTGAGTGGCAGTTAATCCGTCCATCTAAGTCCTCCTCGTGAGTATTATTTTTTAAATTGGAGCAAAACAGAACTTCATAAATTTTTTAATACTTTCAAATATACTCTTTTCATACAACTACTGAGAATAATTATAATATCTCTGCTTTGTGTAAATATTACAATCAATATAACTTTAAGTTAGAATTACGATTAGAACTTTTTTGTTTAATCTGATCTAATTTAATGATCTTTCGAGGTGAGTTGATTGGCGAATTGGGCCGATCTGTAAGAGATATTGACTAAATTATCAGGCCTTAAAAAAGCACTTGATTTATGTTATAATAAAAAGAGTAATCGGCATATTAAAGAACATTTATTAGGAGGAATCACATGGCTAACGATCCAAATCAAAAAAGGGGTAATAGTTTTAATTTCATAATCATAACATTAATTTTCTTCGCTGGGTTAGCTATCTTTCAATTTTTTATGTACAGAAATTTGCAACCACATTTCCAGGTAACGACAAGAGATATTACATTTACCATTTACGAAGATCTTTCCGTGGATTTTGCAACCAACGTGGAAATACTAACAGAAAACGAGAGAGATTACGAAACCTTGGTAGAAGGGTTTAGCACCCCTGATGAAGAAAAGCTTTCTCTCTTTCAACAATCTTTGGATAATTTAAAGGAACAAATTCCAAGAGATTTCGTGGTTTTATCCTATGAGTCAACTGTAAATTTCAATTATCCTATGATTTATGTTGATGAAACCGTTAAGTTGGAAGGATTCGTTTACAGAAATGAGAATGGAAATATTGAATTTTCTCTTCCTGGGCAATTTTTAAGTGACCAAAATGAGCAAGTAACAGTGAATATTCATTATCCTTATGGGTGGGAAGTCTTAAGTGTAAATCCTACTCCCACTTATATAGAGCAGAACGTAATAGGCTACTCATATACTGGAGCATTTGGTTATCCTACGATAGAATTCAAATCTGAATAAGCTATAGTAATAATGGGGGAGTTGTAATGGTTGTTTTGTATTTATTAGTTGTATTATCTCTTACAATATCGATTGTAAATATTTTTCTTATGATCCGTTTAGGGCGTTTTTTACAAGAAAATAGCGAGACTGGTGAAAAATATGAAAATTTTGAGGAAGAAAAAAACCTCTATCTAGCAAGATTCCAGAAGATAACGTCTACAAGGTTGAGAGCCTTGGATAATAAAATTGAATTGGTAGATCAACTCATGAAAGATTTAGATGATGCTTATGCTAAAACTTTTTCATTGTTGACAGATTTAGAAAGAAAATTAGATTCGTATAAGAGGCAGGAGTTAGAAAATAAGCTCCAACCTTCAAAAAGCTTAGAAGATCAAAAGAATGATGAAGATCAAAAAGACATAGTTGACAAAGACGATAAGGTAAGGGTTTACGAGCTTTCACGAAAGCTGAATATGTCAAGCAAAGAGTTGGTTGATTTTATTAATACAAATACTGCTTTAGATGTTTCTAACCATTTGGTAAAGTTGTCACCGGAAGAAGAAAAGATGATAATTGAAAAAGTCAAAGGAGTCCCGACGGTATCTTCAAAGAACGAGAATAACCCTTCAAATGTTGATAAAGATAAAAATATAAATAAAGATTATAATAATTCTAAATACGACAAAACCAACAGAATTCTTGAACTATCTGAAAACGGCTACAGCCCTCAAGAAATAGCAAAGGAATTGAAAATCGGCGTAGGTGAAATAATGCTAGTTTTAAGTTTATTTAATAATCAGGAGAAATAAAGATGAATCTTTCTTTCTTAAAAGAGTCAGGCAAAATTTGAACTTTTCCTATCGCTGATAGAATTTCAGCGGTTTTTCTTACAGTAAATTCACTGGTTTCAAACAAAAGATATTTAGATTTTAAAAGATGAGAATAATTGGATATCTTTTTAAAAAAACTTTGACCATCGTATCCCCCGTCAAGGGAAATTCTAGGCTCGTAACTTAAAAAACGATTTTTTTCTACGAAAGAAGTTTCAACGTATGGGGGATTCGAAATTATCAACTGTACTTCGTCAATCTCTTCCAAAAATGGATCTAAGCAATCACCAATTTTAAACCCAATATTGACACCTAATTTCTCAGCGTTGTATTGAGCTACTTTTATTGCATCTTCTGAAATATCAGAAGCCCGAACTTTAATTTTTGGTAATTGTTTTTTTATCGAGATTGCTATCACGCCAGAACCTGTCCCTATATCAATTACATTTTTTATATCTTTGTTTTTTATAAGATTTATTGCTAATATTACTAAATCTTCAGTTTCTATCCTAGGTATTAGTACGTTTTCATTTACAAAAAACTCATTTCCTAAAAAAGAAACTTTTTTGGTAATGTATTCTATAGGATAACCTTCTTTAAGGTGTTTAACCAAAAAATAAAAAGTTTGTTCAGAAATTTCTACTTCCCAGTCTTTTAAATAAAACGATATATCTTTATCTTCTATTTTTGATAATTTTTTTAATATACGAAAGGGGGAGATTTTAAACTCCCCCTGAATTTTACCTACTAAATCGGTTATCTTCATTATCTTACCTCAAATACCCAATAGATTTCTAACTTCTTCACTCGCCATCTGCGGATCCCAAGGGGGGTCAAATGTAAGTTCAATATCTACATCGTTGATTTGTTCTATTTCTTTTACCTTCTCTTTAGCATTTTCTATTATCAAACCAGCCAAAGGACACATCGGCGTGGTTAAAGTCATCAAAATGTGAACGTTATTGTTCTCATCTATATCAACTTTGTATATTAAACCTAGAGAAACAATATCGAAACCAATTTCCATATCATAAACCTCTTTCAGAGCATTTATGATTTTATCTTTTTCTATATCAGGCATATGTGTCAACCTCCTCTTCAAAACATGTCGGAATTGAGAATTATTGAAGATTCTTCTTGAAATTTTTGGAACTCGTTCGGTAAAACTTTATCAAAGTACTCTTGAGCTTTTTTGTCTTTTAAGTTAAAAATTATTTGGTCTTTCGCTTCATCAAAAGTCAATTGTTTTTCTGGATATTTTCGTTCTATTTTTAAAAGGGCATAGGTACCGTTTTTAGCATCATACAAAAGAGGAGTTGTAATGAATCCTGGAGGATTGGCTTTTACAGTTTGCACTAATGAATTTGAATCATCTTTAAGGTCTATTCTCATAGTAGTGGCTGAATCGGTTTGTTCAAATACTTCATCATATGTATAATAACCTTCAATAATACGATTGTACGTGTAAGAAGCATCTTCTGTGCTATTGAATATAATCAGCTTTATATCAGCTGCGGGATCGGATTTATAAATAGCTTGGTTACTTTGATATTCCACTGTCATTTCTTCTTCGGTTATTTCTGTTTCTTGAATAATTTTAGTATAAAGTGCAGAAATTGAATTGTTATATAGTGTTGAATAAAATGCATCCTCTATATAATTTGTTTTTGAAGTGTAACCGATTGCTAAAAGGTAATTGTCAATTTCTTCATCAGGTATGCCAACATCTTTAAAGGTTTTAGAGAAGTTTTCTTCAATTGTGCTCCAGATTTCTTCTCGTTGTAAGTCTATGTTTTTTTGCTCAACAAACTGTATAAAAAGAACTTGATTGACGATCTTTAGAGCTTGATCCAGTAAATAAGTGTTCATGAGTTCGACACCTGTAGCTGTTCTGGTTAAAACAGAATAAAACTCAGGGTAAGAATTATAGAGATCTGACAAAAGATATACTGTTTGAGATCTTGATATTAAAAGTTCTTCATTGAGAGTTTCATCGTTAACTTTTGCAAAGGTTGTTTGTTCCAAGGGTTGATAAATAATTTCAGGATAAAGAACGGTGGAAATAAAAAAAACAAAAAATAACAATAAAAGATTTTTTTTCCTCAATGTCTCTGCCTCCTCATAAAATTCCTTCTTCGATGAATCGCTTAATAGGATTAAATGTTTTTCTATGCTCTGATATTATACCATACTTTTTTATGTTTTCAATGTGTTTCCTGGTAGGATAGCCTTTATGGGTTATAAAGCCATAATTAGGATATAGTTCATGTAGTTGATTCATATATATATCTCTTTCGTATTTTGCTACAATAGATGCGGCTCCTATCAGAGGGGATGTTTGATCTCCTTTGACAATACAATCGTAGTTATAATCAAGTTTGAAGAACTTTCCATCAATAATTACATAATAATCGTTGGCGTTTTCCTCTACGATTTTTTCTAATAACTTAATCATTGCTAGCTCAGTTGCCTTGAATATATTTATTTCATCTATCAATTGTGAAGTTGAAAAATTGCTATAATATTTAAAATTTCTCGTTATTTGAAAGTATCTTCTTTCCCTTTGTTTTGGAGATAGTGATTTTGAATCTTTTCCAATTTTTGCTAATAACTCACCCTCTTTTTTTGATTCTATAACAACAGCACCAACAAAAACAGGCCCAGCTAATGGGCCTCTTCCAGCTTCATCTATACCAATTATTTTTTTGTACTTATTTAAAAGAGTTATTTCAATATTTTCTTTCATCTTAACCACCTTTGAAAATAACTATTTACTCTTTTTCGTAAGGGACTCCGTCAGCTGCAGGTGCTCTTGTTCTACCAACAAATCCTCCAACGACAATTATAGTCAAAACGAAAGGCAATAAATTTAGTAAAGCTTTGATTTCTGAAGGGAGAACCATCAAAGTTTGAAGTTGAATGTTCATAGCTTCTGCAGCGCCGAAAAGCAAAGCTGCCCACATAGTCCCAATAGGATTCCAATTGCCTAATATCATAGCTGCCAAGGCAATGAATCCTTTGCCCGCAGGCATCTGTTCTTGAAACTGTCCTATGTCCCCCAGGGCTAGATACATTCCTCCTAATGCAGCAAGAACTCCACTCATTAAAACTCCAAAGTATCTTATCGCTTTTACGTTTACACCTAACGTATCAGCAGCCCTGGGATTTTCCCCTACGGATCGCATTCTTAAGCCTAAAGGAGTTTTGTAAAGTAAAAACCAAGATCCAATGATTACTACTATTGCAATGTAGAAGAAAGAACTGATCTCTCCAAAAATTTCTCCAATGAAAGGAATGTTTTGAATTGCCTCAATTTTTACCGTTGGGATTTTAGCAACAAAGTCTGTTTGACCTTCTTGTCCAAAAACAGGTTTCATCAAAAAGCCAGTGAATCCTTGAGCGATTAGAATCAAAGCTGTGGCAGAAACGATTTGATTTGCCGACCATTCTATAGAAACATAGGCATGTAAAAATGCCAAAAGTAAACCTCCGGCCATACCTAAAAGAAGTCCAATCCAAGGGTTTCCAGTAAGAAAAGTAACAGCCACACCGATGAAAGCACCTAATTTCATTATACCTTCTAAGGCGATATTTGTTACTCCGGTTATTTCACTGTACACTCCTCCAATTCCTGCAAAAATTAAAGGTAAGGCGGAAAGAATTGTTAATTTATAAAATAAAGGTGAAGCAAAAGCGGTAAATATAGCTTCAAACCAATTCATTCATCTTCACCACCTTGAAGTGTATTAGGGGATTTTTTCTTTCCGAGCTGAGAAGCCTTTATGATCCAAGTTCGTATTATTCTATCCGCTGCGACAAAGTATATTATTATTCCTTGTATAACAACAATAATATCATCTGGTACACCTATAGTTTGCATAGCATTTGAACCAGATCTTAGTGAGGAGATGAGAAAAGCTGCAAAAATAATACCTATAGGATTGTTTTGACCGATCAATGCAATAGTTATTCCATCAAAACCTCTATCGCTTGTAAATGCACCAAAAATTCTATGATGAACGGACATAACTTCTAAAGCACCAGCTAAACCAGCTAACGCTCCTGAAATAGCCATTGTAAGTACAATATTTTTACTTATTGATATTCCTCCATACTCTGCTGCATATGGATTGAATCCCACAGCTTTAACTTCATATCCAGTTGTTGTTCTCTCTAATATTATATAAATAACAATTGCCGCAACGATGGCTATTAAAATACTAGAAGGAATGGTAGATGCTTGGACTGTTAACAGTGGAGGAAGTTGAGCACTTTCTGCAATTTCAGGGGATTTTGGAACGCCTGCACCTACAGCAAATGGTCCGGCTACCAGATAATTGGTAATATGATAAGCTATCCAGTTCAACATAATGGTAGTTATAACTTCGTGGGCACCTGTTTGAGCTTTAAGCCACCCTGCTATAGAGGCCCAAAAGGCTCCTCCAGCCATCCCTGCCAGAATAGTCAAAGGTATTGCTATAGCAGAAGGGACATTACCTAAGCTCAGTCCTACCGCTACCGCCATTATCCCACCCATGGCCATTTGACCTTCCGCACCTATATTGAATACTCCTGCTCTGAATCCAAATCCTACAGCCAAACCAGTTAGTAACAAACTTGTCATTTTTGTTATATTGTCCGCCCAGGAAAGCCTGCTACCAACTGCGCCTTTAATCATAGCTCCATAGGCTTTTAAGGGGTTTTGGCCTATGGCTAAAATTATAATTGCTGCAATTAAAAGTGAAACTACAACCGCTAAAAAAGGAACTAGAAAAGACATCCATCTTGATTTCATAAGTTTTGAGGAAGAAGTCACTTTATTAGCGCCTCCTATTTATAGACTTTTAATTTCTCCAGCCTCTTCCATTAATTTTACTTCATCTAAACTCTTTCCTGCCATCATTAAACCGATCTCTTCGATTGTTAATTGACCATTTTCAAATTCACCCATGGATTTTCCTTCATACATAACCATTATTCTATCAGATAGAGACAAGATTTCGTCGAGTTCCATAGATATAAGTAAAATAGCAACTCCTTCTTGCCTCAAGTGTATCAATTCTTTGTGAACATATTCTATTGCTCCCACGTCTAATCCTCTTGTTGGTTGAGAAACAACTATAAATGTTGGTGAAGTGCCAATTTCTCGCGCTATGATAACTTTTTGTTGGTTTCCACCAGACAAATTTCCTGTATATATATCAATCTCAGGTGGTCTAACGTCAAATTTTTCAATGAGATCTTTGGAGAAATCCCTTATACCATCAAATTTTAGGAATCCTCTTTCTGAAAATTGTGGTTTGTCATGAGAACCTAAAATTAGATTAAAATAATTTGGGAATTCATGAACCATACCTCTTTTTTGTCTATCTTCAGGTATGTGAGCTATGCCTAGCTCTCTTAATTCTTTCACAGATAAATTACTGACCTCTTTCCCTTGAAAATAGTACTTGCCTCTTTCTATTTTTCTGAGCCCAGTTAAGGCCTCGGCGAGTTCAGACTGTCCATTTCCTGCTACTCCTGCGATCCCTAGAATCTGGTTTTTTCTAACTTCAAAGGTAATACCTCTTACGGCATCTAACTTTCTATTGTCTTTTACCCATAAATTTTCAACTTTCACAAGTACTTCTCCTGGTTCTATACCTGGTCGATCTATACTTAGAACAACTTCTCTTCCAACCATCATATTAGCCAATTCTTTTTCGTTTGTCTCTGAAGTTTTAACGTTACCCGTAACCTTCCCAAGTCTCATAACGGTAATATTATCGCTTATCTCCAGCACTTCTTTCAATTTATGGCTAATGAAAATAATAGTCTTACCATCTTTTTTGAGACTTCTCAATATTTCAAAGAGCTCTTGAGTTTCTTGGGGGGTTAAAACTGCTGTTGGTTCGTCGAGAATTAAAATGTCCGCTCCACGATAAAGTGTTTTAATTATTTCGACTCTCTGTTGCATTCCTACAGGAATATCTTCGATCTTTGCTTCTACATCTACTTTGAGTCCATACTTTCCTGACAATTCCTCAACATCTTTTTTGGCTTTTTTAAAATTAAAAATAACTCCCCTTGTGGGTTCGTTTCCTAAAACAACGTTTTCCGCAACTGATAAATTTTCAACCAGCATAAAATGTTGATGAACCATGCCTATACCATTGTCTATAGCATCAGAAGGGCCTTTGATATCAACTTTTTTTCCTTTTATGTAAATCTCGCCGCTTGTGGGTTGGTACAAACCATAGAGTTGATTCATCAAAGTGGTTTTTCCAGCGCCATTCTCACCGATTAGTGCATGAATCTCTCCTTTTTTTACTTTAAAGGTAACTTTATCATTTGCAACAACCCTGGGAAATATTTTAGTTATTTCTTTCATGTATACTGCATAGTCATTTAACTCTTCATGGATATTTTCTGTTTGAGGCATCTGCAACCTCCTTTCAACTTCAGGAATAAAAGTTTTAACAAACTTTGATAAATAATCTACAAAATAGGCGGGATTTTATCCCGCCTCATATTTGCAATAAATGAGTAAATTAGAATGGAAAAACTATATTACTTGCATTAAAGGAACCTAATTCAGCTTCGCTTTGAGGGATATTGATTTTTCCTTCCTTGGCAAGTGATTGTAAATATGCCAATTCTGCTATTACTTCGTTTGGTATAAGTCCCTTGGTATATTTCATTGGAGATATTCCAACACCGTCATCGACTATACCTAAGTTGTTATGTCCAGATTGAAAATATCTTGCTGACAAAGCTGAGTTGATACCATCAAAAGTTGCTACATCGATCTTTTTTGTGATACTAAGTAAAACATAACCAGGTGCCATATAATCTTGATCAACATCGACTCCTATTGCGAAGTAACCCTCACCTTTTTCATAATATTTATCTATAACCTGTTGTAGAGGCGCATTTGCTGGTAAACCGTAGAAAGACATTCCTTTTTCTTTTGCAGCGTCGATGACACCATTACCTGTTGCACCAGCGGCTGCGAAGACGATATCTGCGCCGTTGTCGTATTGAGAAAGGGTTAACTGTTTGCCCTTTGCCGGGTCTTCAAAACTGGCAGCGTACCCGATTAAAACTTGGACATTGGAACCATGGATTTGATTGTAGGCTTCAACTCCTGCTCTGTAACCTATTTCATATCTTTTGACCGGGGGTATTTCTATTCCACCAACGAAACCTATCTTACCTGTTTTGGTCATGGCAGCCGCTACGTATCCACCTAAGAAGCCTGCCTCATGTTCTTTGAAGGTGTAAAGGGCTAAATTGTTTGGGACCGTTTGACCTGGAGATGGTTCTATATCTATTCCTATGAAAAATGTATCTGGATATTGAGCGGAGATATTGAATAAGGCATCTGCCATCATAAATCCAACTCCAATTACTACATCTCCTCTTTGAGCTGCGTTGGTTAGATTTGGAATATAATCAGTTTGTTCCTTGGAAATGATTATTTCTCCCTCAACATTTGGAAGTTGATCCATAGCCATTTGAACTCCAGCCCATGTTCCGTCGTTGAAAGACTTGTCTCCCAAACCACCCACATCAGTTACCATAATAACTTTTAAAGCGAAAGAACTTACAAACATTAAACTGATTAAACTAAGAACTAGCAACTTTTTCATGTTTTCCTACCTCCTTTGGGTAAATTTACTTGTTTTTTTGAAAGTAAAAGTTTCTAACAAACAACAGAGAAGTTAAAAGTAATAAAATTATTCCAAATATATAGTTTATAGTGTAGTCAACAGTGTGAATACTAGGATAGCCAGTTTGGCTGAAAACCTGAAGGGGAGTTACTTGTATGAAGCTAAGAATGCTTATTATATACATAGATATTAAAGAAACAAATTTTGTGATTTTCTCTTCAAAAATGACAAGAATCGTTAAACTTAAAAAAAACAAAAGAAAGATTTTTGTACCATAAACAGTGTTATAGGCTCTTAAATTTATTTTGTCGACCTTTTCTATGTCAAAAAAGGTTTTTATACTGGGTAACAAGGGATCGATTAGATCAGTAGATTGAAGGAGTTGGTTTGAAGTTTCTATGAATTTAGATTCGAATTCTGCATCAGAAAATTTTAACACATCGTTGGCTTGGACTTTTAATGCGTCTAACTCATTATAAATATTTCTTTCTGCAATTTCTGATGAATTAACAAAGTCAATAACCTCTTTTGAAAAATCAAGTGGTATACTTCGGTAATTTTGTACTTTATCAATTTTCAAGCCGTCTCTATTTGTTTGAACCGATGATCCTTGTAGGTTTGACAAAACTTGTGAGTTCAAAAGATCAGCTAAAAAAGATGAAAAAGTTGATCTATAAAAAGTGTTGACTTTTGAGTATTCGCTTCCTAAGTATGAATTCAAACTGGATATAGTTTTATGCAATGGAGCATGTGGGTAAACAACAACATCGTTCAATAATTGAGTTTCAAAAGTGGAATTATCAAACTGAGTATTATTTTGCATCAAAAGATCGTAAGAATAATATGAGGGTACGAATAAAGTAAGCAACACCAAGAAAAAGATGGAAAAGTTTATAATTTTTTCTGTAAAATTGGTCATTTTTCCGAAACTTTTAAAGAGCAAAACGGCTAAAAACAAAAACACAAAAGTAACTATATAACTTCCATATAGAAAGGAAGATATTGTATCTTTTATAGGATTGTAGAAGATCAGAAGATAGACAAATTCAACTCCAAAAATACTTAAAGCTGTCACCCAAAGATACTTTCTTAAAAATAAGAAAGTTATAAGAATCAAAACAGCATAGATGATAATTCTTATAAAAGAAATATTAGTCCCAGTCTTGCCTTCCTCAATAAATATTTGAGTGACTTGTTGTACTTGGCGGTTGGTTTCATCTATTAGCGAATTGACATAATTGTAAGAAAGCTGATCTATCGCGATTTGGAGTGGCCTTCCAGTTATACCAGATTGTACAAGCTGCTGAATTCCTTGTTCTAAACTTTCTCTATTTTCTAATATTATCTCATTAAATTGAGGATTAGCTTCCCCTTCATATATGTAAAATCTTTTATCTAAAATCTCAGCCTTAGATTCGAATCTTTCAATATTAGTGAAAGGAGCGGTATCAACAATTCCCAAAGAATATATAATAACGTTGCCAAAATAAGTTAAAGCATCATTTTCTAAAGATCTTGTATAATCTTGAACGGTTGCAAAGTAGGCTGGCATAGATCTAATCATCTCTTGTGTAATTTGTTCGCCAGAAAGATCGGATTGAACATACACTAAGAATCCCGCAAAAGCCAATTTTTCTTCAATTGTAGTTAATTGAGACTCTACATTGTCATAAATCTGAGAAAGATAAGTTTGAATATTTGTAGGTCTATCAACGTATTCAGCACTTCCTATCATTTGAGTTCTATAAAATCTATACAATCCTAAATTGTTAAGTTCTTGGAAAAAAGAATTGAATTCTTCGTTGGAAAGATTACCATCACTGTTGTAGGTTTGAATAAGCGATGTATAAACATCTCTAACTGCTTCAACATCGAGGGTGAAAGCTGTTAAAGAAAAAATGACTGTAATTAATAAAATGGCTAATTTCTTCATCTCTATCCTCCAAATTATGTAATTATTTAGAACAACAAATAAATGATTGATTTTATTATATCATTTTTTTTGTAGTTGTTCAACCTTGGATTATCTTAATTATACTTGATTATTAGTAATTATATCCTTTTAAAAACGATTAAAGATGATTAAGAGCTTTTTCATTAAAAAATTAAGGTAATTAAATGTTGATTGAGAAAATCTGATGTGGTAAAATAATCCTATAAAATACTTATAAGAGGAGAGATTGATATTTCAAAAAAATTTCATTTCTTAATGGTTCTATCTATTTTTTTGGCAGCGTCTTTATTTTCAGAATCAATTTTTTTAGAAGTCAACAATTTCAACATTGGGGAAAGAGCATTTCATATAGATTTGGGCAAAAATTACGCGATAATTGCCGATTACCAAGGTACAGCTCATTTTATAGATATCTTTACTTTAGAAAAAATTGAGTTTACACAAGCTATCTTACCTATGGGTGGAGCATTCGATGGAGAATTTTTTTATGTTATTGATAATTACAATAAAGAATTACTAAAAATCAAAAACAACAAGGTGATGCAAAAATTAATCTTAGATTCTAAACCTGTAAATATAAAACTTATAAACAACGAATTGTACATATTAGGCACAAATCCTTTTAAATTATACATTGTCGATTACAACCTGTTTATAAAAAAATCAATGGTCCTTCCTGTGCATAGCCCGTTAATTAGAAATATAGGCAACCAAGTTTTTATACCTTTATTTGATAATTTTCAAAACAACGTGTTTTTAACCGATTTGCTTTTTTTGATTCCTAATAATGATACTTATATTGTAAATTATAACCATATAGAACATCCTATAGATATTGTAGGATCAAATGGAATCATTTATATGGTTTCGTATTACAATGGCAATTTGTATAGGAATGATTTCAGAAAACAGCCTAAAATAGCTCAATTTGGAAGGTACACTACAAACATTGAGATATACAAAAATAATATTGTGGGCAATTCTCTCATGGGTGGTGTTTATTACTACGATCTCTCCTCTGGTGAAACCAACGTTATTTTAGATGATGTACCAATTAGTGATATTTCTGTTTCTCCCAATGGACAATACTTATTCGCTATCTCACATATAGAAAATAAGCTTTTTGTAATTGAGGGTACGAACGTCTATCAAACAATTGATACCTACAATTATCCAATCGACGTTGAGTCTCCTACCGATAATGTAGTTTTGGTACTTTGTACCGATTCTTCGAAGTTACAGGTTATAAGATACTTTGAATGAGTGTTTTAATATCAAACACCGTTTTTTGTAATTTATCTTTGTATATATCAGAAATTTCTTTGAAATCATAATTTGAAGAAACGGTGTCGTAATAGATAAAGGGTATTTCAGGAGTGCTTTTATAAAAAAAGTTGTAATCTTCCTTTATGTTTTTTAGGACTCTTCTATTCTTAACATTGTTGAAAGTTAATGTTTGCCCAGCAAAAAAGATTCCAGTTAGAGCACTGTGTAAACGATCAGATATAATTATTTTAGATTGAGAAATTTCTTTGGTTATTTTATTTGGGTCTTTAAAAGGGAATTCAGCGGATACCTTGGTTTCTTTTCTAATGTTTTCAACTAATTCATAATTTTTTAATGTGTCTTGGGTTGCATTTATTACTAAAGTGGAAAGTGTATAATGTTCAAAAGTTGATAAGAATTCTGTTAAAAGCTGTAAATCATGTTCTTCTTTCAAACAAACTGATATTTTGTCTGTTTTTTTATAAGTATAATTTAAAAAAGGATATGGTCCTACATCTACACCTAGAGAGATATTTTTATTGTATTTTTTTGCAAAGACATAAGATGTTTCATCTCTCAAATTAGCGTAAAGTTTTGGGTAAGAAAGGATTTTCTTTAATTTTTGGAGGCTACGTTTTTGGTTAAAAGATCCAAAACCTTGGGATAACAGTAAGATTGTTTTATTAAACTTTTCCCCCAGGTGGGCTATATAGTAATAGTACATAAAACTTCTGTAAGATGTTTCGGATTGAAAAAGGTTTCCTCCTCCAAAAATTATAACATCACTCTCTTTTATAGTTTTACGTATTTCGTAGAAATTGAATCTTGGAACAGTGATTATTTGAAATCTATATTCTTCATCGAATTCCAACTCGTTTTCAAGAGGTAAGAATATAATTCCATCGAATTTTATTTCATTTAATATTTGTAAGAAACTTTTTAACAATAGGTCATCTCCATAGTTGCCGTACCCATAAAACCCAATTAAAAAAATTTTTTTCATCTTTTTTCCTCCAAATTAATTATTTAAAAATCATTATTTAGGAAAATGTTGTTTTTGAAAAGAAAAATAAAATAGATAAAATAAAGGTGGGTGAAAATTATTGTTTGATAATATCAATTTTGAGATTATTCCAAATACTATGGATGCATTATCTTTAAGGCAAAATGTGATTTCTCAAAATATAGCAAATTATGAAACACCTGGGTACAAAAGAAAGTACGTTGATTTTGAAAACGAGTTACAAAAAGCGTTGAGTGAAGATTCAGCTTTGACTCTTAAAGTGAATAGAGACCAACACATAAATAATACCTTATCTTTAGGAAAAATTCAACCAAATATTCAAATAGATAATTCCAAATCGCTTAGAGAAGACGGAAACAATGTCGACCCCGATATGGAATTGGTAAGAATGACTCAAAATACCTTAAAATACAATACTTTATCCAGATTGATGACCTATGCGATACAAAGATATGAAACAGCTATTAGAGGTGGTAAATGATGGATGGGTTATTTAAGGTTTTGGATATTGCTGCAAGCGGTATGACAGCAGAAAGATTTAGGTTAGACGTTATTTCTCAGAATTTGGCTAATTCAGATACAACTAGGACAGAAGAAGGTGGACCTTACAGAAGAAAAGCAGTAATCTTTCAAGAAGCACTCAGTGAAAGTACAAATGGAGATAGGAATTTTGGCGGAGTGAAAGTCTCTTCTATAGTAGAGGATCCGTCACCTTTTAGATTAGTATATGACCCAAACCACCCAGATGCAGACGCTGAAGGATACGTTAGTTATCCTAATGTCAATGTATTACGAGAAATGGTCGATATGATGTCTGCCCAAAGAGCTTATGAGATGAATGCAGCGGTTGTAAATTCAGCCAAAAGCATGTACAATTCTGCCCTTGGAATAGGCAGATAAGTAAGGAGGTGAGCATTGATGACAGAAGGTATAAATGGAATAAATGGGATTGACCCCAATAAATTAGCTCCAGAAAAAACTAAACAAGAAGATAAAAATTTAGACTTTTCTAAATTATTAAAAGATGCAATTGAGGAAGTAAATTCAATCCAAAAGAATGCTGATAAAGTTGCAGCAGATTATGCCGCAGGCAATATAACGGATATACATCAAGTTATGATTGCTGCAGAAAAGGCTTCTCTTTCGTTACAATTAACAACAGAAGTTACAAATAGAATCGTTGAAGCATATAAAGAAATAATGAGAATGCAGATTTAATTATGTTTTTTCTCCCTTATAAATATTATCAATTTGATCTTTAAATGGTTGGGTATTTTTACCCAATCTTTTTGTTTTATTATATTTTATTAAAATTTAAAAAAAGTTGATAAAAGTTTGTTATAATTTATGCATATAGTGAATAGTGATTATTATATAGTCTTCATCATAAGAAGATAATCAAAAATAAGATTTTGATTTTAAATGATTTATAGGACCAATTGTGGATATTCGCCAACAGATAGGTGCAATACACGACTTCTAAAAAGGAGATAGATAAATGTCAAAATATGACAAAAAACGTCTCGCCCGATTATTTGACAATATGACTGATAAAAAGAATACCATAGGTGAACAAATTTCAGGTTCTGGTGAGACTATCCCACAAAAAGCGGGTAGGGTATCTTTTGAAAAACTGGAACTCCTTGGCGAAGATGTGTTACTAGATGTTGGAACAGGCACTGGTGATAAAGCTATTGCTGCTGCTCGTATCTGTCGGCAAGTAATTGGTATTGATATTAGTAGGAAGAGTTTAGAGCAAGCCAGGATAAAGGCTGAACTGGAGAATTTAAACAATGTAATTTTTGCTTATGGCGCATTTGAAGAGCCTTGCGCGGAGCTCAATCTCGCTTTATACAATATTACGAAAATTCTTGCGGTCTATTCATTGCATCATCTACCCGATCAACTCAAGAAAGAGAGTCTGATTACTCTCTCTAACTTTTTGCATAGGCCTGGTCGTATAGTAATCGGCGACATTATTTTTTTTGATGAGCCTAATAAGCATCTTGAAAAATTCGATGAGGTATACTATGACGGTGGTGATACCGATTTTCCTTCCCGAGTAGAATACCTGACCGAATGTTTGAAACAGATAGGAGGTAAAACTCGCATTGAGCAAATTCATCCTTTGGTTGGCGTCATAATAGCGGACTTTGTATAACAGCCTGTTTGAGACACTTCGCTGATTGATTTTTTCTCCAAGAAGTCTAGCAAACTTATTCAAACAATCATAAGAATGAAAGGAAATTAACTATAAGAATTATTGACTGTTTGTTTAAGAATGGCTGCAACCTCGGGCCTAATCGAAGATGATGTAGTAATCGGTTAGCAAGTTGAGTGTGCTAAGTTAGGAAAATGCTTTACAAGCAACGGCCAAACATATTATACGAGGAGGTGATTTTTATGGAAGAAATAATCAAAAGTGCAGAAAAGTACATCGAGGAAAACCCTGAAGTGGATTTAGAAAAGTTGGAGGAATTCTTAAAAGGAATCTACGATGAAAAAGACGTTGATGAGTACTTTGCTCAGATCGGTGAAATTTTATCAGCGATGGAAAATTATTATGAAGATCCTTTAGATTTATTTATTAATGATGATGAAAAAGATAATAAATAAGGGGGAGGACAAAGTTGACAAAAGAAGAAAGAAGTTGGATTTTGTACGATTGGGCGAATTCCGCGTATTCAGTTGCTATAACCACCGCGCTGTTACCAATATTCTTTAAGGATTATGCCGCTGCTCACATGCCAGATTATTTATCGACTGCTTATTGGGGTTATTCATCTACTATAGCAACTTTGATAGTGGCAATTTTGGCACCAATTTTAGGGACATTAGCTGATTATAAGGATTATAAAAAAAGGTTCTTGCTTTTCTTTCTTTTGATGGGTGTTGTGTTTACAGCTTCTTTGTCATTGATTCAAGAAGGACAATGGTTTTTTGCCTTAGTGTTATATGTTTTATCAAGCATAGGATTCTCTGGAGCCAATGTTTTCTACGATTCCTTTTTAACGGATGTAACTTCAAAAGAACGTATGAATTGGGTATCATCTAGCGGTTTTGGATGGGGTTATATAGGTAGTACTATACCATTTTTAATTGGACTTATTTTTATCTTGAATCCTTCATTAATCGGCCTTAAATCTACTACTGCAGCAACAAAGTTGGCATTTGTTATCACTGCAGTGTGGTGGTTTGTTTTTTCAATCCCAATCATGAAAAATGTTAAGCAAACATACTATGTAGAAAAAACGAAAACTCCAATAAAAGATTCTTTTAAAAGGCTCTCGCAATTTTTAAAGAATATGAAAGGCAACAAAAATGTTTTTCTCTTTTTATTGGCATATTTTTTCTATATAGATGGAGTGGATACAATAATAAGGATGTCTTCTTCTTACGGACTTGATGTTGGACTTAACGCCAACGATTTGCTGGTCGCTTTTTTGGTGATACAAATAGTAGCTTTTCCGTTTGCCTTGTTGTATGGAAGATTATCCAAGAGATTTTCTACAAAAAATTTGATATATTTTGCAATTTTTGTCTATACTTTTATCACTGTTTTTGCTTTTTTCTTAGAAACCATTGTCCAATTTTGGATATTAGCTATGTTAGTAGCATCTTCTCAAGGTGGGATTCAAGCTCTTAGCAGGTCACTTTATGGTCGCATGATACCAAAGGATCGATCTGCAGAGTATTTTGGGTTCTACAATATATTTGGAAAATTTTCAGCAATTTTGGGGCCCTTTTTAGTAGGGATCTTCACACAAATTGGGAAGAGTTCTAGATGGGGAGTTGCAAGCTTGCTCTTTTTGTTTATCATTGGAGGAATACTTTTCTATTTTGTAAAAGAGCCTGAAGAAGCGTAAAATTATCGGCTAGAAAGGAGATGCAAATATGGATAGTCACGGTAGTTTCTGTGAATTTCTCGATCTACCACCGTAATGATTGAAAGGAGGAGTAAAATTGAAGGTTGAAGTAAAAGTTGATATAAAAAAATTAATAAACGAAAAGGAGTTTAAACTTCTAAAAGAGTTGTTAAAAGAACAAGAACCCGCAAAAATAGTAGAGATGATTGAAGAATTACCTCACGATGAAAAAATTGTTGTTTTCAGATTTTTGCCTAAAGACACCGCTGCAGAAGTTTTTTCTCAGTTAGAGAAAGATGATCAAATGGAACTACTTTCTCTTTTTAAAGAAGATAAGTTGAAAGAAATAATAGAAAATATGGAACCAGATGATAGAGCTGATCTTTTAGAAGAACTTCCTGCCAACGTAGTAAAGCGCTTACTTGCCCATCTTTCTCCTGAAGAGAGGCAAAACACTGTTATTCTTCTTAATTATCCTGAATATTCTGCAGGAAGGATAATGAACCCTAATTTTTTGGATCTTAAAGAAAATATGACAGTAAACGAAGCGCTTAAACATATTAGAGATGAAGGGAATAAAAAAGAGACCATATACACTTTGTTTGTGATAGATAACACTAGAAAATTGAAGGGGACAGTAGAATTAAAAGATTTGATTTTTTCAGAAGAGAATGAGATTATAAAAAATATAATGAATGAAACCCCAATCTATTCAACGGTTTACGATGATGAGGAAGAAGTTGCAAGGGTCATGCAAGATTATGATCTTTTAGCTATTCCAGTAACAGATAGCGAAAAAAGACTGGTAGGGATAATAACCATTGACGATATTGTAGATGTTTTAGAAGAATCAGCCACAGAAGATATCCAAAAAATGGCAGCAGTAGGAGTAACAGAGACTTCTTATTTTCATACTTCGATTTGGGAACTTGTAAAAAGTAGAGTAATTTGGCTTGGTGCTTTACTACTTTTTGAGAGTATTGCTGTTTTTGTAATTGAAGGATTTTCAGACGTTCTACAGAAAATTACTGTATTAGCAGCATTTATGCCGACCATTAACGCCATAGGCGGAAATACTGGAAGTCAAATGTCTGCTATAGTAATTAGATCAATGGCAGTTGGAGATATTGAAGAGGATGATTTTAAAAAGGTTTTAGGAAAAGAGTTTTTTTCTGGTATAATTTTAGGTATAATTCTAGGAGTAATCATGTTTTTAAGATCAATAGTCAATACTCGAGAACCCTTAATTATGTTGAGTTTATCTTTATCTATAATTATAGTAGTTATGATTTCAAATCTTTTAGGAGCCATACTACCTTTTCTTGCCAAAAAGATACATTTAGATCCTGCTTTGATCTCTGGACCATTTATTTCTACTTTGATGGATATACTAAGTATGTTTTTTTATTTTTCTATTTCCGCGTTACTTCTTAAAGATTTGTTATGAATAACAAACAACAAAAAAGTGAATTAGAACTTGATGGAAGGAACTGATATAATGAACGAAATGGATATTCAAGAGATCACCAAAAAAATTAAAGAATTACCAACGCCTGATTTTATTGTACAAAGGATTATTAACATAGCCAACGATCCCGAAGCGGATATAAATGACTTGCATAATATGATCGTTCAATCACCTGCTTTAACTGCAAAGATTTTAAGATTATCTAATTCTGCTTATTATGCACTACCAAAGAGAGTAACGAAACTTACGCAAGCGATAAATCTGCTTGGTTTCAAAACGGTTAGAAATTTAGCTTTAAGTATTTTTACTGTCGAGAATTATTTTTCCCAAGATATACCTTTTTTCAATACACAGCATTTTTGGGTTCATTTGATCTCAACTGGCGTCGCCTCAGAACTTTTAGCAAAATATCTTAATTCCCCAGATAAAGAAGAAGCCTTTATGTGTGGTGTTCTGCATGATCTTAGTAAGGTAGTGATGGCACATATTATGCCGGATGTTTTTGAGATGGTCATTAAAGTTGCTCAACACGAAAAAATTTCTTTTTTTCAGGCGGAAAATTTGTTATCAACTTATTCGCATCAACAGATTGGAAGGAAGCTTTTTGAAAATTGGAATATGTCAGACTTAGTCATAGAAACTGCTACATACCATGATAATCCTTTGGAGTCTAGTAATGAAGAAGCAAAAAAATTATTGTATATTGTAAATGTTGCGAATATAACTACTAATTTATATTTTTACGGCTATTCAGGATGCTTCGATATTCCTGAGGTTGATTTAAAAATTTGGAACTTTTTGGGATTAAATTATAATAAGTATGCCAGTTATTTTGAAGAATTCAAAGATATAATTAAAAGGTCCCCTGAATTTACTAACATGAAAGAAGTGTTCGATGATCTGGAGGTGACATCTGATGGCTCAGTATAGAAGAGAAATGCTTGAGTCTGAAATGAAAAAATTAATTACCGAAGGCTTTTCTCAATTAAAGGATCCTAGATTAAAAGACAAATTTATTGACATAAATATGGTACGTTTATCAAAAGATAAATCTTATTTAGATGTATATGTTTCATCTCTTGATGAAGATATTGATACCATCATTAATATTCTAAACAACGCAAAGGGTATGTTTAGAACTCTTATCGCAAAAAATATTAAAATGTTCAAGGTTCCCGAGGTAAGGTTTCATAAAGACGAAGGTATTGAAGCAAGTATTAGAATAAATAAACTAATAGAGAAAATAGAGAAAAACGAGGAAGGGAAATGAAAAGTGGTTTTTTAGTAATCAACAAGCCAAAGGGTATTACTTCTCATGATGTAATCAATATTCTTAGAAAAAAGTTTGGCTTACTGAAAATTGGTCATGCTGGAACTCTAGATCCTTTTGCTACGGGAGTACTAGTTGTAGGAGTAAATAAAGCTACAAAATTGTTAGAATTTTTTCAAAACGAAAAAAAGACATACTATGTAAAAGCTGAATTGGGAATCATCACAGATACTTTTGATATAGAAGGGAAAATACAGGAAAAGAACGAAGTTACTCAGCAACACATCTCTAATTTGAAAGACATATGTTTTTCTTTTGTGGGGGAATATCTACAAGTTCCTCCTGCCTATTCAGCCAAAAAATATAAAGGTAAAAAGCTTTATGAATATGCCCGTGAAGGTAAAATAATTAATCTTCCTCCAAAAAAAGTAAAAATAAATCAAATTGAAAATTTTTCACAAGAGGACCGAGAATTTAGTTTCTTTGTAGAAGTAAGTTCGGGAACTTATATAAGATCATTGATCATGGATATAGGATATGCTTTAGGATGTGGAGCCGTTACCAAAGAACTTTGTAGAGTGAAAAGTGGTAAGTTTGAATTAAAAGATAGCATTTTGTTAGAAGAGGTTTCACTGGAAAAAATGTTAAAAATGGATGAGGCTTTAGATCTTCCTTACGTTAAGATTAATAACGGGCAACTAGTCATTAAAGGGCAGCAAATTTATAAAGATAATGTTTTAGAATTTTCTAATTTCAATAAAAATGATTACGTTAAAATATACGACGAAAAAGAATTTTTTTTAGGAATAGGTAGGGCTGAAAAAAAATCGACATTTTTAAGAACCCTTCTTAAAGAAGAAGAAAGGAACGATAGGATAGTAAAAATATATAAAATTCTGTACGAGGTGACATAAAATTGTATGCACTCACAATTGGGATCTTTGATGGTGTACACAAGGGCCATCAGTATATATTGAAAAACACTCTCCAACTCGCGAATAACTTAAGGTTTGAACCCTTGGTTTTGATGTTCAGATACCCTCCTGAAAAGCATCTAGGAGGGTTTGAAGGTCTCATTCTACCTAGTTGGCGAAGGAAACAAATTTGCGAAGATATGGGATTTAAAGTTGAAGTTAAAGATTTAGAAGAAGTATGGGGATTACCCCATGAACAATATCTTGAGGAATTGATGAAAAAGGGAGTAAAAGCAATAGTTTGTGGTGAAGATTTTACTTTTGGGAAAAATGCATTAGGCAATGTAGAATATTTACAAGCTGTTAGTCAAAGCAAAGGATTAGTAGTCAAAGTGCTGAAAGATTTAAAAAGTCAAGGAAACAGGGTTAGTTCTTCAGCTATAAAAAGAGAGTTAAAATTAGGTAATATTAAGACAGCAAATGGAATGCTTGGAAGGCCATGGACTCTTGAAGGTACAGTCTATGAAGATAGACATGTAGGATTTAAGCTTGGATTTCCAACTGCAAATATTAACGTTTGGGAAAAAGAGGAGATCTTATTGCCAAAATTTGGTGTTTACATTGTGAAAGGATATGTAAGAGGTCGATCGGGTTTTTTGTGGGGCCTAATGAACGTTGGCTTAAGACCAACTTTTGATGAATACAAAAAGACTCCAAAAGTTGAAGTTTATTTTTTGGATTTTTTTGGTGATCTATATGGTGATTATATAGTTTTAGAAGTAATAGATTTTTTACGAGATGAAGTAAAATTTGATAATGAACAAGAATTAATTGGCGCTATGGAAAAAGATGAAGACCAAGCTAGAAAGATCATACAGAAGCATTATATATAGAAGGGAGATGAAACGTTTTGTCTAGATGGGATTTAACATTTTTTTATTCCTCACCCGAAGACTCACAAATTAAAGAAGATTTCGAAGAAAGCTTAAGGCAAATCAAAAAATTATATCAACAGTACTATGACAAACTGTCGAACCCTTCGCTGACTCCCCACGAATTGAAGAACTTTTTCCAAGAGTTTGAGAAAGTTTTAAAAATGCATAATTTTACTTACCAGTATTGTCACTTGCTTTATGATTCCAACACCCAAGACGAAACTGCTCAAAAACTCTATGCGATGGCTAAAGATTACGATTCAAAAATAGAAATGGAATCATCATTTTGGAAGCCGAGGTTATTGAAGCAAAATGAAAAAAAGCTTAACGAATTGATGTATGCCGAGGAATTGAAAGATTATACCCATGTGCTTCAAAAGCTTATTAAATCAAAGAGCCATATATTGAGTGAAGATGCTGAAAAGGTGTTAGCCGCTATGTACAACTCATCACGGGGAGGCTTTGAAGAATTATATGGTCGGTTAACAAGTTCTTATACTTTCAAGTTAGAGATCGATGGTGAACTTAAAGAATTAACCGATCCGCAAGTAAGGAGTTTAAGAAGAAAACCTGATGTAAATTTAAGACGACAAGCAATGAAAGAATTCTTTAAAAAGTACGACGGAGATAGCCTCCTATTCGAAAAAATATACAATTCTATCGTAAAAAATTACGACACAGAGGCTAGTTTGAGGAATTACAAAGAGCCGATTTCTATGAGAAACTTTAACAACGAAGTTGAAGATGAAATTGTGGAAACCGTTATAAAGGTCACAACTGACAGGACACCTATGGTTCACCAATATTACAGATGGAAAGGTAAAAGGTTAGGGATAGAGCAAACTCTTGCCGATATCTATGCGCCTTTGGCAAAAGTACAAAAAGAATATACTTTTGAAGAGGCACAGAAGATTGTTTTAGATTCGTATTACGAGTTCGATGAAGAAATTGGAGAAATTGCAGAGTCTTTCTTTAAAGAAAAAAGAATAGATTCTGAAATAAGAAAAGGTAAAAGAGGTGGAGCATACACATCTTACGCACTTCCTAATAGAAAACCTTTTATTTTGTTAAATTTTACAGGAACTCTTGCCGATGTGAGCACTTTAGCACATGAGTTGGGACATGGGATACATGGGACTTTAGCCTCAGACCAAAACATTTGGAATTATCACCCTCCTTTAACGATGGCAGAAGTTGCATCTGTGTTTGGTGAGATGTTGGTGATTGATAAAATACTACCCACCCTTTCAGAAGCGGAAAGAACGGCTTACCTGTCATCGAATGTTGAAGGAATGTTTTCGACGATGTTCAGACAAAATATGATTGCTAGATTTGAAATATCATCTCACAATTTGATAGAACAAAATGGAAGTGCTAATTGGAAAGAACTTGCAGAACTGTATAAGAAAGAATTAGAAATTATGTTTGGTGATTCAGTAATAATACCACAAGAGTATTATTATGAATGGGCAAGCATACCTCATATCTTTAGAACACCTTTTTACGTTTATGCATACAATTTTGCTAATTTATTAGTTATAGCTTTATACCAACAATACAAAGTCGAAGGAAAATCTTTTGCACCAAAATACAAAGAGTTGCTTAGAAGTGGTGCAAAAGATTCCCCGAAAGAATTGTTGAAAAAAATTGGGATTGATATCTCAAACCAAGATTTTTGGGAAAAAGGTTTCGAGTTTATAGAAAGGGAATTTATCAATAAATTAGATTGAAGTAAAATAGAGACATTCAACACATTTTTAAATAATGTATTTAATCCGAGGGAGAATTTATCTTGGTTCCTAAAATTATAATAACTACGCATAAAAATGCCGATTTTGATGGGTTTGCCGGATGTGTGGCTGCATCATTAATATATGAAGACTCTATTATTGTGCTCGAAGGAGAGCCTCAGCAAAATCTTAAGGAATTTTTGAATATATACGATATTCCATACGAAAAAGAGAATAATTTTATAAAAGAGTATCAAGAAGAAATAAAAAACCGCAATTTCGAAAAAGTTGTGATTGTGGATACTGCTGATATCAATAGAATCCCTGATTTTATAAAATCGCTCGTTGAACAGGGAACAGAAGTTGATATATATGATCATCATCCGGAGTTAAAGGAGCAAAATATCACAGGTAATAATTATTCTAAAGAAGTAGGAAGCGCCACAACGTTAATTGTTCAAAAATTATTAGAAACCAAAATAGTTCTTCCTGATACCTATGAAACTCTTTTTTTAATAGCAATCCATGAAGATACTGGAAACTATGTTTATTCTACAACGACGCCTCTAGATCATCAAATTTCTGCAGAGCTATTAAAAGGCGGTGCTAGGATAGAAGAGGTAGAAGAGTTTGTTTCGTTAGAAATGACAAAAGAGCAAAAAGAACTTTTTGACAAACTCTATAACAATGTACAAGAGCTTACCTTGGAGGAAGTAACAATACAGATTACTTATTCTGAGATCGACAAATTTATAGGTGGGTTAAACGTTATAACCCACAAATTGTTTGAGACTCTAACTCCAGATGTTTTGTTTGTTGTTGTAAAAATGGGTAAAAGCATTCATATAGTTGCAAGATCAAGGATTGAAGAAATAGACTTAAATAAAATACTATCTGAATTTGGCGGTGGAGGTCATAAAAAAGCTGGTTCAGCCAAAACAAAAGCTCTTGGGATACAAGAGGTCATTAACAAGATTAAAAAAGAGTTAAAATCTTCTTTTGTCCCAGTTTTAAAAGCAAAGCATATTATGTCATCTCCCGTCAGAACCATATTATCATTTGAAACAGTGGAAATAGCTCATGAATTGATGTTTCAAACAGGGCATTCAGGCCTTCCTGTAATATCTGACGATAAATTAGTGGGTATTGTAACTAAAAAAGACATAGAAAAAGCAATGAAACATGGTTTAAAAAATGCCCCTGTTAAAGCTATAATGAGCACTAACTTAAAGGTTGTTGATGTAGAAACTTCGTTGACTCAAGTAAGAAGGATCATGGCAGAAGCAGACATTGGAAGGATTCCCGTTTTAAAAGATGGAATACTTGTTGGCATAATAACTAGAACTGATCTTTTAAGGGCTACTAACGGGGTTTTTAATTTTTCACTTAGCCCAATATTAGAAGAAAAGTATAAATCGCAAAATCTAAAAGAAGAAATGGAAAAAATTCTACCGATATCTATTCTTAATCTTCTAAAACTTATTGGCTTGTATGGCAATGAGCTAGGGTTAAACGTCTATATAGTAGGAGGATTTGTCAGGGATCTTTTGTTAGCGATTCGCTCAAAATCAAACGGTTCGAAAAAGGCCATACCTTACGACTTAGATGTGGTAGTAGAAGGAGATGGCTTATTATTTGGAAGATACGTTGCTAAACAATTAAGGGCAAAATATGTTGAACACCCCAAATTTCACACCTGCTCAATTTTTTATAGAAATGGGGAAAATAAGATAATAAGGATTGATATTGCAACTGCCCGAACAGAATATTACGAAGAAGCAGGAGAACTTCCCAAGGTTGAATTATCAACTATTAAAAAAGATTTATATAGAAGGGATTTCTCTATAAACGCCATGGCCATAAAAATTAATTCGGGTTCCTTTGGAATACTGATGGATTTTTTTAATTGTAAAAAAGATCTTGAAGAAGGCAAGATAAGAATACTTTATCCCCTCTCTTTTATCGAAGATCCTACTAGAATATTGAGAGCTATAAGGTTTGAACAAAGATTTGGTTTTGAAATTGAGCCTAACACCTTAACAAAATTAGAAGAAGCTGTAGAAAATGGATATTTAGAAAAAGTCACTGGAATGAGGATAAGAGAGGAATTAGAAAAAATACTAGAAGAGCCCCAACCTATGAAAGCAATAAAAAGAATGGGTAAACTGAAAATTATTCTTCACTTGTTCGAAAAAACTTACTACTCTCCTACACTAGAAAAAGATTTAGAAAAACTTTTTGATGTTAGGGAATACTTTAAGGCAAACTTACCAAATTATTTGAATAAAGTCAGACTATTCCACATAGTATTATGCGTTCTACTGCAATACACTCCAGAAGAATCTCTAAAGAAAATTACTGAAAGATATGGACTACCGAAAGATTTTATTAAGAATTTAATGCAAGTAAAAAACGTATTTAATGAAATTTCTATAGATTTAAATGACAAAGAAAAAACCTCAAAATTGTCTTATTTCTATGAAAAAACCTACGGTTTTCAAAATGAACAATTAATTTTTTTAGCTGTAAAACTTCCAGAAGAATTATTAGCAAAATACTATGAATATTTAAGAAAAATTGAGAAACTAAAACTCTCCATCACGGGGAAAGATTTATTAAAGAAAGGCTATGAAGGCGTTCAAATTAAAACAAAATTGGAAGAAATAAAGAAAAAACTCTTGAATGGCGAAATACAACCTGGCGAAGAAAAAAATTTGATATAAATTTGACAACTCAATTTTTTTATGTTATAATCCCTAAAATTTAACGGAAGGAGTTTTTTGAATTTATGACTAATTGTGAAAAAAATTTCATTTATTATAATCAAATGAATTTAAATAACGATAGGAGGCGCCCATGTAGCCGGTGGATCATAAGCACCGGTAATGGGTGCTTATGAGGTTGGAGATAGTTATTCTCCTAATTTAGTTTTAATCCATGCGGCTACATCTTTTAAGATGTGGCCGTTTTTTTTTAGAATTTCTAAAGTCAGTGAGTCAAAAAATAGAGGGAGGTTAGTTTATGGAAAGTACAGAATTTATGCAAGAAGATATTGTTTTACCTTTGGGTTTTAAAGTCTGGGGAATTCATTGTGGAATCAAGAAGTCCAAAAAAGATTTAGGATTGATATACTCAGAAAAAAAGGCTAATGCATCAGCTGTTTTCACAACGAACAAAGTTAAAGCAGCTCCGGTTCTTTTGAGTATGGAGAATATTAAGAATAATGAAATACAAGCTGTTATTGTGAACAGTGGTAACGCAAATGCTTGCACCGGTGTAAAAGGATATTCAGATGCAATAAGTATGGCAGAAAAAACCGCTCAGATCTTAAATTTAAAGTCAGAAGATGTGTTTGTAAGTTCAACAGGTGTTATAGGCGTTCCATTGCCAATCGAAAAAATTTTAAACGGCATAGAATCATTTGAAAAAAATATTGATTTAGCAAATGATGATCTTTTAAGTTTCGCACAGGCGATAATGACTACAGATACCTTCCCAAAAATTTATTCCACCCAAGTTGTGATTGGTGGTAAAAAGATCACAATAACCGGGGTTGCCAAAGGTTCAGGTATGATTCATCCCAATATGGCTACAATGTTATCTTTCCTCATGACAGATGCAATCATTTCTAAATCTGCTTTGAATAAGGCCTTAAAGCACTCTGTAGATAATTCTTTTAATTTAATAACGGTTGATGGTGACACAAGTACCAACGATACGGTGCTTATTCTGGCAAATAAGCAAGCAAAAAATGAAGAAATTACAGAAGATTCTTCTGAATACAATTTATTTCAAAAAGCCCTTTATGAAGTAGTTGAAAATTTAGCTAAAAAAATCGTTATGGATGGGGAAGGAGCTACTAAATTTTTCGAGGTGGAAGTAAAAAATGCCAAGAGGAAAGAAGATGCTAAATTGATCTCAAGGTCCATAGCCAAGTCTAATTTAGTCAAAACAGCAATTCATGGAGAGGATGCTAATTGGGGAAGGGTATTAGCAGCCGCTGGTTATTCAGGGGCAGACTTTGATCCTGATAAGATAGATGTCTGGTTTCAAAGTTCTGCAGGAAAGATTCAACTTTGTCAAGATGGTCATTTTATAGATTTTAACGAAGTTAAAGCAAAAGAAATTCTAGGTAAGAAAGAATTAAAAATTATTGTAGATTTAAAAGATGGTGAAGAGAGTGCCATGTCTTGGGGCTGTGATCTTACTTCCAAATATGTAGAAATAAATGGAGGGTACAGAACATGATAAAAGTTGAAAAGTTCTCTGATGAGATATCTAAAGCAGAAGTTTTGGCTGAAGCATTACCCTACATAAAAAAATTTGCGGGAAGTATAGCTGTTATTAAGTTTGGTGGTAACGCTATGAAAGATCCACAAATTAAATCGATGGTCGCAGAAGATATCGTACTTATGAAATATGTTGGGTTGAATCCTGTTATCGTTCATGGTGGGGGACCCGATATCAATAAAATGCTTGCAAATTTGAATATAGAAACAAAATTTGTAAATGGATTAAGGGTAACTGATGAAAAGGTTATGGAAGTGGTTGAGATGGTGTTGGTAGGTAAGATAAATAAAGAGATTACATCGTTGATAAATAAAACTGGGGGAAAGGCTGTTGGATTAAGTGGGAAAGATGCAAATTTATTGTTGGCAGAAAAAGATTTGTCCCAAGGGGATTTGGGTTACGTTGGTAAGGTAGTGAATGTAAATAGGGAAGTAATTTTGAATTTAATTGAAAAAGATTATATCCCTGTCATCGCACCTTGTGCAATTGGAAGAGATTGGAAAACTTATAACGTTAATGCCGACATAGCGGCAGGTAAGATTGCTTCCTCTTTGAACGCGGATAAATTTGTTTTATTGACTGATGTGGAAGGCGTTTTAAAAAACAAAGAAGATGAAGAAAGTGTGATTTCAAGACTGTCATATCGAGAAGCAAAAGACTTATTGAATTCTCAATTTATCACTGGCGGTATGATTCCTAAGTTAAAATGTTGTATCCAAGCCTTAGAAGATGGAGTAAAAAGGGCACATATAATAGATGGAAGAATTCCCCATGCCTTACTTTTAGAAATCTACACAGACAAAGGTGTGGGAACAATGATAGCGAAGGAGGTATACGATAATGATAATCTCTGAAGATAAAAAGTATGTAATGAATACTTACTCAAGATTTCCAATAACTTTGGTACAAGGGAAAGGTACAAAGGTGTGGGATGAAAACGGTAAAGAATACTTAGATTTTGTTGCTGGGATCGCTGTCAATGTTTTGGGCCATTCTCACCCCGTAATTGTAGAAGCAGTGAAATCTCAAGTTGACAAATTAGTTCATGTTTCTAACCTCTATTGGAATGGTAATCAAGTACAGTTAGCCAAGATGATTTGTGAAAAATCTTTTGGGAAAAGTGCCTTTTTTTGCAACAGTGGAACAGAAGCGAACGAAGCTGCGATTAAGTTAGCAAGAAAATATGGAAACACTAAATACAATGGGCGAAGATACAAAATTATCACGGCAAAGAACTCATTTCATGGAAGAACCTACGGTGCATTGACGGCAACAGCCCAGCCAAAATATCACAAGAACTTCGAACCTCTATTGGAAGGATTTGAAAGCGTAGAGTACAACGATATAAATTCACTAAAGTCGGCTGTTGATAAAAATACATGTGCTGTAATGTTGGAGGTTATCCAAGGTGAAGGGGGAATAAACGAAGCAAAAAATGAATATCTTCAACAAGTTAGAAAACTTTGTGATGAGAACGACCTTCTTTTGATTTTTGACGAAGTCCAAACAGGGATAGGAAGAACTGGAAAACTTTTTGCCTATGAACATTCTGGAGTGGTACCCGATGTGATGACCCTTGCAAAAGCCTTAGGTGGTGGTTTCCCTATCGGTGTGCTTGTTGTGAATGAAAAAGCTGACGTATTTACACCGGGGGATCATGGATCAACATTTGGTGGGAACCCGTTAGCCTGTGCAGTTGGCATGGCTGTGATGAAAAACGTTGCACAAGAATCTTTTCTGAATATGGTGAAAGAAAATGGTGAATTTTTCAAAAATCAATTATTAGCAATGAAGGAAAAACATTCAATAATTGACAAAGTTAAGGGAAAAGGTTTGATGATCGGAGTCAAGTTAGACATAGAAGATGGCAGTGATATAGTAAAAAAAGCTATGGAAAAAGGACTTTTGATAAATCTTTTAAACCACAATGTTTTAAGATTCGTCCCTCCTCTTATAATCACAAAAGAGGAGATAGCCAAGGGTATGAATATTCTCGAAGAAGTTTTTGTAGAAAAGGGGTATTAAGATGAAAGGATTTATAAAGTTAAACGATTCTACCATTTTTGAAGGAGAAATTATAAGTAAAAAAGATTTTGGACAAGGCGAAGTTGTATTTAACACGTCTATGACTGGATACGAGGAATCAATAACGGATCCGTCTTATGCAGGAGAAATACTGGTAATGACCTATCCATTGATAGGAAATTATGGTGTAAATTTAGAGAATTTACAGTCAAAAAGATCCACCATCAAAGGTTTGATAGTTAAAGATTACTGTCAATTTCCCTCTCATCACACATCTCAGTATTCACTTTTAGATTATTTAGACCAACATGAAGTACCTATTTTAAGTAAAGTAGATACAAGGGCCCTTACGAAAAAGTTAAGAATAGAAGGTAGTATGAATGGTGTGATAACCACTGAGAAGGATTTTGAAGTTCCAACTTCCATTCAGAACTTACTTGATAGTGTTTCAACAAAGGAAATTTATAGACTTCCAGGGAACGGTCCAAAAGTAGCATTGATAGATTTAGGAGTTAAGAAAAATATAGTGAACCAGCTTAAATCTGAAGGATACGATATTTATGTTTTTCCATATAACAGTACTAAAAATGATGTAGTAAAGGTTCAACCCGATTTAGTATTATTCTCCAACGGTCCAGGTGATCCAAAAAAGGCAAAAGAAGCAATACTTTTAGCTAAAGAGTTTATAGGTGAAAAACCACTTTTTGGAATTTGTTTGGGTCATCAAATAATCTCTTTGGCGTTAGGTTTTAACACTGTAAAAATGAAATTTGGTCATAGAGGTACCAACCATCCTGTGAAGAATTTGTTGAACAATAAATGTTATATCACTTCTCAAAACCACGGTTACACGGTTGAAAAAGATTCAGTGAAAAACAAAGATGTAATAATCACCTACATCAATTTGAATGATCAAAGTATCGAGGGAATTATGCATAAAAAGTATCCCATTTTTACTGTCCAATTTCATCCAGAAGGTGGGCCTGGGGTTCACGATACAACTTTTATTTTTAGAAAAATCAAAGATTTGATCAATAGAAACTAAGAACATACTTCCGGGGAGGTCAACAATGTCAAAAAAACGTGAGATAAAAAGTGTTTTAGTTATAGGTTCTGGACCAATAATAATAGGTCAAGCTGCAGAATTTGATTATTCAGGGACCCAAGCTTGTAAATCTTTAAAAGAAGAAGGATGTAAAGTAATATTAGTAAACAACAATCCTGCAACTATTATGACTGATACAGAAATAGCAGATGTAGTTTATATGGAAAACCTTGAAATGGATACTTTAATTTCCATTATAGAAAAAGAAAAACCCGATGGGGTTTTAGGAACACTGGGAGGACAAACCGCCTTAAATCTAATTATCCAATTAAAGGATAGTGGAATTATCGATAAATACGATATTCAAGAATTGGGAACATCGGTTGAATCCATAAAAATAGCAGAAAGTAGAGAATTATTTAAAAGAAAAATGCAAGAAATTGAAGAACCTATCGCTGAAAGCCTCACTGTATCGACAGTATCTGAAGCCATAAACTTTGCTAACAAAGTTGGGTATCCTTTGATAATACGCCCAGCATACACTTTAGGAGGAACAGGTGGTGGATTTGCTTACAACGAAGAGGAGTTAATAGAATTTGTGGAGAATGGACTGAAAAAGAGTATGATGAAAGAAGTCTTAATAGAAAGATCGTTATTGGGTTGGAAAGAGATCGAATACGAGTTAGTTAGAGATTCTTTTGATAATTGCATCACCGTATGTAATATGGAAAATTTTGATCCTGTAGGAATCCACACCGGAGATAGTATAGTTGTTGCACCTTCTCAAACGTTGACAGATCAAGAACATCAAATGTTAAGGGACTCATCCATTAAGATAATAAAAGCTTTAAAGATAGAAGGTGCTTGCAATATTCAGTTTGCCCTCAATCCTTATAACGAAGAATATCGAGTTATTGAAGTGAATCCTCGTTTGAGTAGATCCAGTGCCTTAGCGTCCAAAGCAACAGGGTATCCCATAGCAAAAATTGCTACAAAAATCGCGTTAGGATTTTCTTTGGATGAGATAAAAAATCCTGTTACTGGAAAAACAACAGCTTTTTTTGAACCATCTTTAGATTATGTTGTAACAAAGATTCCCCGCTGGCCTTTTGATAAGTTTTATCAAGCTGATAGAAAGATAGGTACTCAAATGAAATCTACTGGTGAAACGATGGCACTTGGGCGTACCTTTGAAAGTTCTTTATTAAAGGCAGTACGCTCACTTGATATGAAAATTAAGGGCTTGAGAATTAAAGAGGTTCAAAAAGAGAGCGATGAAGAATTAGTAGAACATTTACAAATTCCAAACGAAAAAAGATTTTTTCATATTGCTGAAGCGCTGAGAAGAGGTTATAAGGTTTTTGATATTCATAAATTCACTTATATAGATAACTGGTTTTTAGAAAAAATAAAAAACATCGTCGATTTTGAAAATACTATTAGATTCTCCCAATTGAATTACGACCTTTTACTTAAAGCAAAGGGTCTTGGCTTTTCAGATCAAGAAATATCTGAATTAAAAGGTTTACCAGAAGATGAAGTTAGAGAATTGAGAAAAACCTATGCTATTACTCCGTCATACAAAATGGTAGACACATGCGCAGCAGAGTTTGATTCAGTAACACAATACCTGTACTCAACTTATGGTGAAGAGGACGAAATAGAGGTTCACAAGGACATAAAAAAAGTCATAGTTATAGGTGGAGGACCGATAAGGATCGGACAAGGGGTGGAGTTTGATTATTGTACAGTTAAAGCTCTATGGGCATTAAAAGAAAAAGGTATCAAATCAATCATCATAAACAACAATCCTGAAACCGTCAGTACAGATTTTGATACAGGTGATAGATTGTACTTCGAACCCCTTACTCAAGAAGATATTTTGAATATCATAGAAAAAGAAGATCCAATGGGAACAATGGTCATGTTTGGAGGGCAAACAGCTTTAAATCTAAGCGAAGAACTTGAAAGACATGGAATCAAGATCTTGGGAACATCATATGAGGATATTGACTTGTGTGAAGATAGAAAACGATTTTCGCTGTTGTTGAAAAAGTTAGGGATCAACCATCCTCGTGGTGGGTACGTTACTTCATTTGATGAAGCTAGAGAAATTGCTAAGCGTTTAGGGTTTCCTCTTTTAGTTAGACCCTCTTATGTGATAGGAGGACAATCTATTGAAAAGGTTAATTCCGAAGATGAATTATTCGAGTACTTATCACATGCTTTAGACTTATCACCCAATAGACCAGTTCTAATAGATGAATATATAGAAGGGATAGAAGCTGAAGTTGATGCCGTCTCTGATGGAGAAAATGTATTAATTCCTGGAATTATGGAACATATTGAAAAAGCGGGAATTCATTCAGGTGATAGTTTTGCTGTATTTCCTGCCAAAAGCTTGTCAGAATTAGAAGAGAAAGAAATCGTGAGATACGTTGAAAAAATATCCAAAGCGGTGAAAGTTAAGGGTTTAATAAACATTCAATTTATCGTGAAAGAGGGAAAAGTTTACGTTATTGAAGTGAATCCTAGGGCTTCAAGAACGGTTCCAATAATCAGTAAAGTAACAGGAATTCCAATGATAAAACTCTCAGTTGAAATTGCATTAGGTAATAACTTGAAAGAACTTGGGTATTATGAACCTTTTTATCTAAAAATCCCATATACGGTGGTTAAAGCGCCAATATTTTCATTAGAAAAATTGCCAGGTGTTGAAGTTGCCTTAGGTGCAGAGATGAAATCTACAGGGGAAACTCTTGGCATCGATTTCGACTATCATAATGCGATGTATAAGGCTTTTAAAAGTGCTCATTTGGATGTTCCTTCTACTGGTAATGTACTATTATCATTTCCAGAAAAAGAAGTGAGTGGAAGTAAAAGTTTTGTTAAATATCTTCAAAGCTGTGGATACGAATTGTGGGGAACTACTGGGACAGCAGAAGCCTTCAAATTGATGGATATTACAATAAAAGAGATAGATCACCAAAAATCATTAGAGTTAGTAAAGAAAGGTTATTTTTCAATGGTTATTAATTTACCTACAAAAGGTAAAAACGTATCCAACTTTGGATTCAAATTAAGAAGAACGTCTTTAGAAAACGGCATTCCTCTATTTACAGCATTGGAAACAGCTCAAAAATCAATTGAAGCAACAAAGAATTGCAAAATTGAGAAAAATAATGTACAGTCCTTGAACGAATATGTAGATTATTATCATAATCTACTAAAAAATTTTCAAATATCAAAAAGAGGTGATTTATTTATGAAAACCGGGGAAAAGGTAGTATTGGCATATTCAGGAGGGTTAGATACATCTGTAATCATACCATGGTTAAAAGAAAAGTATGATTGTGAAATTATTGCAGTATGTATTGATGTAGGTCAAGGAGAAGAAACTCATGTTATCGAGAAAAAAGCTCTTTCAAGTGGTGCAAGTAAGGTTTACGTAGAAGATGTTGTGGAAGAATTTGTAACCGATTATATTTTTCCCACCTTAAAAGCTGGAGCAATCTACGAGGGTAAATACTTTTTGGGAACATCCTTTGCAAGACCTCTAATGGCAAAAAAACTAGTTGAGATTGCCCAAAAAGAAGGTGCAAATGTTATTGCTCATGGTTGTACGGGTAAAGGTAACGATCAAGTAAGATTTGAAGTATCTATTAAGGCATTAGATCCTTCTATAAAAATTATTGCTCCTTGGAGAATATGGGAAATTAAGTCTAGGGAGGAAGAAATTGCCTATGCCCAAAAGAAGGGAATTCCAATATCTATAACCAAAGAAAAAATATACAGTGTAGATAAAAATATATGGCATATAAGCCATGAAGGCGGAGATTTAGAGGATCCTTGGAATGAACCTAAAGCTGAGTTATTCGATATGGTTACTCCACCCGAAAAAGCACCCGATGTTGCTGAATATGTAACCATAGAATTTGAAAAAGGGATTCCAGTGAAGATAAACGAAGAAGACCTTTCTCCCGTAGAGTTGATAAAGAAAGCCAATGAAATTGCATCAATAAATGGTGTGGGGATTGCAGATATCGTAGAAAATCGATTAGTTGGAATGAAATCAAGAGGTGTGTATGAAACTCCAGGTGGAACATTACTATATACTGCACACAAAGAACTGGAAAGCTTGGTACTTGACAAAGAAACGTCAAGATTCAAAGATTTAGTGGCACAAAAGTATGCGGATCTTGTTTATAATGGATTGTGGTTCTCTCAGTTGAAGGAGAGTTTAGATGCTTTTGTAGATGAAACACAGAAGGTGGTTACCGGTGTTGTGAAATTGAAACTTTACAAGGGAAATATTATAACTGCAGGATTAAGTTCACCATATTCTTTATACAACGAAGAGTTAGCTACATTTGGAGAAGATAAGATTTATGACCAAAAGGATGCAGAAGGTTTTATAAACTTGTTTGGACTACCTTTGAAGATGAGAGCTTATCAGATGAAGCATTTTGTTGAAAATCAAAAATACGACAAAACGACTGTAGGAGGAGAACAATGAAATTATGGGGAGGTCGGTTTAAAGAAAAAATTGCAGAAGACATGGAAATATTTAATTCGTCAATAAATGTTGATATCAGATTATTGCCCTACGATATAGAAGCGTCATTAGCCCATGCGGAAGGGTTGAAAAAGGCAAAAATTATTTCTGAAGAAGAGTTTGAACAAATTGAAAGGGCGTTAAGAGAAATAAAAGAAGAAAAATTTGAAGAGATTCCAAAGGTAGAAGATGTGCACACATTGGTAGAGCAAATGTTGGTTGAAAAGATAGGGGATGTGGGCAAAAAGATTCATACAGCAAGAAGTAGGAACGATCAAATAGCAACAGATGAAAGGATGTACTTACGAAATGAAATATTCAAAATTATAGATTTATTAGAACAATTGAATGTCGTTTTAGTGGAACTTTCAAAAAAATATAAAAACAAAATTATGCCCGGTTACACACATATGCAAAGAGCTCAACCTATCACATTTTCTCATCATTTGTTGGCTTACGTGGAGATGTTTAAAAGGGATATAGAACGGTTGAAAGATTCTTTAAAAAGAGTGAATGTTTTGGTTTTAGGTTCAGGAGCTTTAGCTGGAACATCATACGATATAGATAGAATGTATGTGGCTTCATTGTTAGACTTTAAAGAGGTTTCACTAAACAGTATTGACGGAGTAAGCGATAGGGATTTCATCGTTGAATTTTTATCAATAGCTTCTTTGATAATGATGCATTTGAGTAGATTTTCTGAGGAGATAGTACTTTGGTCTAGCCAAGAGTTCAATTTTGTTGAACTGAGCGATGAATATTCGACTGGAAGTAGTATAATGCCACAAAAGAAAAATCCAGACTCTGCTGAATTAATCAGGGGTAAAACGGGTAGGGTATATGGAAATTTGCTTAGCCTTTTAACAACTATGAAAGGTTTACCCCTTGCGTATAACAAAGATATGCAAGAAGATAAAGAACCACTGTTTGATACAGTTGATACATTAAAAGTTTGTTTAAAGGTATTTATAGGTATGTTGAAAACGATGCGTGTGAACGAAGAAAAAATGGAAGAGGCTGTAAAATTTGGTTATCTCAATGCAACGGATTTGGCAGATTATTTGGTCAAAAAAGGGATTCCTTTTAGAACCGCTCACGATATAGTTGGAAAATTAGTTGCGTACGCTATAACAAAAAAAGTTTCATTAGAAGAACTGAATATTTCGGAATTTAGAAATTTTTGTCAGTCGATAGATGAGGATGTATATGAAGTTTTAGACATAAAAAATATTCTAAAAAGCCGTAAAACAATTGGGGCAGCAAGATGGGAGGAAAATGTATGAATGTAGGTATACTTGGTGCAACAGGATACACAGGTATTGAATTAATCAGAATTCTTTCTAAACACCCAAATGCTAAGATAACTTATCTGTCATCAAAACACTTTGAATCCCAATTAATTTCGGAAGTTTATCCAGGACTCGACGGATTTTGTGATCTGATATTAGAGGGTGATAATTTCAAAAAAGCTGTTGCTACTTGCGATATCATATTTTCAACTTTACCTCACGAACTAACTTTCGAAATCGGTAAGATGGTAGTGGATGCAGGTAAGAGATTGATAGATCTAGGTTCAGCGTTTCGTTTTGATGACTTTAATGTGTTCAAAAAATGGTATGGTTCAAACGATGACATAGAAAAAATAGAATATGATAAATACAATAAAGCCTATGGATTAACAGAGTTATATAGGGAAAAGATAAAAAACGCTCAAATTATCGGAAATCCTGGTTGTTATCCAACTAGTGTGATTTTGGCACTTGCCCCTGTTTTAAAAAATAGAGTTGTGACTGATAAAAACATAATTATTGACAGTAAATCTGGGGTATCGGGTGCAGGTCATGAACCTAAATTTAGTAACTTATATTCAGAATGTAATGAAAATACTAAACCGTATAACGTCGCTAAACATAGACATATTCCAGAAATAGAGCAGGAGTTATCAAAGATAATGCAAGAAGAGGTAAAAATTGTTTTCACCCCACATCTTGTTCCTATGACAAGAGGAATTTTAAGTACGATTTATTGTAATTTGAAATCAGATATAACCCTAAAAGAAGTCTACGATCTTTACCAAGAATTTTATAAGAACGATTATTTTATAAAAATTCTTAAACCTGGAAAATATCCATCTACTAAAAGTGTTGCTGGCTCTAATTTCTGTCAAATAGGTTTTGAAACGGACGAACATACAAATACTTTAATAATCATGTCCGTGATTGACAATTTAATGAAAGGTGCCAGTGGTCAGGCGGTACAAAATATGAATTTAATGTTTGGACTACCCGAGAATAAAGGACTTGATATAATAAGAATTTTTCCATGAGCTTGATATTTTTTTGAAATTAATGTATAATTAAGAAAAATTTAAGGACCTTGATGTAAGTCTAGAGTTACAATAGAAACAAAAATTGAAAGGAGGGAGGGTACGATTCTTCTAAATCTAATGGAATGAAGAACGTACAAAAGAACGTGAGTAACGTGTATATAGTTGATACAACTTTAAGAGATGGCGAGCAAACTGCCGGGGTAGTATTTGCCAATGAAGAAAAGGTCCAAATAGCGAAGATGTTAGCAGAGTTAGGGGTTTATCAGATCGAAGCCGGGATTCCCACGATGGGTGGAGATGAAAAGGAAGCCATAAAAAAGATAAGTAAATTAGACTTAGGTGTATCAATTATGGGCTGGAATAGAGCAGTTATAAAGGATGTTGAAGAATCTATTGATTGTGGGGTTGATGCTGTTGCCATTTCTATTTCCACTTCAGATATTCACATCAAACATAAATTAAAGAAAGATAGGGATTGGGTATTAAAAAGCATGGTAGATGCCACAAAATTTGCCAAAAAACACAATTTGTACGTGTCTGTAAACGCTGAAGATGCCTCTAGAACTGATATGGATTTTCTTATAAAGTTTGCCAAAGAGGCTAAAGAGGCAGGAGCGGATAGGTTAAGATACTGTGACACCGTTGGCATGATGGAACCATTTTCCATCTACGAACATATCAGAAGAATAATAGACGAAGTTGGTATAAATGTTGAAATGCATACTCACAACGATTTTGGCTTAGCTACAGCTAATACATTGGCAGGAATAAGAGCGGGTGCTAAGTACGCAGGTGTTACGGTAAATGGGTTAGGAGAAAGAGCAGGTAATGCAGCTTTAGAGGAAGTGGTGATGGCTCTTAAATACATTTACAAAAATGATTTGGGAATAAAAACTCACTTACTAAAAGAAGTTTGTGAATACGTTGCTAAGGCGTCAGGAAGAGTTCTTCCTTTATCAAAAACAATCGTAGGCCATAATGTTTTTGCTCACGAGTCTGGCATTCATACAGACGGTGTATTAAAGGACTCCAAAACATATGAATCCTTCACTCCTGAAGAAGTAGGATTACAAAGACAAATACTTATTGGAAAACATTCCGGGAGGAACGCAATTATTGCAAAATTCAAAGAATACGAAATAGATTTAACTCCTGAAGAAGGAGAAGAGATTTTAAAAAGGGTAAGATCCCTATCTGTTCAACTCAAAAGAAGCTTATTCGATAAAGAGTTAATCTATCTTTACAACGAAATGAGGGAGGAAAAGATAAAGGATGTCAACTTACAAAACAATATCTGAAAAGATATTCAGTGATCATTTGGGAAGAGATGTTGAAGCGGGGGAAATAGTCATAGTTGATGTTGATTTCATGATGGGGCAAGATGGAACCACTCCATTAGCTATTAAGACGTTTGAAAATGTTGGAGCTAAAAAGGTTGCCTACCCTGAAAAAGTAGCCTTTGTAATAGACCACAACGCTCCCAGTCCAAGTGAAAAGGTTTCTGCGTTACATAAATTGATGAGAGATTTTAGTAGCAATTACGGTACCAAGTTTTACGATATCGGTGAGGGCATATGTCATCAACTAATGCCCGAAAAAGGGCATGCCCTACCTGGACAGATCGTAATAGGGGCTGATTCTCACACGTGTACTTATGGGGCCCTTAATTGTTTCTCAACGGGTGTCGGTTCAACAGATTTGGCTATTGCTATGGCGAGTGGTAAGTTATGGTTTAAGGTACCACAAAGTATAAAAATTGTTTTAGAAGGTTCTCTTTCAAAAGGTATTTATTCTAAGGACGTTGCGTTGTATGTTATAAAGAATATGACCGCCAATGGAGCGACTTACAAGGCTGTAGAGTTTGAGGGCCCAGTTATTGATAATTTATCGGTTGAGGCAAGATTTACCATTTCTAATATGTCAGTGGAAATGGGAGCCAAAGTCGGTTTGATGAAACTTGATGAAAAAGCTGAAAATTGGATAAAAGAAAGAACTGATAAACCATTTAAAAATTACGAATCAGACGAAGGTGCAAATTATGAAAAGATATACAAATTTGATGTCAGCGATTTGGAACCTCAAGTTGCCAAACCCCATGCCGTTGATAATGTTAGTCCAATTAGTGAAGTTGAAGGTATTCCTATACATCAAGGTTTGTTAGGTACGTGCACTAACGGAAGAATTGAAGATCTAAGAATAGCTGCGAATATTTTAAAAGGCAGAAAAATCCATAAGGGTGTTAGACTTATTGTGGCTCCTACATCTAAAGATACTTTATTAAAAGCTATGAATGAGGGAATAATTCAAACTTTAATTCAAGCTGGAGCTACGGTAGTTGCCCCAGGCTGTGGGCCTTGTGTGGGTACACACAATGGAGTACCTTCAGATGGTGAGAATGTAATTTCTACAGCAAATAGAAACTTCAAAGGAAGAATGGGAAACAACAAAGCTTTCATCTATTTGGGATCACCTGCCACAGTGGCGGCTTCTTGTATTGAGGGAAAAATAGCGGATCCCCGAAAATATTTGTGAAAGTTAATTTTTAGAACGGGAGGATAAATAATGGAATTAAAAGGTTATTCTCATAAATTTGGTGATGATGTGAACACCGACTACATTATTTCTGGAAAATACAAATTCAATACCATCGATATGGATGAATTATCTGTTCATTTGATGGAGGATCTAAGGCCAAATTTTTATAATGAAATCAAAAAAGGTGATTTCATTGTTGCAGGAGAAAATTTTGGTTGTGGTTCTTCTAGGGAACAAGCTCCTTTAGTGATAAAACATGCTGGTATAAGTGCTGTTATAGCAACATCTTTCGCCCGAATATTTTATAGAAATTCCATAAATATTGGCTTACCTTTAGTTGAAGTTCCAACTGATAATATAGAAGAAGGTGATTTATTGACTGTTGATCTAGAAAAAGGTGTAGTTAAGAATCTTACCAAAGATGAAATTTTGAAGATTAAATCTCTCCCCAAAGTGATGCTAAAGATTTTACAAAGTGGGGGTTTGGTTAATTATTACAAAAAATATGGTACTTTAGAATTAATGGAATAGTAGGTGATTTTATGTATACAGTTACTTTGATTCCAGGTGATGGAATAGGTCCAGAAATAACCTCTGTAGTGGAAGAGATTTTTGAACATTTGAAAGCTCCTATTAGTTGGGATTTAGTGGAAGCTGGAGAGAAGGTAATTGAAAAATATGGAACTCCACTGCCAGATTATGTGATCGATTCGATTAGGAAAAATAAAGTAGCCTTGAAAGGTCCTATAACTACGCCGATAGGCAAAGGATTTAGAAGTGTGAACGTTACACTAAGAGAACGGTTCAATTTATATGCAAATTTAAGGCCTGTTAAAAGTTTAGAGGGTCTCAATACTAAGTACAATAATGTCGATTTGGTTGTAGTGAGAGAAAATACCGAATGTTTGTATAAAGGGATTGAGTATAAGATTGACGATACAGCTTGTGCCGTCAGAGTTATAACAAAAAGCGCAAGTGAAAAGATCGCATATTTTGCATTTAATTATGCAAAGGAAAATAAAAGAAAGAAAGTCACAGCTGTTCATAAGGCTAACATTCTAAAGATTACAGATGGCTTATTTTTGGAAGCTATTAGAAAAGTAGCAAATGAATATCCTGAAATAGAGTACGAAGAAAAGATCATTGACAATATGTCAATGCAGTTGGTGTTGAATCCTGAAAAATTTGATGTAGTTGTAGCCCCAAATTTGTACGGAGATATCCTTTCCGATTTAGCTGCAGGTTTAATAGGAGGATTGGGTCTTGCTCCAGCTGCTAATATTGGTGAGGATACTGCTATCTTTGAGGCAGTCCATGGGAGTGCTCCGGATATAGCTAATAAAGGTATAGCAAACCCGATCGCCTTATTAAGCTCATCCATTATGTTGTTAGATTATTTAAAGCTGAACGAGTTAGCAAAAAAACTCGAAAACGCTATTTCCTCAACAGTTAAAGATATAGATAGTTTAACCCCGGATTTAGGTGGAAAAGGTAACATAGAGTCTATAAAAAATAAAATTATTTCATTTTTGAATTGAATGGTTGGTGATTTTTTTGAAAGATAGAATTTATAAGATAGTTATAAAGGTTGGTAGTAGTTCAATAGCCGATGAGAATGGAATAAATGTTGGTAAGATTAATAAAATCGTCGAGCAAGTGACTGAATTAAAGTTTAAAAGAAAAAAAGATATAATTATTGTTTCATCAGGAGCTATAGCCGCTGGCAAAAGTGAGTTAGGTTACCGATATAAACCTTATTCTGTTACTGAAAAGCAGGCTTGTGCAGCAGTTGGTCAAGGTGTGTTGATCTCTAAATATCGTGATCTTTTTGCAGTTAAAAATATTAAAGTGGCTCAAATACTTTTAACGGCTGACGATTTTTCTAATCGTCAGCGTTATTTAAATGCATACAATACGATGAATGCACTTTTAGAAAATGATGTAGTACCTATTGTAAATGAAAACGATACAGTAACGACAGATGAAATTAAATTAGGAGATAATGATGTTTTGTCTGCTCAAGTTGCAAGCTTGTTGGAAGCGGACTTATTGATCATTCTCTCGGATATTCCAGGATTATTAAAAGATTTAGGGAACCCGAAATCGCTGATTAATATTGTTGAAGAAGTTACCCCCGAGCTTGAAAATCTTGCCAACGGAAAGAGTGGCAAACTTGGTACTGGAGGAATGAGTTCAAAATTAAAAGCAGCAAAGATTTCCAATGCTTCAGGAATACCTTTAACAATTCTCCCATCTTACGAAGAGGGTATCATCACAAAAGCTGTTGATAATATTGAAAATACGAAGTTCAACATCGGTACAACCTTTTTACCTAAAGATAAAAAGATGAGCAAAAGGAAAAGGTGGATTCAGTTCAGCTTAAAGCCAAAAGGAGAATTGATTGTGGATAATGGAGCTCGCGAGGCACTTTTAAAAGGAAAAAGTTTGTTAGCGGTAGGAATTGTAAGTTTAACAGGAAATTTTTCCATCGGAGATCTGGTGATAGTCTCCAATAAAAAAGGAGAAAATATCGGAAGGGGTTTGGTAAACTATTCATCAAAGGAATTGAAAGAAATAATTGGTAAGAAAACCAATGAAATTCTTACGTTCAAAGACAACGTTGGTCCTGAAGAAGTAATACACAGGGATAATTTAGTTATAATGGAGGCAACGGAGGGATTTGAACCCTCGAATAACGGTTTTGCAGACCGCCGCCTTTGACCCCTTGGCTACGTTGCCAAATTGGCGGGGACGACGGGACTCGAACCCGCGGCCACCGGTGTGACAGACCGGCATGATAACCAACTTCACCACGTCCCCTTCAACTTCAAGTGTATTTTATCATATAATTCTTATTTTGTCTAGTCTATTCTATTCTTCGCTTGCTTCATCATCAGTGATGACTTCTTCTTTTTGTTCTTCGTTTGGGGTTACATTTTCACCTTCAAACTCTTCTTTTGATATTTCAACTATTTGTACTTTCTCTTTGATGAATTGGGCAACTTTTTCTCTTAATTTGTTCCACAGGATTTCATTTGATAGTTCGGGATTTGAGCTTATTATTTCCTGAGCGCGAGAGAAAGGTAAACCATACATAGTTGAGAAGTTCTTAATTTCTTGAGATAACTCCTCATTTCCTACTTTTATGTTGTTTTCTAAAGATATTTTTTCGATGACAACCATCTCTTTAATCCAATTTAAAGCACTCTTTTTGATTTCTTCTCTCAATTTATTTTCATCATTTTCAAATTTTTTTAAGTTTTCTTCGTATTTATCCTTGCTTTTTAGGTCGTTTATTGTCGAGTCAATATAATAATTTATGCTTTCTTCAGATATATCAATATCAACATAATTGGGTAACTCAGATAAGATATAGTTAATCACAAATTCATCCTGCCAATTTTTAACAGCTTCTTCTCCTTCTTTTTTCAGCATCTCTTTCAGGTCGTTCAATGTTTCTACTTCAATATTCAACTCTTTGGCGAAATTATCGTTCAATTCTGGAAGTCTTCTTGTATAAGCTTGTGCGATTCGCACTTTTTGAACCAATTTTTTGCCCTGGTCTTCTTTTTCTAATTCAAATTCGTTCCCGGATTTTTTCCCGAGAAGGTTTTTAACCAGCTCTCTTTCGTCATTTTCTCTTACTACTATTTCTTCTTCTTCATTGGACTTGATTATTTCACCGTTTTCGTCTACTAAATCATAATTAATTCTTACATAATCTCCATATTGTATTGGTTCTTCTTTTGGATCTAATATTGCGTTGCTCTCCAGTAAATCATTCAATCTTCTTTGAACAAAGTCTTCAACCACTTCTTTAGATTCAGGGATTTTAACCGTTATATTTTCAAATTCTGTTTTTGTAATTTCAGGATAGGTGTGAAGTAAAACTTCAAATTCTATGTGTTCCTCATCTTGAGCTTTTGATTCAACAATAATTGGGAAGAGTAAATTTTCTTCTTCTCTGATTTTGTGATCTAGCTCATGTTCGGCTTCTTCTAACAACATATTATTGAAATCGGGACCTAAACGCAACTTAATAACCTGTTTGGGGACTTTACCCTTTCTAAATCCTTCAAAGGTGTAATGCTGGTTAATTTCTCGAACGATTTGATCTTCTATTTTTTCAATTTCATCTTTAGAAAATTTGATAAGGTATTTCTTAACATTTTTGTCTTGACTAAGTAAAGTTTTTTCCATGATTCTTCCTCCTAATTTTGAGAAGTTTTCATCAAAGTTCAAAGTATTATACAATGAAAGAGAGGGAATTTGGTTAATTAAACGTCAATTTTTGTTTTTATAGTGTAAACATTTTTCATAACTCAACTTTTTATTTGTATAATATTTTTTTGGAAATTCTAATTTATTTGTGATACAATATTTCGACTCGAAATAGTATTTAGAGGTGAAAGTATTGATTGGACAGTTCCTTTTGAAAGATATTCCAATGATTTATGGCAGTCAAAATGATATTTATTCTTTTATCGAAGAACAAATAGGAAAAGAGAAGCTTTGGATAGTTACTTTAAATGCGTTGATGTATATGGAATATTTAAAAGGTAACGATTATTCTAAAGCCATTAGTAAAGCATCTTTTTCTATTCCCGATGGAGTGGGGATTGTCAAATTACTCAAAAAGAAAGGAATTGAGACGGAAAGGTGTCCCGGTATAGATACAATGAAGTATTTGTTAGAATTGTCTCAAATAAGTAATTATAGAATATTTTTACTGGGATCACAAGAGGATGTGGTTAAACAAGCATCTCAAGTAATTGAGAAAGAATTCAAGGTAAATATAGTTGGTTATCACCATGGATATTTTGATGCAAATGCTGAAGGAGAGGTAGTTCGAAAAATTAACGATAGTAAAGCGGATCTTCTTTTTGTAGGGATGGGAATTCCAAAACAGGAATCCTTTATTTTTCGAAACTATGAAACGTTACAAGCTAAGCTTATGATGGGGGTTGGTGGTAGCTTTGACGTATTTGCTGGAATAACAAAAAGGGCTCCTCTTTTCTTTCAAAAACTTGGATTAGAATGGTTGTATAGAATGTTTGAAGAGCCCCACCGATTCAAAAAATTACCCGATTTATTTAAATTTTATATGAATTTGTATAGAAATAAAGATTAATTATATAAATTCAATATTTAAACGGGAAATTTCAGAAGCAATATTCAAATAACAAGTGTAAGATGCCTCCGAGAAATTATCAGAAATATAAGTTCCATCTTCTCTTTGATACATTCGCTCAACATTTTTGAAGTTCAAGTCCCCAACATGGTTTAATACTAAAGCGACATCCCCAGGTAATTTTATGTTTATCGCTGAAACTTCAGATTCCACGTCGACTGTTGTATTATCTTTTTGAGAAGGTATTAAGGTGATCTTAGATGCAGTTGATTTGATTCTTACTTCTTGTGTTTTAATTTGTCTTAAATCAAAAAAAGCTACACTAACGTTCAATTTTGCACGAAAATTGTAATTAATATTTTCGTTTAAATATACAGTTATCTTTGCCCGTTCAGGCACTTTTATGTTTGATACTTTCAACTTGTTCAAAATATTGACTTTAGAAGAGTCATATTCTTGTTTAAAAGAATATATATCATTATCAATTACAGCTTTTACTTTTACAGGTGTCTCTATCTTAGAAGAGTCAATAGTTACAGAGCTCCAGTCTACATCTGTTGATAAATCAAGTGTGTCACCTATAAATTTAGGAGGAAGATTTTCAGATATGATCGATTTGTTAATCTTTAAGTGGGGCTTTCTAATATGGAACAGCCCTTTAAATCCAGCAGCAATAATATAAGATGCGATCATCAATAAAACCAGTTCCCAAAAATTTAATGAAGTGGGGAACAAATCAAATGTGTCTAGCAACAGTATTATTCCAAATATTAGACTTCCTAAAGTTCCTAAATTTCTCTTTTTGAAAAAATTTAATCCGTATCCAAGAAAAATCAATGTAAAAAAGAATTCTAACAAGTTAAAACTAACTAAGAATTCGTTGAGAATAACTGATAAAACAATTAAAATACCTAATGCGACTAATATTATTCTTCCTAGCATTATTACTCCCCCCTGTCCTTTAAAAATTTATCTGCAAGTTCTTCAGAGTAACCCAACTCTTTTAAAAGTTCTATTGCAAATGAACGTGATATTTTTCTCTCTTTTAATAAGGACAAAATCTTTTTTTCTTCAATAGTTAAGAATTCATCGTCTTGCGAAACATCTTCACCTTTTTCTTCTTCCTGCCAATCTATGCTTTTCCCCTGAATTTCTACTCCTCTAATACTAATATCTCCTGTCAGCACATTAATTTTTAAAACTCTTTTCTTTGGCATAGTAGAAGAATCATTATTTTGAACTAAATCGACGTTTGATCTTATAGATGATGAAAATCTGTGTATTGGAGCTTCTAAATAAATTTTCTCTTTTCCTTGAACTATTAGATCTATGTCACCGGAAGCAGTGTTTACGGTACAGTAAAAATCTTTATCTAGGGAATCTACGGAGATATCACCGCTCGCTGATTTAAAATTTGCTACTTTCACGATTGAATTTTTTATTGAGACATCACCGGAAGCCATACTTAACTTAAGATTTTCAATTTTAGAGTTTTGAATTAGAACATCGCCACTAGCCATGCTAAAATCACCATATGATATGTTTAGGTTGTGAATTTCAAAATCTCCCGAAGCTCCTTTTAAAATTAATTCATCCATCTCACTGTTACTTAAGTCGATACTTACATCCCCAGACCCGGTATCCACCCTTAAAGATTTCAAAGTTTTAGTTTGATTAGATCCTCTAATATCCACATCTCCTGATCGAGTTTTGATCGTTAAATTGTATAAGTTGGTAGAATCCAAGTCTGTTTCTATATCAGCTGAAGATAAGTCTAACGATATATTGTTAACTTGATCTCCTATGTACAAATTAATAGGTACTTCATGGAACATTCTAGAGAAAGAAAAGAACTTTGATAAGAAATCACCTTTTTCATAATCTATATCGATTGATACACTTGTACGATCTGATCCCCAGCTAGTTTCTACGTTGATGTCTTGATCTGCGTATTCGAGATATGTTGTTTCACCGTGGCAAATTTTTATTCTTCCATGAAAGTTTCGTGCCTTTATTTTTATCACTTTTACAACATTCAAATCAATCTTTTGCATTAAAAATCACTCCTTTTTATTTTTTGTACTTTTTTAATAATTCTTTTGCTTCTTCAGGGGTAATTTCTCCTTTTTCAATTTTTTCAAGAATTTCAAGTGTTTTTTCTCTACTTTCAATGTTTTCAGACTCGTATCCCATCGCTGTGGCGACTTCTTCTAATCTTGCTTTTGCCGTAGGATAAGAGATTCCAAGCTCTTTTTGTAATTCCGATAAATTTCCTCTAACCTTGATAAAAATCTTCAAAAAATTTAATTGTTGGTTTGTTAATTGAGCAAATTCCTCTAATTCAAAGTTACCAGTTATTTCAGTTCCACATTCTTCACATCGATATTTTACGATATTTAACTTCCCTCCACAAACAGGGCATTTGGATAAGCGGTATTTAGGCATATTAGGACCTCCTATTATTATTTTTTATGTTTTTTATGATATTTTGATAGTCTTTCTCGTTATTTTGAAAAAATTATAACATAAAACTTTAAAATTGTCAACTTTTAATAAAAAAATTTTTATTTTCTAAATAAAAAAATTAAACTTAATGGTTTCTAATATAAATTTTAAAAAAAGGGATAGGTATTTGATATAATCGATGATATAATACTTATTAGAATAATCGGGATGCAAAGAAAAATTTCACTTCGAGGAGGTCCAATCGTGGCAATAGATTCACCAAGTTGGTTAAAAAGTTCTATAATTTATGAAGTTTTTGTTAGAAATTATGGAAATGCTGGAACCTTCAACGATATATATAACGATATTGAACGTATTAAGGCTTTGGGAGCAGATATACTTTGGTTTATGCCTTTTTATCCCATCGGAAAAGTTGGTAGAAAAGGTACACATGGGAGTCCCTATTCAATAAAAGATTACGAAGAAATATCGAAAGAAATTGGTAATAAGAGGGATTTTAAAAGATTAATAGACAAAGCACATGATAACGGATTAAAAATAATGATCGATATTGTTTTCAATCACACCGCTATTGATTCGAAGCTAGCTGAAACACATCCTGAATGGTTTATGAAAGATCAAAACGGAAAATTAACTAGAAAGGTAGAAGATTGGAACGACGTTTACGATTTGGATTATGATAATTTAGATTTATGGGATTATCTAATAAATGTTTTAGATGGTTGGATTGATCTTGGTGTAGATGCTTTTAGATGTGATGTCGCTTCGCTAGTGCCTTTAGAGTTTTGGAAAAAATCTAGAGAACTGTTGAATCAAAAAAAGGAAATTATCTGGTTGGCTGAAACACTTGACCCGAAATTTATTCATGATCTCAGAACTAAAGGGTACGATGTTCACTCGGACTCTGAGGTATATCAAGCTTTTGACCTTACATACGATTACGATGGCTTCTATTATCTAAGGAGCTATTTTTCTGGAGAGAAAGATTTGAAGCATTTTTTTGAACATGTTTTTTTGCAGGAAACTATATTCCCAAAAAATTCTCTTAAGTTGCGTTTTTTAGAAAATCATGATAATCCTAGAATAGCATCCGTTTTAGAGGGAAAAAATAAGATTAAAAATTGGACTGTTTTATATAATCTTTTGCCAGGGGCATCTTTAATATATGCAGGCCAAGAATTAATGATGGAAAAACTGCCTAACCTTTTTGAGAAAGATTCAATCAAATGGGACAAAGGTGATTATGAATTTTTAAGTTTTTTCAAAAAAATCATTAAATTGACTAAAGAGATTAAATCTACTTGTAATCAATTCTCTCTTTGCGAGTTATCTGAGGGTATAGTAATGATAAAATGGAATGGAGAAGAGGAGGAATACATTACCATTTTGAATTTGGAAGATAGACACGGAAAAATACCAGTAGATTTTAATTTATATGGAACAGACCTTATAACGAATGAAACTGTTTCAATACAAAACTACTTTGTGATCAGCAAGTTACCTATGATTATAAAAGTCAGGTAAAACAGCTAATAATTCAAATAAACCTTTGATTGATTTAATGGAGGTAGATGAATGGGAATTTTTGAAAAGTTCAAAAATGGTTTAAGTAAGGCGAGAAATACCGTATTTAAAAATATCAAAACTATTTTTTCCGGTAAAGTTCTCGACGATGATGTTTTGGAAGAATTGGAAGAGATTTTAATAATGTCTGATATGGGTGTTGACGTCTCTCATAAAATTTTGGAAGAGTTAAAAAGTAGGTATAAAAGTAATAACTCTCACAATGACCCGCTATTATTATTGAGGGATATTCTAGTGGAAAATTTACAGAAAGACGAAGTAGTTAGTGATTTTCAACAAAAACCCTATGTAATACTCATTGTTGGAGTAAACGGTAGCGGTAAAACGACAACTGCTGCCAAATTAGCAAAGATGTATTCTAAACAAGGTAAAGAAGTTGTTTTAGCTGCTGCAGACACATTTAGGGCAGCAGCAATCGAACAACTCAAAGAGTGGGGTAATAGGTTAAATACCACCGTGATAGCTCACCAAAAAGGTTCAGATGCCGCCGCTGTTGTGTATGACGCAATAACACATGCAAAGTCAAGAGGCAAAGATGTCGTGTTAGTGGACACCGCTGGGCGTTTACATACAAAAAGCAATTTAATGGATGAATTGAAAAAAATAAGGCGTGTGGTTGAAAGAGAAGTCCCAGGAGCTCCGCATGAAACTCTGTTAGTTCTAGATGGAACGACTGGTCAAAACGGGATTTCACAGGCTAAGGCTTTTAAGGAGGCTATAGACATAACGGGTATAGTCGTAACTAAATTAGATGGAACCGCCAAAGGGGGAATAGCTTTCGCTATAAACCATGAACTCAATATCCCAATAAAATTGGTGGGATTTGGAGAAAAAGAAGACGATTTACAAATTTTCGCTCCGGTTTCTTATTGCAATGCTTTATTAGGGGTTGACGAAGTAATATGAAAGATTTTATTAGAGATTTTGCAGTCTGCCCAATATGTCAAAAAGAATTTTCTTTTGATAAAGTGGCCTCTACATCTATAAAGGTAAGTTCTTACGATCTCGATTTAAAACCTGAATATAGAGATGTTAATGTATCTCTGTATTCTTTGATTACCTGTCCCGATTGTAACTTTACTTTTCAAGAAAAAGATAAAGATTATATATATGAGTACTTAAATTCTCAAAATATTGAACAGGTTAAGTTGTTTTTGAGTAAGATAAATAAATTATCTCTTCCTGAAATAGATAATTCTTCTTCAAAATCTCACGAGTTTTATGCAACTCAACTTATGATAGCAGCCAATATTTACGCAATTTTGGGACTACCCAGTGAAGTAGTAAAAATTTTAATAAAATTCGCTTGGTATTATCGTGAACAAAATGAAGAAGAAAAGGAGTTAGGAATACTTTACTATTGTGGAAAGATAATTGAAAAGAACTATGAAACATTTTCAGAAGAAGATTATATATTTTCTTTGTTCTATCTGGGATATATAAACTATAGATTAAATAATAGAAAAGAAGCGGCGAATTTGTTTGATTATTTGGTGAAAAATTATAATAATCCTACAAATCCGTATTTAAAAGCTGCGAAATTTCTAAGGGGTGAACTAAAGTGAGGAAATTTTTTGGGATTTTTCTAATAGGTTTGGTATTTTTTCTATCGGGATGTACGGTTTTTCAACCTGCCTCTCAAGAAATTACTTTGCCAAGCGAAGACTTAGTGGCAATTCAAAATCAGTTGGATACTTTAAACGAGCGTTTAACTCAAATGGAAGAAAAATTTAATACTTTATCTGACGAAATTTATCAAATTTCAAAGAATAACAGTTATGCTTTTGATATGACAAAAAGCTTAAAAGATCAGTACACCAATATCGATAGCAGAGTGGTAACCTTGGAAAATTATCTATACGAAGGGCGAAGCTCTGAATCTATTGATAAACTTTTAGATTTGGATCAAAGAGTTCAAAGCTTAGAGAATCAAATTAACAATCTCTCTCTACAAAAGGTAAATAATTTTACAAACACTGATTTGGATCAAAGAGTATCTCAATTGGAAATTCAGATTTCAGAATTACAAAATGTTGTGAATAATATTCCTAAGAATGACCAAACAATCCTCTTAGATACGGTGAGTTCACTAACGGAAAAGGTTAATAATTTGGAGAAAAGTTTTCAAAACTCTGAATTTTACTTTTTGGAAAATGGAAATATAAAAGAACTTGTGCAACAAGAGGTAGATAAACTCAATTTAGAAAAATATGTTGAAAATATAGTTGATTATAAAACTGAAGAGACCGTTTCAAAATTTTATTATCAAAATCAGAGCGAAGATATACTGAATATTAAATCTTTAGAAAATACAGTTGCTTCTTTAGATAAGGAAGTTGAAAATTTAAAATATGACCTTCAGAAGGTTATTACTCAACCATCAAATTCATTAAACGAAAAATATCTGGGTCAAATACAAAATATTGAATTGAAGATCGATCAACTTTATAGATCTGTGGGGGATGCAGAAGTAAGTTATTTGTTTGAGAATTCAAACGAAGTAAGGTATCAAGTGAAATCAGGGGATACTCTAATTAGTATTTCAAACGCATTTAAATTAGGAAATAATGGTGTTCAAATTATTCTGCAAGCCAACAATTTACAATCCACAAATATTAAAGTAGGACAAGAATTAATCATACCAGTAAATAACATCGAAGAGTATATTAGGTGGCCATTTTCTAAAACATCACTCTCCGAGTATGAAAAAATTGTTGTACGTTTTGGAGAAAGGAATGCTGCAGGAATTTCTAGTGGGATAGGAGTTTTGGTTCAAACCGAACAAGTTTATCCAGTTCTACCTGGTAGGGTAATTGAGACCGGAAAGTTAGCAAATAACAATTGGTATATAAAAATCGATCACGGAAATGCTATTATAAGCGTCATAGGGAATATAAAAACACCATATGTTGATGAAGGTAAATGGGTTGATTCTAATACTTCGTTAGGAATTGCTAACGCAGGGAGTATTGTAACAGTTGAATTGTGGAAGAATGGTGAACCTAGAGACCCATTGAAACTTTTCTACGACATGATTGGAGAATTCCAGGCAACGTACTACACAGAATGGGATGACAAACTTGTCTATTCTCCAACTTTTAGGCTAACAAAGTCTGGAGAAAAACCAACATCGTATAAAACAATTGCAGCAGATCCTGATGTCTTGCCTTTAGGAACCATAGTTTATATACCTGAATTATCGGATCTTCCCAATAACGGTTATTTTGAGGTTCAAGATACGGGAGCTAAGGTATTGGGTAATAAAATTGATATATATGTAAACGATGTGAGATTAGCTAATAATAGTTTACAGAATCTAACTATATATGTAGTTGGTAGAAAATCAAATGTATAAGAATTATAAAGTTAGTAAATCTATTAGAAGCTTATCTAAAGGGTGATAATTAATTGAGGAAACGTTTATCTTAAAAGGAGGAATTAAATATGTCTCTTACTGTTAAAAGCAGTTATGCTTTAAGAGCTTTGTTTGAATTAGCTGTATTAGCCGAAGATGAAGGAAAAGAGAAAGTACCTATCAGCGAATTATCAGAAAGGCAAAACATACCAAAAGATTTTCTTGAAAAGATATTTATAGAATTACGTGATGCGGGAATAGTTAAATCTGTTAGAGGTAAATTTGGAGGATATGCTTTGGCTAAAAATCCAAAAGATTTACGTTTGAGTGAAATTATTCAAGTCTTAGATAAACCACTTCAATCTTTTGATTGTATTGTTGGCGAATGTTCGTTGGAAATAGAGTGTGCCGTTGAATTTGTATGGAAAAGAGTTAATAATTCTATTATGTTAGAGCTGAGTAAAATGACTTTGCAAGATATAATCGATTACGGAAGAAAAATTGCCAAGATCAAGATCGCTGAAAATGAAGGAGGTAGATTAAAAAAATTAAATGTCTAACAAAAAAGTATTAATGCTTATGAGTGGTGGGGTAGATAGCTCTGTCGCTGCCTATCTTTTGAAAGAACAAAATTATCACGTTATAGGGCTTCATTTCAAAACTGTAAGCGATGTTGTTTTCTCATTGATTCCAGAAAAAAAGAAGGTTTGTTGTAGCCCTTCAGATACACAAGATGCACTAAAAATTGCTGATAAGTTAGATCTTGATGATTTTCAGATTGTTGATATAAAAAAGGAATTTAAAGAAAAAATAATCGATTATTTCATAAAAACATATAAAGAAGGTAAAACGCCAAACCCTTGCATGTTATGCAACAGGTTTTTTAAATTTGGGAAGGCTTTAGAAATTGCACATAGCTATGGCGCAGATTGGGTTTCCAGCGGTCATTATTTAATAAAAGAGTATTCTAACAAGTATTCTACCTATATTATTAAAAAAGGTGTTGATCAATACAAAGATCAATCATATTTTTTATCTTATATAGATAAAAATACTCTTCCCAAATTGCACTTTCCATTGGGAAATATGTATAAAGTTGAAATCAGGGATATAGCCAACAAAATAGGCTTAAGTGTGGCAAATAAACCTGACAGTCAAGAGTTGTGTTTTATTCCTGATAATGATTATAGAAGATTTCTAAAAGAAAATGGAGTTACTACAGAAGAAGGAAAAGTTTACGATTTAGAAGGAAACGAAATAGGTACACACACAGGATACATGAATTACACTATTGGTCAGCGTTCTGGAATAAGCTACTATAAAAACGCAAATGTAAAACTGCATGTTTATAAAATATTTCCTCAAAAGAATGTTCTCATAGTTGCTCCTACTGAAGAAATGTATTCTAAAGAACTAATTGTACAAAATGTCAACTTTTTTGTAGATTTCAAAGAAATAGAAGGCTTTTGTAGAGTTCGCAAAAAAAGTGAGGAAAAGCCCGCAGTTGTTAAAAAAATTGCAGATCATACTTTAAAAGTAAGTTTTAAAGAGCCTATATTTGCCGTTACTCCTGGTCAATTTGCAACAATTTATGATGAAAGCGGTGTTGTTTTGGCTTCCGGTGTAATCAATATTAAAGAAATGGGGGAAGTTTGATAATGGGAATTAGGGACGCAGCTTATCCAGGAAGTTTCGATCCAATAACCTTTGGACACGTTAATATAGTGAAAAGATCGATTGAAAGATTTGACAATCTTTATGTTGTTGTTGTGAATAATCCGAACAAAAAGTATTTGTTTTCTCTCCAAGAAAGGATTGAAATGGTAAAAAAAGATTTAGAGGATATACCAAATGTTATTGTTGAGTCTTTTGACGGTCTGTTGGTAAATTACCTAAAAGAGAAAAAAATTTATAATTTAATAAGAGGCTTAAGAGCGGTCAGTGATTACGAGTATGAACTTCAAATGGCAAACGCGAATCATATGCTTTTTCCTCAGTTAGAAATTTTTTTTCTCATGGCTGATACTGATTTCTCTTATATTTCTTCATCTATGATAAAAGAAATTGCATCTTACAACGGAGATGTTAGTAAGTGGGTTTCTAAGTTCGTCGAATTGAAGTTAAAAGAAAAACTATTAAAAAAATAGTAATAAAACAATAATTTTCTTATTTTAATATTCAATTAATTGTGTTAAAATAAATTAGTTTTAGCCAACGGTTGAGATTTCAAATACTCAAATTTATTAAACATTAATAATAAGCATTAGGAGGTATTATAAGTGGACGTATCAATTGAAAAGATAAAGAATCTTAGAACTTCAACGGGGGCAGGAATGTTAGATTGTAAAAATGCTTTGGAAGAGGCTGATGGAGATATAGATAAAGCCGTAGAAATCCTGAGAAAGAAAGGTGCCATAAAAGCTGCTAAAAAAGCTGGAAGAGTCACCAACGAAGGTATCGTGTACTCTTATATTCATCATAATGAAAAGATAGGTGTTCTTTTATTATTAGGTTGTGAAACAGATTTTGTGGCTAGGACTGATGATTTCCACGATTTAGCTAAGAAGATTTCACTACAAATTGCTTCGATGAATCCAAAGTGGATTTCAAGGGAAGATGTACCTCAAGAAATTATCGATAAAGAAAAGGAAATTTACCTTGAAGAGTTAAAAAATTCCAACAAGCCTGACAATATTAAAGAACAAATTGTAGAAAATAAATTAGGAAAATTCTACAGTGAAAATTGTCTTCTTGAACAGGAATATGTTTTTGGAGAAGGGGAAAGCATCAAAGACATTATTAATTCTATGATTGCTAAGGTAGGAGAAAATATAACAGTGGATAAATTTGCAAGATTTGCAATTGGTGAATGATAAAAAGGTGGAGTCTTCCGCCTTTTTGCTTTATTTATGGAGTATATACTTTTTCTTTCAACTATAAGGCTGCATGCTCTTATTTAAAAGGAGGCCCTATGTACAAAAGAGTACTATTAAAATTAAGTGGGGAAGCTTTGAGTGGTGAAAGTGAAAAAGGATTTTCTGAACAAATGTTAACATATCTGGTGAACGAGATCAAGAAAATCCACAGTTTAAATATAAAATTGGGTATAGTTACAGGAGCTGGCAATATTTTTAGGGGGAAAGAGCTGAAAGATTTCCAAATTCAAATGGCAGATCAATTAGGGATGTTGGGCACCGTCATTAATTCACTCTATCTTAAAAATCTCTTCGAAAAGAATGGTTTGAAAAGTATTATAGTTTCCCCAATTGTTAATTTACCTTCTGTACTGCCACTTAAATACGATTTTATTGAACAATATTTTGAAGCTGGTTATATTGTGTTATTTGGTGGCGGAACTTCCAACCCTTTGTTCACTACGGATACTGCTGCAGCATTGAGAGCGATAGAAATGAATGCAGATATACTTGTTAAAGCCACCAAGGTTGATGGAATATACGATAAAGATCCAAAATTATTCGAAGATGCCAAAAAATACAATAATATAACGTATGAACAAGCAATTAAAGAGCAAATAAAAGTAATGGACACGGAGGCTTTTTCAATATGTGAAAAAAATAATCTTTCCATATTGATTATCAATTTTTTCAAAGAAGGGAACTTGCTTAAAGCTGTAGAAGGAGAGAATATAGGTACAAAAGTCGATCACTAACAAATTCTTCTTCAAGCACGAGTTCTATTCGAGGTTTAACGAAATATTAAATAATAAATTTCTGGAGGTGTTTTTTAGATGGAAAAGTTTTACGATGAAATAGTATCAGTAAAAGCAAGAGAGGTATTGGATTCGAGGGGAAATCCAACTGTTGAAGCAGAGGTAACTTTATCTACAGGTGTAACTGGTTCAGCTATTGTTCCTTCAGGTGCTTCAACAGGTAAATTTGAGGCTTTAGAATTAAGAGATGGTAATAAAGATTATTACATGGGAAAAGGTGTTACTAAAGCCGTGAACAACGTAAACAACATTATTGAGCAAGAGGTTGTTGGATTGAATGCCTTTGATCAAGTCAATGTTGATAAAGTGATGCTGGATTTAGACGGAACAGAAAACAAAGAAAATCTTGGCGCTAATGCAATATTAGCTGTTTCTATGGCAGTGGCAAGAGCTGCAGCTAACTCCTTGGGACTACCTCTTTATAAGTATTTAGGAGGCGTGAACGCCAAAGTTTTGCCCGTACCAATGATGAATATAATAAACGGGGGACAACACGCCGATAATAATCTGGATATTCAAGAGTTCATGATTATGCCTGCTGGATTTAATTCATTTAAAAACGCTTTGAGGGCAGGGGCTGAAGTCTTCCACAATTTAAAAAATATTTTGAAAAAAGAAGGGCACATAACTTCTGTTGGAGATGAAGGTGGTTTCGCTCCGAATTTAAATTCCAATGAAGAAGCTATAAAATACATAATTAGAGCCATACAAGCTGCTGGTTACGAACCTGGTAAACAAATTTTTATCGCCATGGATGCCGCAGCTTCAGAGTTTTACAATGAAGAAACAAAGAAATACTCTGTTGATGGAAAAGAAATGAGTGCTGCTGAATTAGCCGAGTATTATATATCGTTGATTGATAAATATCCTATTAAATCATTAGAAGATCCTTTCGATCAAGATGACTGGGAAGGTTACTCTGAGTTCACCGCAAAAGTGGGAGACAGGGTACAAATAGTTGGTGATGACTTATACGTTACTAATGTTAAAAGATTGCAAAAAGGTATAGATTTAAAGGCTACAAACTCTATTTTGATCAAATTGAATCAAATAGGGAGTGTAACCGAGACTCTAGACGCCATTGAATTAGCCTATAAAAATAATATGACCGCCGTTGTATCTCATCGCTCAGGAGAAACGGAAGATTCTTTTATTGCCGATTTGGTAGTAGCTGTAAATGCAGGTTTTATCAAGACTGGCTCACTTTCTAGAACCGATAGAATAGCGAAATATAATCAATTGTTAAGAATCGAAGACGAGCTTGGTTCAACTGCACAATATAGAGGCTTGAATGCTTTTTATTCAATTAAAAAGTAATAAATATCCAATTAACTAAAAAAAACCGGTGATTTATTATTTCACCGGCTTTTTAATAGATATATTTGTTATAATACTTGAACGAAATTAATTTTATCATACAAAATCAATCCTTTTCACTAGATAATTTTTCTCCTCCAATTTTTCTATGAGATACTGGGTTTTCAATTTAAAATACGCAGAGTTATTCTCCAATTCAAAACTTATATAAATTTCCTTCTCAAAACTTTGTATATTTGCATCTATAACCCCAAAGTTATTAGTCAAAAGAATTAAATTCAACTTTTGGTTCATTGCCTCTTGCTGGTAATTTTTTGAATTGTTTTGATATTCTCTATCAATTGCTAAAAATATAGGCATCCCAAAGATAGAAAAAAACATCAGTGGTGTTTTTATTTCTAAGCTAAGATTTTTAATAGTTAGGTAAGAATTTAATGTTTTATCCACTATGTTATGTTTTATAGAAGTTTTGGATTCATATTTATTAAGTAAACTATTCTTATCTTCTTCCTGCAAGGTTAATAATTCTTTCATTAATCTTATCTCATTCTTAGAGAAAAAATCTAAATTATCCTTTTTAGAAATATAGGCTCTTATCATATCAACAATTTTGACCGCAGAGTGAGAAGGTGATAAAACGGAGTTTAAGTTATCTTTAAAAGATTTTAGAAGTGAATTTACTATTTTTTCGGTTAGTTTTTTAAAAGAAGTAAACTCGTGGGGTTCTAAATTATCAAATTTTAATTTTTTTAATTGTTCGTTTAAAGTTCGAGAAAACTCTGCGAGCCATACCGACGCTTTAATATTTTGGGTTTCAGTGAAGTTAGGAGATTTAAGGTTAACGGCATCAATATTTTTAAAGTTTGGAAATTTCAAACTTAATTTTATGCTGTCTTTTGATGCCTCCCCCAAATATTTCATCTTAATTGGAGCATCCATATTATGTGTTTTATCTTGAAAATTTAAATTTACCCTAACACCTGTTTGAAAATTTTGAGTGCTTTGATTTTCTAGAAGGAAAAGAAAATTTCTAACTCCAACTACAACTAAATTATTCTTAGAATAGAGAACTGTTCCTACGAATCTATTAATATTATTTTTTTTAGCGTAATCGTATAAAAAGGAATTATTTTGAGAAAGGATTAAACTCAACAAATTGTCATACATTTTTATTACCTACTCTTCAAGATCATCAAACAAACCCATTTCCAAAGATTTTTTAACAGATTTATACCGTTTGATTTTTGAAGTAACCAACTTCTCGGAAGTAAGCAATTTCTCTTTCATCATTATGTATCTAACTTTATTGGGGGCAGTGAAGTACCAGTTGTTAAAAGACGAAGAATATTCAGGCACGTTTATTTTGTATTTTGTTCCGATTACCGCTCTTGACTCTATTTTTTCTATAGCTTTAATTTTTTTAAAATAAGTAATTGCATTTTGTGTTCTTCCAATGCTAATGTTCAAATTTGAAGCTATTTCACGCACACTGGTATGGGTAACTGTATGATCGTATCCAAGTCCGTAGCTCATGTTGTACAAGTATAAATATACCTTTGCAAAAGACGACGGGGTTAGTTGCAAAATATACATAAGTACCTTTTCTGGTATTTGAATAAAAGGTCTTACAGGTCGATATTCAAACAAATTTACGTTAGTATCTTTTTCCCCTCTCGTTCTAGGCATTAGCTTTTTTCCTCCCATTCTTCTTTACCTATAATTTCCGCGTTTTCTAAGGTGTATTCTTTTAATTTATAATTCCTATCGAAAGTGGCAGAAAGGTGTATTCTGTTAAAACATTTTGAGCCAATATATTCTTTATTTATTTTGTACTCCCCTGTATCGTAATCCGTAATAAAATCGTAGCCTTTTCTAAGATAACTTCTAAATTTCTCTCCACATTTTGAACATTTGAAATATATAACTAATGCATTTTTTTCATCGTAAAAAACATTGTTATTAGAGGTTTTTGAATTATCTGACTTATTTCTTTTAAAAAAGTTAAACATTACGACTGTCCTCCTTTTCGAACAATTAAATTATTTTTAAAACTGTACAATTACTTCTCAATCTATATTGAGATTATATCATAATTTATACGTTAAGTTAAATATATCAGATTATGGGGAATTATAAAAAAATAACAGGAAGTAAAAACGATTAAACCCATTAATCTATAAAAAACTTTACTTGCGAATAAAGCAAAACTAAAGTATAATTAAAGTTAATGTTTAAGTAAAAATCCTATTCATTTTCAAAGGGGTGATTATTAATGGGAGATAGCACAGAAAAGACTACGGAAGAAGAAAAAGGAACAGAAGTTTTATACAAACTTGAAGACAAACCTCCGTTTTATGCAACGGTTGTTCTGAGTATTCAGCACATGTTAGCTATGTTCGTTGGTATCATTACTCCACCTTTGATAATCGCGGGGGTAGTGGGCTTGGATCCTCTAGAAACGGGATATTTCGTCAGCATGGCTTTGATTATTTCCGGGGTAACTACTTTTTTTCAAGTAAAACAATTAGGACCTTTTGGTAGCGGTCTATTAGCAGTACAAGGGACAAGTTTTACATTTGTTCCTATGGCGATTGTCGCTGCAAACGTAGGAGGATTACCTTTAGTCTTAGGTATGGCACTTATTACGTCCCCGGTTGAGATGATTTTGAGTCGGTTTTTAGCTCAAACTCGCAAGATATTCCCTCCTGTAGTTTCTGGTACAGTTGTAATGTTAATAGGTTTAGGGTTGATAGAAACAGCCATAACCGACATTGGTGGAGGAGTTGGAGCTATTGATTTTGGGAATGTGCAAAATTTAGCCATAGCTTTGTTCGTATTAATAACCATAGTGATTGCAAATATATATGGCAAAGGCATCATAAAAGCTGGGGCGGTGGCTATTGGTTTAGTTGCAGGATATCTGGTTGCAATACCGTTGGGTATGGTGGATTTTGCTCCGATTGTAGAAGCTGGATGGGTAACAGTCCCTATCCCATTTAAATATGGGCTATCATTTAATTGGGCACTTATCATTCCTTGGATTTTAGCATATATTATTACTACAATTGAAACAGTAGGTGATTTGACAGCTATTGCTGAAGTTAGTGGCGAACCAATTGAAGGCAAAATTCACGATGAAAGATTAAAAAGAGGAGTTTTATTGGACGGTGTAGGGAGTGCTTTAGCAGCTGTTTTTAATACTCTTCCTAACACAACTTTCAGTCAAAATACTGGAGTTATTCAATTTAGTAAAATTTCTAGTCGAGTCGTTGGCTACGGTGTGGCAATTGTTTTGATACTATTAGGTGTCTTTCCTAAAATTGGTGCTTTAGTAAGCGTTATGCCTAAACCTGTTTTAGGAGGTGCTACTATAGCTCTCTTTGGAATGGTAGCGATGGCAGGTATGAAAATTGCAACAAAAGGTGGACTAAGCGATAAAAAAATGTTTATATTAGCTTTTTCTTTAGCTTTGGGATTGGGAGTTACATTTAGGCCCGACATAGTGAACCAATTACCAGAATGGATGGCTGTTGTCTTTTCTTCTAACATTACTGTTGGATTTTTAACCGCTTTTATTTTAAACCTCTTGATACCAGAACCAAAAAAAGAAAAGAATGGATATAAAGCTTAAGTTTACTTATTGCCACTTATGAATAAAGTTGATTATTCATGATTATTCCCGTTTATTGTTCTTTATAGACAACTAAAAAAGATTAATTTGATTTATCAATGAAAATCAAATTTTATTATTTGGTCAAAAAGATGTATAATAATAACTTAACGAAGAAAAAAGGCTTTGATCTTGAAAGTACATCACTGTGAAGCCTTTTTGATTCCAAGTATGAGAACATATCTAAAAAATATTTAAAAGACCTAGGAGGAATAAGATGATAGATTTTACTATGGACAAAGAGGTACTCGAAAAAGCAGTAGAAAGGGCTATAGAGAATAATATTATTATACCTACCTTTGCACAGATGCGAGATCCAGCTTTGATTCCTGATAAAATCAAACAACAGCTAAAAAATATAGGTTTATGGGATGTTAATTCATACAACTTATTTAGAATTACATGGAAAAACGAACCAGTTCCAAAAGGTGGTTTATATGGTGATGTAAATTACTTTGAGTTACCATCTGAATTAACGGGCGTTAAAGCTCGAATCGTGGCATTGGTAGGTAAATGGTTCCCAACCGGCTCCCACAAGGTTGGTGCCACCTTTGGGTGCCTTGTACCAAGGCTTGTAACCGGTCAATTTGATCCTACTACTCAAAAAGCCGTTTGGCCTTCAACAGGAAATTATTGTCGCGGAGGAGCTTATAACGCCCAGCTTTTAGGATGTGAATCCATAGCTATATTGCCTGAAGGTATGAGTAGAGAAAGATTCGAATGGTTATCAAAAGTTGCGGGGGAAGTAATAGGAACACCCGGAAGTGAGAGTAACGTAAAAGAGATATTCGATAAATGTAATGAATTAAAGTCTACTCACGACAATGTGGTTATTTTCAACCAGTTTGATGAAATGGGCAATCGTTTGTGGCATTATGTAGTTACAGGTCCCGCTATGGAAGAAGTTTTACAAAAAATCCTGGGGGATAAAGACAGATTGGCAGGAACCGTCCTCACTTCAGGATCTTCTGGAACGTTGGGTTCAGGAGAATATTTAAAATCTAAGTACCCAAATAGTAAATTAGCTGTCTCAGAGGCACTGCAGTGTCCCACTTTATTATACAACGGATTTGGTGCCCATCGAATTGAGGGCATAGGAGATAAACATGTGCCTTGGATTCATAACGTTAAAAATACCGATATGGTTATGGCAATAGATGACAATGATGCTATGAATTTAATAAGGCTTTTCAACGAACCTGAAGGGAAAGACTTTTTAAGAAAACAGGGAGTCTCTTCGTCGATAGTAAATAATTTATCTTTACTGGGAATCTCTTCTATTGCAAATGTTCTTTCCGCTATAAAATTTGCCAAATACTACGAATTAACAGATAAAGATGTTGTGATGACCGTATTCACTGATTCAATGGAATTATACGATTCTAGGCTTAAAGAGTTACAAGAACAAAAAGGTAAATATTCTGAACAGCAGGCTGCTGTAGATTTTGAGAAGCATCTAATGGGGGTAAAAACAGACTTTATTCAGGAACTGAGTTATTATGATAAAAAAAGAATACACAATTTAAAATACTATACTTGGATAGAACAGCAGGGTAAAGAATTAGAAGAATTGAACGAGCAATGGTACAACGATGAAAAATATTGGGGTAATGCCTTTGAAATTGCAGACAAAATCGATCAATTAATAAATGAATTTAACAAAAAAACTGGATTATTAGGCTAAATTGGAGGGGAGAAAACTGAAATATGTAAAAAATTTGGTTTGTATTTCTTGTGGGGAAAAATACGAAGCTTCACCAACACAATATCTTTGCCCAAAATGTGGAGAAAAAGGTATTTTAGATGTTGAATACGATTACGAAAAGATAAAAAAAGATTGGAATAAGCAAGATTTAAAAGCAAATCCTGATCCATCTATATGGAGATATTCACCACTCTTACCAATAGATCCTAACACCCCTAAGCCCCCCTTGAGAGTGGGAGGAACGCCTCTATATAAAAGTAATGTTATGGCAAAACTACTAGGTGTAGAAACTCTTTACATAAAAGATGATGGTTTAAATCCAACAGGGTCACTGAAAGATAGAGCGTCTGCTATAGCCGTTGTAAAAGCACAAGAGGCAGGCATGAACATCGTTGCCTGCGCTTCTACTGGGAACGCTGCCTCTTCGTTGGCGGGGAACATAGCATCTATGGGAAATGAAATGAAGGCTGTTATTTTTGTTCCCTCGCGAGCCCCGATTGGAAAAGTTACTCAGCTATTGGTTTTTGGAGCTTTAGTTTTATCCGTAAAAGGTTCTTATAAAGAAACTTTTTATCTATCACAACAAGCTATTGATAAGTGGGGCTGGTATAACAGAAACGCTGCGATAAACCCCTACTTAGTTGAAGGTAAAAAAACTTCTTCAATTGAAATCGCTGAACAATTAAATTGGGAAATGGTTGATTGGTTAGTTTACTCCGTGGGTGATGGCTGCACAATAGCAGGTGCTTGGAAAGGTATGTATGATTTAAAACAAATAGGATTCATCGATAAACTACCAAGGCTATTAGGGGTGCAATCTGAAGGCTGTGCGCCAATTACTCAGGCATTTAAAAGCGATACAGATCTTGTTCCAGTTCCCGAAAATACCATCGCTGATAGCATTGCTGTTGGAAAACCTCGAAATTATATAAAAGCTATTAAAGCAGTTAAAGATTCAAATGGTGATATGATCAATGTAACAGATGATGAAATACTAAATATGATAAAAATTTTAGGAAAGAATACTGGCATTTTTGGTGAACCTGCAGGAGTTGCAGGAGTGGCTGGTATAAAAAAGGCTGTTGAAAACGGCATAATCAAACCTTCTGAAAGTGTTGCAGTTGTTGTTACTGGGAACGGTCTGAAAGATATTAAAAATACTGAAAAAGCAACGGGCGTTCCTTTGTCTTTAGATCCGAATTTAAATGAATTATCTCGACTATTAGAAAGATATAATTTTTAATAACTTGTTTAATAGTTGAACGAAATTTATTTTTATCATAAAAAAAACAGCAATAAGCAATAAAACTATCAGATAAAAGGGGGTTCATTAAAATATATGAATTACCAACAAATACTATCAAAAGCCAAGGAATACAAAAAAGACATGACCAGATTTCTTAGGGACATGATTGCTATTCCAAGTGAAAGTGGAAATGAAAAAGATGTTATTTTAAGAATTAAAGAAGAGATGGAAAAAGTTGGTTTTGACAGAATAGATATTGATCCAATGGGGAACATTTTAGGTTACATTGGCCACGGAAAACACTTAATAGCTATGGATGCTCATATAGATACAGTAGGTATTGGAGATATAAATTTATGGAATTACGATCCTTATAAAGGTTACGAAGACGATGAAATTATCGTTGGGAGAGGAGCTAGTGATCAAGAAGGTGGAATGGCTTCTATGGTTTACGGAGCTAGGATTATAAAAGATTTAGATTTATTTGACGATTATACGCTTCTAATTACTGGAACAGTTCAAGAAGAAGATTGTGATGGACTTTGTTGGCAATACATAATTGAAGAAGATAAAATCAAACCCGAATTTGTCGTTATTACCGAACCAACTTCGTGTAATATATATAGAGGCCAACGTGGGCGGATGGAAATAAAAGTTTCTACGCATGGTGTTAGTTGCCACGGTTCAGCACCTGAAAGAGGAGACAATGCTATTTATAAAATGGCGGATATTGTTAAAGAGTTACCAGTACTACATACTTGTTTAAAAAATGATGATTTTTTAGGAAAAGGTAGCTTGACAGTTTCCGAAATTTTCTTCTCTTCTCCTTCTAGATGTGCGGTTGCAGATGGTTGTTCTATATCCATAGATAGGAGATTGACTTGGGGAGAAAGTTGGAACGATGCTTTAAAAGAGATTAAAAATTTACCTTCATCCGAGAAACATAACGCTGATGTGGAACTTTACACCTATGAAAAACCATCCTACACGGGATTAATATATCCAACACAAGCATATTTCCCAGCTTGGGTATTACCAGAAGATCATCCTGCTTGTAAAACTCTCAAAGAAGCGTATCAAAACTTATTTGAAGAAAAGCCGTTGGTAGATAAGTGGACTTTTTCCACCAATGGTGTTTCCATAATGGGAAGATATGGAATACCTTGTATTGGATTTGGTCCTGGCCATGAAGATCAGGCACATGCTCCCAACGAAAAAACATGGAAAAGTGAATTGGTGAAGGCCGCTGCAATGTATGCATGCATACCTAAGTTGTATACACAAAAATACTTGTAAAAGGAAGGATTACGGTGTTAATCAAAAACGGTATCGTAGTTACTGCCACAAAAACTGAAAAAAAAGACATTAGAATATTGGACGAAAAGATAAAACAAATAGAATCTAACTTAACTCCTTTTATGGATGAAGAGGTAATAGATGCAAGCGGAAAGTATGTTTTCCCTGGAATTATAGATAGTCATACTCATTTTAGTTTGCACGCTAGAGGTACAACCAGTATAGATGACTTCTACTGGGGAGGGCGATCAGCTGCTTTAGGTGGAGTAACTACACACATAGATTTTGCTGATATGGAAGCTACGTCTTTGATGAAAGGATTAGAAAATAGATTAGAAGAAACTAGAGATTCCGTGATTGATTTTCATTTTCATATAGTTATTAACAACAACTTCAACCCACTTAAGCAAAATCATCAGCTTAGAGAGATTAGAGATTTTGGAATATCTAGTTTAAAAGCATTCACTACCTACAAAAATATATATATGCTGTCTTCTGACAAATGGGAACCTTTATTTAAAGCAGCTTCAGATAATGACTTAATAGTAGCTGTTCATGCTGAAGATAATGAAATTATTGAAAAAAATATTATCAAATTCCAGAAAGAGAACAAATTAGATGTTCAATACCATCCAGATTTAAGGTCAAGTGAAGCTGAGCAAAAGGCTGTTAAAGAAATTTGTGAGATTGCTCATAAAGCTAACGCTTCGTTATACATCGTACATCTTTCATCTGAAAAAGGCTATCAGGTTGTAAAAGATTACAAGAAATTAGAAGATTTTAAATTGTATGTCGAAACTACTCCTCATTACCTTTTATTAACTAGGGAATTATTAAAAGGCTCTAAAGCTAGACTTTATCTTATGACTCCTCCATTGAGGGAAAGAGAAGATAACGAAGCTTTGTGGGAAGGGGTAAAAAAAGGTTTTATAGACGTAATTGCCACTGATCACTGTGCATACGATGCAGAACAAAAATCAAAAGGTGAAAATTCGTTGGATGTATTTCCTGGTATTCCAGGAGTAGAAACACTTCTTCCATTGGTTTATACATACGGAGTAAATAAAGGTTTAATTTCTATTAACCGATTGGTTGAGCTGCTTTCCACCAATCCTGCAAAAATTTTTAAATTATATCCCCAAAAAGGAACAATAGCTGTAGATTCAGACGCTGATTTAGTTATTTTCGATCCAAATTTTAAGGAAGTATTAAATAGTTCTAACACCCATTCAAAAGCTGGATACACTCCTTTTGAAGGATTTGAAGTAGAAGGAATTCCTATTACAACTATTTTAAGAGGAAAGGTAATCGTAAAAGATAGAAAATTCCTAGGAGAAAAAGGATTTGGAAGATTTATAAAAGCAATATAATCATATCAATCATATTGGAGGAGATAAAATGAATACACTTTTTAGGGGAAAGGATTTTATAACTACACAAGAATGGAGTGAAGAAGAATTAGAAACAGTATTTGAAGTATCCAAAGAACTTAAATTAAGATTTGCACTAGGAGAACCTACGGATCATTTGTTGAGATCAAAAACTATCTTTATGATGTTTTTCGAACAATCTACACGAACCCGAAATTCTATAGAAGCAGGTATCACACAACTTGGTGGACATGCTCATGATCTGACACCAGATAAGATGCAACTTTCTCACGGTGAATCCGCAAAAGACACCGCAATTGTGTTGAGTCGATTCGGCCATGCTATAGCCATAAGAAACTGTTTCTATGGAATTGGAAACAAATATATCAGAGAAGTGGCAAAATATTCCGATGTACCTGTTATCAACCTTCAAGATGACATTTATCATCCTTTACAAGGATTGGCGGATTTGATGACAATAAAAGAAAAATGTGGTAATGATCTTAGAAATATTAAAGTTACTATATCTTGGGCTTACGCTACATCCCATGCAAAACCTTTGTCCGTCCCTCAAACTCAGGCATTATTATTTACAAGGTACGGAATGGACGTGACTATAGCCCATCCAAAAGAATTTCCACTTATGTCAGAGATCCTAGAACAAGCAAAGCAAAACGCAGAAAAACATGGTGGAAGTTTAAAGTTCACAAACGATATGGATGAGGCATTCGATGGAGCTCAAATTGTAATTCCAAAGAACTGGGGTGGGTTTTTAGGTGTTGAAAATCCTGATACGGATGAAGGAAAAAAACAGATGAAAGAAAATCTTGAAAAACACAAAGATTGGATCTGTGATGAAAGAAGAATGTCATTGGCTGATAAAGATGTTCTTTATATGCACGCGATGCCAGCAGACAGAGGCAAAGAAGTAACTGATCCTGTCATTGATGGACCTCATTCAATAATATATGACGAAGCAGAAAACCGTTTACATACAGCAAAAGCAATTATGGCTTTGACTATGGGAGGAAGACCCTGATCTCTATTTGGAGGTGAACAATTATTTTTAAAAGTGTTAATCAACCAAAAAAAAGAATCGACGCATACGAAAAGGTAACCGGAAAAGCGAAATTTGCTGATGATTTAGAATTTCCGAATATGTTGTATGCAAAAGTACTTAGATCTAAGTATCCTTCTGCAAGAATATTGAACATATACTTAGACGAAGCTAAAAAGATTCCTGGTGTAAAAGTAATTATAACGGCAAATGATATACCCAACAACGAATTTGGCGTCATTATCCCCGACCAACAAGTGTTGGCTAAAGAAAGGACTTACTTCATAGGAGATGGAATAGCGGTTGTTGCTGCGGAAACGCTAAAGTCAGCAAAAAAAGCAGTCGAAAGTATAAAAGTTGAATACGAGGAGATCCCAGGAATTTTTGACCCCTTAGAATCTAAAAACGCGCCATCTATTCATGAAGATAAAGACAACAATCAGGTCATTCACCACAAACTCAGAAAAGGCAATGTAGAAGAAGGTTTTAAAAGATCAGATATAATTTTGGAAAGAGAGTATAAAACTCAATTTATTGAGCATGCCTACATGGAACCTGAGGTCGTAATTGCCGTTCCTTATGAGAACAATAGTGTAGTTACAATATATGGGTCAGTACAAAATCCTTTCGCTTGTCGTAACGCGGTGGCTTCGGTTCTTAAAATTGGATTCAATCAAGTTAGAATAGTTCAAAATCACATAGGTGGCTCTTTTGGTGGTAAAGATGAGGTAATTTCTTCTATGGCTGCTCGAGCTGCTGTTCTGGCTTTGAAAACCAACAGACCTGTAAAGTTAAAAAACACAAGGGAAGAATCAATTATTGAAAGTTATAAAAGGCATCCTTACAATATGAGGTACAAAGTAGGGGCTACAAAAGAAGGCAAGTTACTGGCTATGGAAATAGAGGCGATCGCAGATAGTGGAGCTTACGCCTGCCAAACTCCTTTTGTTACTTGGAGATCTGTTGTTCAAGCAACGGGCCCTTACGAAATCCCAAATGTAAAAACAGATACTTATGGATATTATACCAACAACGTATATACGGGAGCCATGCGTGGATATGGCTCTCCTCAAGTTATATTTGCCAATGAATCTCTCATGGATGAATTGGCTCAAGAACTCGGGATGAACCCTTTTGAACTTCGATTAAAAAATATTTTTCATGACAATTCAGAAACAGCAAGTGGTCAAAAACTAGATAATCACAAAGTTAGCCTTGAAGAGGTAATAAAAAAGGCTGCGGATTCGATCAATTTTTTAGAAAAGTACAAAGAGTACAGTCGAGAGCAAAAAGGCGATAAAAGAAAAGGAATAGGAATGGCTATAAGTTACAGAGGTTGTAGCTTAGGAGCAGAAGCAGTTGATGCAGCTGGTATTATATTATCAATACAAAAAGATGGAACAGTATATCTTTACAGCGGCTTAGCTGAAAATGGACAAGGTCTAAAAACAGTCTTTTCTCAAATTGTAGCCGAAGAATTGGGGATCGATATTGAAAAGATAAACTTCATGGTTGTCGATACATTAGTTTCCCCAGACAGCGGTTCTACGGTAGCTTCTCGTGCAACGTTGGTTGGAGGGAATGCATCACTCGACGCCGCTAAAAATCTTAAAAAGAAATTAACGGATTTTCTTGTAAAAAAATATAATCTATCAGAAAAAGAATTAATATTTAAAGATAATTCAATTTATACTCCAGATCAAAAAAAGATCATTTCCTTTGATGAAGCTGTTTCCCAAGCTTACAACTCTGGTGTATTTTTATCTTCATATGGTTGGTACAAAGCGCCCGAGATAAGTTGGGATGAAGAAACTGGGCAAGGCAGACCTTATTTTACATATGTTTATGGATGTCAGATAGCCGAGGTTGAAGTTGATATAGGTACAGGTGAGATAAAAGTGCTTAAAATGGTAGCTGCTCACGATGTTGGAAGGGCCATCAATCCTGCGAATGTTTTAGGTCAATTTTATGGTGGAATATCAATGGGCCTCGGATATGGGATCATGGAAGAGTTGGATATAAACGAGGGATACATCAATAACACGAATTTTGACGAATATTTGATACCCACAGTTAAAGATATGCCTGATATAACTCCTATTATCGTTGAAAATCCTGATCCTAATGGACCTTACGGTGCAAAATCTATAGGAGAACCTACCTTGGAGTTAGGGGCAGCTGCAATAGCAAATGCAGTAGCCCAGGCAACTGGAAAAAGAATAAGATCTTTGCCTATAAACTTAGAAAAAATACTGGTAGGTCATTCTTTGAAAAAAGGAAGGAAGAAAAAATGATTGAATATGATTTTTTAACCGCTAAAGATGTTGATTCTGCTTTAGAATATTTGCACAAATATGAAAGTATAAAAGTAATAGCTGGTGGGACTGATTTACTGGTAGATATACATAAAGAAAGTTCAAGATTAGAAAAATTTGATTATATTTTAGATATTTCTAATATCAAAGCTCTTCAATTCATAGATGAAACAGAAGATTCTGTAGAGTTAGGACCTTTGTGTACACATACCATGTTGATAAATTCAAAAATTATCAATAAATATTTCCCGTTTCTTGTAACAGCAGCAAAAAGTATAGGGTCTACCCAGATTAGAAACAGAGGTACCGTTGGAGGAAATATATCCAACGCCTCTCCTGCAGCTGATTTAATACCTCCTTTGATGGCTTTAAATGCCAAAATAGAGCTAGGCTCTGTGAATGGAAGAAGACTCATACCGTTAGATAATTATATTATTGGTCCTTACAAAACCAGTAAAAATCATGACGAACTTCTAACTAAAATAATAATACCAAAGGTAGATGAAAATTACCGTTTTAGTTTTCAAAAAATTGGAAGAAGAAGAGCTTTGAATATAGCAAGATTGAACTTAGCCGTAGTTGCAAAAATAAATGAAGAGGATCTAAAAATTGAAGATATAAGAATCGTTCCAGGTTCCGCAACACCCTTTCCAGTAAGATTTAAAAGCATAGAAGAGGAAATACTAAATAAAAAATCTAACGAATTAAATTTAGAGGAACTCGCAAATAAAATTGGCGATGAAATGGTAAACATAACTGGTGAAAGATGGTCTACTCCTTACAAAAAACCAGCCTTGGGGGCAATTTTCAAAAAGGCTATTATAGAGATAACAAATTCAAGTGAAGGTTGTTAAATTAGATTGATTGAAACTTAAGTTGATGGAGGTATTCAAAAAAATGGGAAAAATTGAAGTAACGCTCTATGTGAATAATAAAAAAGAAGTATTACAAGTAGACCCAACGGAGCGACTTCTTGATACTTTACGCAATCAATTGAAATTAACTAGCGTAAAAGAAGGTTGCGATGTGGGAGAATGTGGCGCCTGTACAGTTATTTTAAATGGCGAGGCTGTTCATTCTTGTTTAGTTTTAACTGCTCAAGTTGATGGTTATGAAGTTTTCACCACAGAGGGGTTGGAAGTTAATGGAAAATTAGATCCACTGCAACAATCTTTTATTGATCATCAAGCTGTTCAATGCGGTTTTTGCACCCCTGGTATGCTGATGTCTGCTAAAGCTTTATTGAATAAAAATTCTAATCCCTCAAGGGAAGAAATAAAAACTGCGATAGAAGGGAATCTCTGTAGATGTACCGGATATCAACAAATAGTTGAAGCGATAGAAGCAGTTACACAGAATAAGAAAGGGTGATATCTTTGTCGAACATATTAATAAAAAACGCTAAAGTTATTATCACGATGAATGCAAACAAAGATCAATTGAAAGATCACGATATTTTAATTAAAGGAAACAAAATAGAGAAAATTGCTAAAAATATAGATTTATCAAACGAACAAATAGATGAAGTTATAGATGGTTCTAAATATTATGTTTATCCAGGGTTGATTAACACACATCATCATTTCTATCAAACTTTTACTAGGAACATTCCCCAGGTACAAAATGTGGAATTATTCGATTGGTTAAAGTTTTTGTATCCCATTTGGTCAAGATTAACACCAGATGTTGTTTATTATAGTACTTTAGTTGCAGCAGGGGAATTACTTAAAACAGGTTGCACGACATCAGTTGATCAATTTTATGTTTTTCCAAAGAATCAACCACCCGATCTTCTCGACAATGAATTTTATGCAGCAAAGGAAATCGGCATCAGATTACACGGTAGCAGAGGAAGTATGTCATTGAGTGAAAAAGATGGTGGCCTTCCTCCTGACTCGGTAGTTCAAACAGAAAACGAAATCTTGAAAGATTCACAAAGAATTATTGAAAAATTTCATGATCCTTCCCCATTTTCCATGCATAGAGTCATTCTAGCCCCTTGTTCCCCATTCTCTGTAACTTCAACATTACTTAAGCAATCTATTCAATTAGCAAGAGAGTATAGTGTGTGCAGTCATACACATTTAGCCGAAACAAAAGATGAAGAGAGATTTTGTATTGATACTTTTGGGAAAAGGCCATTAGAATACATGGAGAGTCTAGATTGGTTAGGCCCTGATGTATGGTTTGCCCATGGAGTTCATTTCAATGAAGAAGAAATAGATAAGTTGGCATTAACTAAAACAGGGGTTGCTCACTGTCCCGTTTCGAATTCAAAACTCGCCTCTGGAGCTGCAAATATCCCCTACATGTTAAAAAAAGGTGTAAAAGTTAGCTTAGCCGTTGATGGTAGTGCAAGTAACGACTCTTCTAATATGATTTTAGAAATGAAAACTGCTTTTCTGATGAGTCGACTAATCTACGGTATAAACGCTATCACTGCCGACGATGTCCTGCGTATGGCTACAAAGGGTGGAAGTGAAGTTATAAACCAACCAGAAATCGGAAGTTTAGAGGAAGGTAAGGCAGCAGATATGTTCTTAACCCGTTGGGACCGATTAGGTTATACAGGAGGTCTTTACGATCCTATTTCAATGCTCATTAACACTGGAGATTCTCAAATCGTAGATATGACAATCGTCAATGGAGAAATAGTTGTAAAAGATGGTGAGCTTGTCAAAGTCGATGAAAGAAAAATCATAGACAAAGCTAATGAACTTTCTAAAAGGATGGTCAAAGCCTGAAATTTGGAGGGAACAACATGTTGTTAATAGGTAACGCTACTATTCTCACCTTTGATGAAGAAATTCCTATAATTGAAAATGGTGCAGTATTAATAGAAGGAAAAAAAATAAAAGAAATAGGAGAAACAGAAAATTTACTTCAAAAATATCCAAACGCTATTTTCAAAAACGCCCAAGATAAAATTCTAATGCCTGGTTTGATAAACACTCACACACACCTGTACAGCACTTTCGCCAGAGGAATGAATTTAAAAACCGACATCCCTCCACAAAACTTTTTAGAAATATTAGAAAAATTGTGGTGGCGATTGGACAACACTTTAAACGAAGAGGATATTTATTACAGTGCGTTATTTGCAATCTTAGAGAACATAAAAAATGGTGTGACAACGATTTTTGATCATCATGCAAGTTTTAATTATATAGATGGAAGTTTGGACATCATTGCGCAAGCTGTCATGGAAACCGGTATAAGGGCGAATCTTTGTTATGAAGTATCAGATAGACATGGACAAGCTAAAAGCGATGCATCTTTAAAAGAAAATGAAAGGTTTATTAGAAAGATTAAGGATTCTGAGAACGATAAATTAGGTGGGATGATTGGATTACATGCTTCTTTTACTCTTGAAGACAGAACTTTAAACAAAGCCTCTGAGTTAGCTGACGAATTAAACGTTCCTTTTCATATCCATGTAGCAGAAGGGATAGAAGATTTGCAAGACAGTGTAAAAAGAGGTTACAAAGGTGTAGTCGATAGATTATCGAAATTTAAAATATTAAGACCTCATACCTTAGCTGTTCATAGTGTTCATATCAAGAAGGAAGAGATCCCAATATTAAAGGAAAGTGGTGCATACGTTGTTCATAACCCAGAATCAAACATGGGAAACGCTGTAGGAGCAGCTCCAATAAAAGATTTCTTTGATCACGAAATCCTAACCGGATTGGGAACAGATGCCTACACGCACGATATGTTCGAAAGCATAAAAGTTGCCAATTTACTCCAAAAACATCAATTAGGTGATCCACAGGCAGGATGGAGCGAAGTTTACAGCATGGGGTTTAACAATAATGTGCAAATTGCTTCCAACCTTTTAAACCTAAAAATAGGAAAGATAAAAGAGAATTTCCCAGCCGATTTAATAATAGTGGATTATATCTCCCCAACACCCGTTGAAAAAGACAACGTTTATTCCCACATCCTTTTCGGAATGAACGGTGGGTTGGTTGATACGGTTATTATAGACGGCAAAATTATTATGGATAATCGGGAGGTGACGGTTTTAGATTATGAAAGAATACACAGGAGAACTCGGGAACAAGCAAGAAGATTTTGGGAGAGATTCTGATCAATACTTTGCTCCTAAAACATTGAAAGAAGCTGCAGAAATACTTTCAAGATACAGCCCTAACATCAAAATCATCGCAGGTGGTACAGATGTTTTGGTAGATTACTTTGACCGTCTTTATGAAATAGAAAGGTGGTTGAGCTTAAAAAACCTCAATGAACTGAAAAAAATCGAAATCAACAATGATCTAGTTGAAATTGGTGCCTTAATCACCCACGATGAATTAGAAAAATCTGAGATTATACAAAGATATTTTCCGCTTATCAGCCAAGCAGCATGGGATGTTGGATCACCCCAAATCAGAAACATGGGTACCATAGGTGGAAATATTGCAAATTCTTCCCCAGCCGGAGATTTATTACCTCCTTTAATGGCATATGATGCAGTATTCAAACTAACTTCACAAAATGAAACTCGTGAAGTACCCGCACAAGAATTTTTTCTAGGACCTAAAAAAAACACACTTAGAAAGAATGAAATCATCGAAAAAATTATCATTCCAATACCCCAAAAACATACCTTTGGAAAATGGTTCAAAGTTGGTAAAAGAAATGCTTTAATAATTTCAAGTATCACGTTGGCTATTGTTGTGACCTTCGATGATAATGAACACATAAAAACAGTGAAATGTTGTCTTGGCTCTGTAGCCCCTGTTCCAGTAGAAATCTCACAAATTCAACCCTTGATGGTTGGCAAAAGGTTAAACGAATTAGACTATTCTCAAATTGCAAGGGTAGTTTCTGAAAATATTTCACCAATAGACGACATAAGAGGAACCAAAGAATACCGAATAGAAGTAGCAAAAAATCTAACAGTTAACGCTTTAAATGAAATAGAAAGGATGGTGAGGGTAGGTTGAAAATAAACTTTACCATAAATGGGAGTAAAAGAGAATGCAATGTAAATTCAACTACCCGATTGTTGGATTTAATTAGGGACGATTTGAATCTTACAGGTACAAAAGAAGGTTGTGGAAAAGGAGAATGCGGTGCATGTACCGTTATAATGAACGATAAGATCGTAGCCTCTTGTTTGGTACTTGCATATGAAGCCGATGGTGCAGATATAGTTACTATTGAAGGTTTGAGCAATAAAGATATTTTACATCCTATTCAAGAAGCTTACATTGAAACAGGAGCGGTACAATGTGGGTTTTGTACGCCTGGATTTATATTGGCAACTAAGAAACTTCTCGATGAAATTCCTAACCCAACGGAAGAAGAAATAAAAAGGGGATTATCCGGCAATATCTGTAGGTGTACAGGATACCAAAAAATAATAGACGCTGTTAAACTCTCTGTCACTAAAATCGCTGAGTATAAGCGAGGTGAGAAAGTTGAAGTCAAATAAATACGTAGGAGAGAATGTCTTTAAAGTTGACGCCAAGGACAAAGTAACCGGTAAAGCTATTTATCCCGATGATATATACCTTGAAAACATGCTCTATGTGAAAGTTAAACGCGCAACCCATCCACACGCTTACATCCAAAAGATCGATGTCTCTAAAGCAGAATCATTACCGGGGGTAATTAAGATTATAACCGCAAAAGATTATCCAAATTTGAAAAAGTTTGGATTGATAATAAAAGATCAACCCGTTCTGGTTGGGATAGGAGAGAAGACCCGTTTTATGGGAGACGCATTGGCAATAGTCGTTGCAAAGAGTAAAGAAATTGCCACCAAAGCGATTAATTTAATCAATGTAGAGGTTAAAGAATTAGAGGTAATTACAGATCCTTTCAGGGCAATGGAAGAAGACGCTCCAAAAATTCATGAAGATGGAAACATACTCGTCACTCACCAATTAAACAAAGGAGATATTAAAAAGGGATTTGATGAATCTGACGTAATAATAGAAAGAGAGTACAAAACACAGCATATTGATCAACTGCCTTTACAAGTGGAGTCTGGCGTAGCTGTTTACGACGAAAAAACTGGTGTAATAACTATTTGGGCAGCTACACAATGGCTTCATGATACACAAGCAGATATAGCCCAATCTTTGAATCTACCCAAAGAAAAAATCAGAATAATTCAACCCGTTATTGGAGGAGCGTTTGGTAGAAAAGAAGATATATCGGTTCATATACATTTAGCGTTGGCTGCAATGGTTACTAAACACCCTGTCAAATTAACTTACACAAGAGAAGAATCTATGATCGCTCAGTCTAAAAGGCATCCTCTATATATAAGGGCAAAAACGGGAGCTACCAAAGATGGAATCCTAAAGGCATGGGAGGTTGAAGTTGTAGGTGATACTGGGGCATATGCATCTAGTGGTCCTGCTGTTGTACATAAAGGTATGTACCATTGTACAGGTCCATACAATGTACCTAACGTTAAGGGCATCGCTCATACCGTTTACACTAACAATACATATTCTGGTGCTATGAGAGGATTTGGAGCAATGCAGATGACTTTCGCCTATGAATCTCAAATGAGCATTTTAGCAGAAAAGTTAGCTATGGATCCAGCAGAGCTCAGACTTAAAAACGCCTATCGAATCGGTTCTACTACGCCAAATGGTCAAAGACTTACACAAAGTGTGAATGTCGTTGAAACCATAGAAGAAGCTTTAAAGCTTTCCAGTGAGAAAGAGGGTGTTTGACAATGAAGAAAAAAGGTAGAGGTATGGCTACGATAATGTTTGGATATGGTTACGGTGAAGGATTTCCCGATTTTTCCCATGCGACGGTTGAATTTACCGATGATGAAAAGGTTTTGGTAGTAACCGCTGCTGCAGATGTAGGACAAGGAGTTTTAACGGTTGTCACTCAAATTGCCGCAGAAGTACTATCTGTTGAGGTTGAAAAAATAAAAGTTATTCAAGCTGATACCCATAAAACTATGAATGCTGGCTCAACCTCTGCAACCCGTCAAACCACCTTTACAGGGAATGCGGTAAAACAAGCGTGTGAAAATTTAAAGGGAAAAATATACCACTATGCGAGTTTAGAATTTAACAGTAATTATCCAGAATTAACTTTAAAAGATGGAAAAATCATCTACAATCCTAACCCTGAAAAATATCTTACTTACCGGGATTTAAAGAGAAAGGTGGAAGAAAAAGGAGAAATTTTGAAAGGTGAGTCAACGTACTTTCCTCCAACGTACTCTCCAGACCTAATATCCGGCCAAGCTGAGAAAGTATACGTTGCCTACACTTTTATGACTCAGGTTGTCGATGTTGAAGTCGATACAGTCACGGGAAAAGTTGATGTTAAGGATGTATACACAGCCCTTGATTGTGGAAAAGCTATTAATCCAAAAAATGTAGAAGGGCAGATTGAAGGTGGTACAGTGCAAGGAATAGGAATGGCCCTTATGGAAGAACAAGTAATAAAAAATGGGATCACGTTAAATCCAAATATGACAGGTTACCTGGTCCCAACTTCTATGGATGTTCCAAATTTTCATTCAGTTTTAATAGAAAATGAAGATGCTATTGGACCATTTGGAGCAAAAGGTGTAGGAGAACCAACAATCATGGCAGCCTCTCCTGCTATTGCCAACGCTATTTACGATGCCATAGGTGTCAGATTTTATGAGTTACCCATCACTCCGGAAAAAATTCTTAAAGCTTTAAAAGAAAAAGATGATGATTAAAAAGAATATTTTTCTTACAGGTTCCGTGGGTGTCGGTAAATCAAAGATTATAAGTAAAGTGATCAAGCAACTATCATTGAATATATCTGGTTTTTCAGTTGCTAGAGAAGGTAAGAAAAATAACTGGAGCTCATTTTATTTAATAGATGCATCTTTTCTTAACAAGGATGAACAACCTAGAAAAAATGAATTCAACAGATTTGCCTTCAGAAGTGATTACTCTAAAAATTGGGAGATAAATATTCGAGTATTTGACAAACTCGGAGTACAACTCCTTACAAACATCGACGATGTTGACGTAGTAATCATGGACGAATTAGGGAGATTCGAGTTAACTGCGTTCAAATTTCAAAAGAAAGTCATAGAAGTTTTGAATAGTGACAAGCCTGTTTTAGGTGTAATAAAAGATGAATCTAACGTATTTTTGGATGATATTAGGAATAGAAAAGACGTTCAAATATTTAGAGTGACCTTGGAAAACCGCGAAGAAGTTTACAAAGAGGTATTATTTTTGATAAAACAAATAATTACACTGAAGGAGTGAATTTATGTCTGATATATCTGTAGACTTATTAGGAATGTTGTTAAAAACCCCTGTAATGCCTGCTGCTGGGCCTCCCATTAAAGATGGAGAGAGTGCTTACAAAGCCAAAGAGGGAGGAGCTGGAGCAATCGTTACTAAAACGGTCTCAGTGAAAGCTGCAAAAGTTCCAAAGCCAAATATGGCACAGGTAAAAGGAGGTTTTATCAATACCGAACTTTGGTCTGAGTTATCCTTAGAACAATGGATTGAAAAAGAATACCCTAAGGTTGTTGAAACAGGCTTGCCTGTGATAATAGGAGTTGGGTACACCTCTGAAGAGATAAAGGAAGTAATACCAAAAGTAGAACGATTCGCTGATGCCTTTGAACTCTCTACTCATTATCTTGGTAACGATCCAACACCTATGATTAATAGCATAAAAGCTGCAAAAGAAAGTACAGACCTTCCCGTTATGGTAAAACTCAGTCCCCAAGTAGATATTCCTACGTTTGCAAAAGAGGCTGAAAAGGCAGGTGCAGATGGTTTAGTCTTAATAAACTCTTTCGGTCCGACGTTAGATATTGATTTAGAAAGCGGTAAACCATTGTTGGGAAGTGAGAGAGGTTATGGGTGGTTATCAGGTCAAGCAATATTTCCCTTAGCTTTGAGGGCAGTTTTTGAGGCTGTAAGATCGGTTAATATTCCGGTAGTTGGAGTAGGTGGAATCAGTACAGGCAAAGAAGCAATAAAGATGATAATGGCAGGAGCCCAAGCTGTACAAGTCTGTACAGCTGCGATTTTAAATGGACCTCAAATATATAACAAAATTGCCAACGAAATTGAAAAGTATCTGGACGATCATGGTTTCAACTCCCTAGAAGAAATTAGGGGAATAGCTCAAAAAAATACCGTTATCCAGCCAAATTATAAATTGATAGTTCCAGACATAAACGATGAAAAATGCACTGAATGTGGATTATGTGTTAAAAGTTGTGTCTACGATGCAATTCATCTTGTAAAAGATCTCAACAGTGTGAGAATAGATACAAATAAATGCGTTGGTTGTGGATTATGCGTAACAAGATGTAATTTCAATGCTCTGTCCTTATCTTTATAGAAGGGGGTAATACTTTGTCAAACAAAGCTCTATTGCCAATAGCTTTAGGAAAAGAAAAAGCAGATTTAGTATTCAAAAACGGAAAAATAATAGACGTTTTTAACGAACAAGTTATAGAAGATGATTTGGCTATTTCCAATGGCTTAATCATCGGCTTTGGAAAATACGAAGGTAAAGATGAGGTTGACTTAGAAGGCAAATTCATATCTCCTGGTTTTATAGATGCCCATCTACATTTGGAAAGTGCAATGGTCACGATAGAAGAATTCGCTAAAACAGTCATCCCACTAGGGACGTTGACTCTTGTTGCAGATCCACATGAGATAGCAAATGTAGCTGGGGAAGTTGGTATAAAATATTTCTTGACAATTGGGAACAATTTACCTTGGAATTTTAATTTAATGATACCCTCTTGTGTGCCTGTTACTCCTTTCGATAAATCAGGATCGGTACTTAATGCTGAAAAAATAAAAGAATTAATGGCAGAAGGAAGCTTTTTTGGTCTTGGTGAAGTTATGGATTATGAAGGAGTCATAACAGGACAAGATTATATTTGGGATAAGATTGAGCTAATGAAGAATTATTTTATTGATGGTCATGCACCAAAACTGGAAGGAAATTTTTTAAACGCATATCTTTTAGCCGGAATCATGGCTGATCACGAAACCACATCCCCTGATGAAGCATTGGAAAAGGTTTCAAAAGGGATGTACATAATGGTAAGAGAAGGTTCAGTAACGAGGGATCTTCAAAGCTTGTTGCCTGCAATTAACGATAAAAATAACTGTAGCTTTTTATTTGCCACAGATGACAAACATCCTGAAGACCTCCTGTCAGAAGGCCATATAAATTTTATGATTAAAAAGGCTATTAACCTGGGGATGGAACCACTCAGAGCGATAAAACTTGCCACTATAAATGCCGCACGTTCCTTAGGATTACATCGTTTGGGAGGTATTGCTCCAGGATATAAGGCTGATCTTCTGATAATCGACAATTTAGATGATTTGAACGTTTTACAAGTTTACAAAGACGGGCGAAAAGTAGCAGAAAATGGAAAAGCGTTATTCCAGGTTGACTCTAATAACTTTGACAAACCACCTTCAATTTTTCATTCTGTAAATATCGCTCCTATTAAAGAAAGTGATTTCAATATTCCTAAGGGGAAAACCTATCGTGTTATAAACATGATTCATGATCAGATCATCACAGGAGAGGAGTTTTTCTCATTTCCAGAGAGTTTTGAAGAAGAACGATTTATAAGGTATAATATAAATAAAATTGCGGTTGTGGAAAGGCACAAAAGCACTGGAAATGTCGGTTTAGGATTGATAAAGGGTTTTGGATTGGAATCTGGTGCCATAGCGAGCTCCATAGCTCATGACTCTCACAATATTATTGTTATAGGTACAAATTCAAAAGATATGAAGATAGCAGTAGACAAGATAGCAGAAATTCAGGGTGGAATTGTAATTGCTAATAACCAAAATATAGTTGATTTTATAAATTTACCCATCGGAGGGCTTGTTTCTACGGACCCCATTGGAAAAGTTTCCCAAAAGCTTCAAGTACTAAGGAAATTAGCCCGTGATTTAGGGGTCAAAATAAACAGCCCTTTCATGACGTTGGCGTTTATGGGATTACCAGTGGTTCCCAAATTGAAGATAACTTGTGATGGGATATACGACGTTGAAAATCATACTTTTGTATCATTGGTCGTAAATTGATATTTTAAAAGGGGGTTATACTTATGGCAAACACTCAGCAAGAAGGATTTTTTGAAAGGGCTTTCAAGTTAAAAGAGAACGGTACAAACGTTAGAACTGAGGTCTTGGCTGGTATCACAACGTTCATGACGATGGCTTATATCATCTTTGTAAACCCTTCGATCCTCAGCGATGCAGGAATGCCTTTCAACGGGGTCTTCATAGCAACTATAGCGGGGGCAATTTTAGGTACTGTAATGATGGCTTTGCTGACCAATTATCCATTTGCATTGGCTTCAGGAATGGGTTTAAACGCTTTCTTTGCTTATTCAGTCGTAATAGGTATGGGAGTTCCTTGGCAAACCGCTCTCGGAATAGTTTTTTTGGAAGGCATCATCTTTATTATACTTAGTGTTACCCCCGTAAGACAGATGATTGTTAATTCTATTCCTATGAGTCTGAAGACAGGGATAAGTTCTGGGATTGGGTTGTTTATTGCTTTTATAGGTTTGCAAAACGCCGGCATAGTAGTAGCAGATCCCGCAACATTGGTAAGAATGGGAGACTTATTCTCAGGGCCAGCTTTAATAGCGTTATTGGGTCTAATCATCACAGGCATTTTACACGCTTTAAGGATAAAAGGAGCCCTATTGTTAGGAATCATAATAGCTACGATCTTAGGGTTTTTCAACGGAGTTACACCAACACCCCAAGGTGTTGTAGCGTTACCAAGAATGGCTGATTGGTCTCAAGTTTTGTTCCAACTCGATATTAGATCTGCTCTTAATATCGGCATGATAGGTGTTTTGATTTCGTTCTTATTTGTAGATCTATTTGATACAGCAGGTACGTTGGTGGGGGTTAGTCAGCAAGCAGGTTATTTGAAAGAAGACGGTTCTTTACCGAAAGCAGATAAAGCACTCTTAGCTGACGCTATCGCCACCACTGGTGGTGCACTCTTTGGAACCAGTACCGTTACAACATACGTTGAATCTGCTTCAGGCGTATCTGAAGGAGGAAGAACAGGGTTAACAGGTATCGTTGTGGCTATTTTATTCTTCCTTTCTTTATTCTTTCAGCCTATAATAGCTATAGTACCAGGGGCAGCTACCGCCCCAGCATTGATAATCGTCGGGGTAATGATGTTGTCAAATATAAGAAGCATAAAATGGGAGGATTTTACAGAAGTTTTTCCTGCTTTCGTTGCAATGATAGTAATGCCTTTAACTTATTCCATTTCTAATGGAATAGCTTTAGGTTTTATCACCTATCCTTTAATCAAATTATTCACTGGCAAAGGTAAAGAAGTACATTGGTTAGTATACGTTTTGTGTGCGTTATTTATCGTTTACTTTATATGGCTTTAAATCATTTATCTAGGAAGTGACGTTTCGCAATGATATCGGCGGTGGTCTTAGCGGCGGGTGAATCCTTAAGAATGGGGACTCCTAAACAGATTTTACCTTGGGAAAATACAACTGTTTTAGAAAGCATTGTTACCAAACTTATAAAATGCCAATATATAGACAATGAAATAATTGTTGTTTTAGGGGGTAACTATGATAAGATAATTCCAGTTTTTTCGAAGTATGAAGACCACCGTTTGAAAATTGTAAAGAATAATGAATACCAAAAGGGCATGCTAACAAGTGTGTGGAGTGGTTTGAACTCATTATCAAAAAGTTCAGAATACATACTTTTCACACTTGGCGACATGCCTTTAATCAAGATTGAAAGCTTCAACGAACTTATTTACTTTGCAATAAATTCTAAAACAACTATATTGGCACCTATTTATCATGGGAAGAGGGGGCATCCACTGATTGTACACAAAAGCCAGATACCAGATATTTTTCAATTATCAGGACCTGGCGGGTTAAGAACACTTTTAAGTAAACATCCTGAAAGGGTAACTTTGCACGAAGTTAGCGATGAAGGTATTATCATCGATATTGATACAATTGAAGATTACAATATATATCTAAAAAAGCAACAGGGAGATGATAGTAAGTGAAGAGAGGTTCATCCTTTTTTTTGATTTTATTTCTTTTAACTTTCACATACGTATTATTTGCCAACACAATAACGGTTACTGATATGGCTGGAAGGGAGGTAACAATACCCTCTAATATAGAACGTATCGTAACAACTTACAAGCCAGCCACTCAATTTGTATTTGCATTAAACGCCCAAGAAATGCTTGCTGGCGTGGATAATACATCAACAAGAGAAAAATTATTTACTTCAATTTATCCGGAAGTAGAATTGTTAGTAGAAGTGGGTTCAAAAAGAGAAGGGATAAATATTGAAACTGTGGCATCTTTAAATCCCGACTTAGTAATACTATTCCCACATAACCAAGCCGAATTCACTGCTTCCAAATTAGAAACTTTGGGGATATCCACAATTATTATCAATCCTGAAAGTTTAGAAGAAATACGAGAAACGAATAGATTGTTAGGGAAAGTATTGGGATTAGAAGATAGAGCGGAAATTGTAGATAACCAGTTTGACAATATTTTAAAATTGTTGGAAAAGTCTAAAAATTTGCCTGACAATCAGAAAAAAATTGTCTATTTTGCTAATTCTCAGCTATTGGATACAGTAGGAAAAGATATGATGCAAACGGATATGATAGAGTGGGCTGGAGGAATAAATCCAGCAGCACAAACCGACGCGGGGTTCATAAAGATATCACCAGAACAGTTAATAGCTTGGAATCCTGATGTTATAGTTACATCCCAGACATTTCAAGGTGATATAGAGGAGTTGTATAAAGAAGAAAAATATCAAAACGTTAATGCTTTTAAGAACAAACAAATTTACCGGTTCCCTTCAGAGCTTGAACCATGGGATTATCCAAATCCCTCATCTTATTTGGGCATGCTTTGGTTAGCAACAAAAATACATCCCGAACTTTTTTCGGATATCGATTTCAATAAAGTAGCTGACGAGTTTTATTACACTTTGTATGGAGTTTCATACATTGAATTGTTATCTAAAATTGGAAATTAAATCATTAAACTTATTTACATGGAGATATTAATATGCACATTCAAAATAAAAACCAAACTCTAGGTCAACATCAAAAAAGAACACTTCTCTATCTTTTATTAATTCTGTTATTGGTTTTTGTTATTTCACTTTTTGTTGGAAGATACAAAATCTCGATCGTTGAAATTACCAACACTATAAAAAACTTACTCTTACGTAATGATGTTCAAAGTAGTAACGATTGGTTAGTTTTCTTTCATATTCGTTTGCCGAGAATTATATTGGTAATGTTTGTGGGTTCGGTTCTGTCTATAACTGGTGCAACATATCAAAGCGTTTTTAGAAATCCATTAGCCTCTCCATCAATACTTGGCGTATCAGCCGGATCAGCATTTGGAGTAGCTTTGGCTATTTTGATAAATGAAGAGTCTTTAATAGGTACTTACTTATTATCTTTTCTTTTAGGGTTAGTTGCCGTTTTTATTACGTTTTTTATTTCCGTTTGGAGTAAAGTGAAGGGGGTAACCGTACTTGTTTTGGCGGGAATGGCGGTAACCTCTTTCTTCAACGCCTGTGTCTCTTTAGTACAATACTTAGCAGACCCTTATGAAAAGTTACCAAACATAGTATTTTGGTTAATGGGAAGTTTCAACAGGGCAGGTTGGAGAGAAGTATATATTTCATTATTTACAATGCTTCCAGGGATAATAATTCTTCTTATTTTAAGATGGTATTTGAACGTTATGTCTATGGGGGAAGAAGAAGCATTATCCATGGGAATAAATGTTCGAAGAATGAGAATTTTATTGATCATTGTAAGTACCGTTATGGTTGCCCCTACAGTGGCTATAGCTGGTCAAGTAAGCTGGATCGGCTTAGTTACTCCCCATATTGCAAGGTATATAATAGGTGCCAATCATAGGTACATGCTCCCCGCAACGTGCATTTTAGGATCTTTACTTTTGCTTATTATGGACGACATCGCAAGAACTATCACACCTGCCGAAATTCCTATAAGCATTGTTACCGCCTTTATAGGTGCACCTTTTTTTGTCTATCTTTTAGTAAGAAGAAGGGAAAGTGGGTGGAATCAATGATATCTGTAAAAAATATGTCCTTTTCTTACGACACAGTTGGAGATACCATTAAAAATATAAGTTTTAATTTGAACAAAGGAGAATTAATTGCCCTTTTAGGACCCAATGGTTCAGGTAAAACTACTATACTAAAATGTTTAAACGGAACATTGAAACAAAAAACTGGGGAAATATACATAGAAAATTATAGTATCAAAGATCTAAGTTATAAAGAAATAGCAAAGCTCATAAGTGTAGTTCCTCAAGAACGCTCTGCCGTATTTTCATACCTTGTGATAGATATAGTAGCTATGGGAATAACTCCTTATCTTTCCTTTGGAAGGATGCCTACAAAAAAAGACTACATGGAAGCATACACAAAGTTAGAATTTTTCAATATTCAAGACCTTGCTGAAAAAAATTATAACCAATTGAGTGGTGGAGAAAAACAGTTGGTTCTGATTGCAAGAGCCCTGATGCAAGATACAGATTACTTAATTATGGATGAACCCACGTCCCACTTGGATTTTAAGAATCAACATCTATTGATGAAAGAATTAAAAAAATTGAGTGAAAACGGGAAGGGTGTCATTACAGCTCTTCACGATCCGAATTTAGCTTTAAGATTCTGTGATAGAATAATAATGGTGAAAAATGGTGAAGTAATTTTTAGTGGTGAAAACACCAAAGTTATGAACCCACAAAATCTGCAAATCTTGTACGATACACCAGTTTCAATGAACAAGGTAGAAGATGTAAGTATAATTTACATCAACTAACGAAATGTTATGATAATTTTTTATATTCTTAGAAGGTGACGTTATGGAAGAAACGAAAATTAATGAAAAACTAAAATTTAAGGTCAGCAAAGGATTTCCCGTCTTAGGTGCCAGGATAGAAAAAACTGGAGTTAATTTTGGTGTCTTCACTAGAAACGGAACATCGGTTACTTTGGAGATATATGAAAATTACTATGATGAAGAACCAATTTTCAAATACGTTCTTGATAAAAAAGGAAATAGAACCGGTGACATTTGGCATGTTTTTGTTGAACAAGCAAAAGTTGGGATGTCTTACGGTTGGCGTATAGAAGGCCCCTATAAGCCTGAGGAGGGATTTAGGTTCAACAAAAACAAATTACTCTTAGACCCCTATGCCAAAGTTATTGGAGGAACTTTGGATTTTTCGGATGAATCTATTTTTGGTTATGATAAAAACGATTCAAAAAAAGACCTTCGTTGTTCTACTTTAGATTCGGCAAGATCTCAAGTTAAGTCTTTTATTTGGGATAGTCGTGAATATAATTGGAAAAGTGATGAGCATCCACGTTATACACTAAACGACATAATTATTTATGAAATGCATATCAGGTTGTACACAATAAATCCAAATTCTAATGTAGAACATCGAGGAACTTACAAGGGAATCGCGGAAAAAATAAATTATTTAAAAGATTTAGGAGTAAACGCCGTTGAACTCATGCCAATATTCGCTTTTCCTTTGAACGATACCCCCAACGTTAATCCTATCACTGGTGAAAAATTAAAAAATGTATGGGGTTATAATCCGGTAAACTTTTTTGCTGTGACAAGCAATTACAGATACGGCGTAAAAATTGGTGAGGAGATAACCCAGTTTCAAGATTTAGTTTTCGAATTACACAAAAATGGAATAGAAGTAATATTGGACGTTGTTTTTAATCACACAGCAGAAGGAAATGAATTGGGACCAACTCTCAACTTTAGAGGATTGGAAAATTCGGTTTATTATCTATTGAAGAAAGATAACCTAAGATATTATGAAAATTTTTCAGGAACAGGAAACACTATTAATTCTAGTCATTATGTGGTAAAACAAATGATTTTAGATAGCTTGAGGTATTGGGTTTCCGAGATGCATGTGGATGGTTTCAGATTCGATCTAGCTTCTATCTTGGGAAGAGATTCAAAGGGAAATTGGATTGGCGATCTGTCTCTCTTAAAAGACATTGCCGATGATCCAATCTTGGCAGGAACTAAACTCATAGCGGAAGGTTGGGATGCTGCTGGAGGATACTACGTCGGTGATTTTCCTACTGGTTGGGCAGAATGGAACGGAAAGTTCAGAGACACGGTAAGAAGATTTGCGAAAGGGGATAATGGAGTAGTTTCGGATTTAGCAACAAGAATAGCTGGAAGCCCAGACCTTTTTGAAAAAAGAGGTAGAAAGCCTTATCATAGTGTCAATTTTATTACTTCACACGATGGATTTACCATGTGGGATTTAGTCTCCTACAATAACAAGCACAATGAAGCCAATGGGGAAAATAACCGTGATGGAACCAACGCGAATTATAGTTTCAATTACGGGGTTGAAGGGGACAGTAACGACGAAAATATAGTAAAACTTAGAAAACAACAAATTAAAAATTTCATAACAATATTAATGGTATCACAAGGGTTACCCATGATTTTAATGGGTGATGAATTTTGTAGAACTCAATTTGGCAACAACAACGCTTACTGTCAGGATAACCACATTTCATGGGTGGACTGGAGTAGAAAAGCGAAATTCAATGACATTTTTAATTTTACAAAAAATATGATCCATTTTAGAAAAGTTCATTGTGCACTTAGAAGAGACAGATTTTTTACGGGAAGAGATCTAAGTGGTGATGGCATAGCAGACATAACTTGGCATGGAGTCAAACCATTCAAACCTGATTTTGGATATTATTCTCACAGCCTAGCGTTCATGATAAGTGGCGATGACTATATTCAAGGATGTAAAGAAAAAGATAGTGATATATACGTAGCCTTAAATGCTTTCATAAAGGATTTACAATTTGAAATTCCAAAATTACCGAACGGGAAAAAATGGTATAGGGTAGTAGATACCTCTCAAGAATCCCCCCAAGATTTTCTTTTAGAACCTTCTATAATTCAAGATAATCGCTACACAGTAAATTCAAGAAGCTCAATAGTTTTAATTTCAAAATAATTAGATACTTGATTGCCGTCGATGGCACGAGGATCAAGGTGACCAACCGGAACTTAAGAGATGGAGGACGACGGTGAACCTTTCGAGGAGAAGATAGAACGGTTGTCAACACAACTTGCAGAGCAGTTCGAGAAGTCAGAAGAATTAAAGAAACAGATAAAAGCAAATCTGGAGGGGTTGGGATATGGATTCTGATATTATAAAACGAGCTGAGTATACAGAATTCCTCAATGAAATAAAAGAGCGCATCCGAATTGCCCAGACTAAAGCGATTTTGAGCGTAAACAGGGAATTAATTTATCTTTACTGGAACATCGGCAAAAGTATAGTTGAGAAACAAGAGGATATGGGCTGGGGCAAAAGTGTGGTGGAGCAGTTGGCTAAAGATCTACGGCGAGAGTTCCCAGATGTAAAGGGCTTCTCTTCAAGGAATATCTGGCGGATGCGTGCGTTCTATTTGGCTTTTACCGAAGATGTTATAAAACTCTCACAGGCTGTGCCAGAAAGTTCATCTAAGGACCTCGCACAACTTGTGCTGGGTCTCGATGGTGTAAATCTGCCACAAGCTGTGGCAGAAATTCCCTGGGGACATAATGTGGTTTTGCTGGAAAAGATAAAGGACATTCAAGAACGTCTATGGTATGCCGAGCAGACCAAGATAAACGGATGGAGCCGCAATATATTGGTTCATCAGATAGAAAGTGACCTTTATGGAAGGCAGGCAACCGCAGTTAAAACAACCAATTTCCCGGAGTCGCTCCCGTCTCCGCAATCTGAACTGGTAGAACAGGCAATCAAAGACCCATATATTTTTGATTTTATCACTATTGAAAAGGATGCAAGGGAGCGAGACCTTGAAAGGGCGTTGATAGAAAAGATAAAAGATTTCCTTCTTGAACTGGGTATGGGGTTTGCATTTATGGGAAGCCAGTATCATCTCGAAGTAGAAGACAAGGACTACTACATTGACCTATTGTTCTACCATCACAGGCTGAGATGTCTTGTAGCTATTGATTTAAAGATAAGCGAGTTCATACCTGAGTATGCTGGAAAGATGAACTTCTATCTCTCAGCGCTGGATGATACAATGAAGCATCCAGATGACCAGCCCTCTGTAGGCATCATCCTGTGCAAGAGTAAGAGCGGACCTGTTGCTGAATATTCTCTGAGAGATATGAGCAAACCCATCGGTGTTGCAGAATACAAACTTACACCTAAACTGCCCCGAAACCTAAGAGGAAAACTGCCGACCCCAAAGCAACTGACAGAGGTACTGGAAGATGAGAAGACAAAGGATGGATGAGATGGGAAGTGATATGAAAGAAGAATTGAGGAAACAGATAAAAACGAATCTGGAGGTGCTGGGGTATGGGTTCTGAGAAGAGATTGAACATGATGCTCTCTCAGCCAGAGGGTCAGTTTATAGAGTTTATGAAGGAGATGATGTTGTCCAGCGGACTACCCGAGCCCCAGTATGAATTCACCTCATTCTTCACCGTTATATTCGTGAGAAGGCCACAAGTTACCCCACAAGTTACCCCACAAGTTGTAACAGAACTTACAGATAGTGAAATGCTCTTGAAACGTGCTTATGATGGAGTAAATGAGGGAGTAGGTGATGGAGTAAATGAGGGAGTAAAATTGAGATTATCAAAAGAGTTGATCGAAATCCACGCACGGAAATCTATCACCCGCAGAGATATAGAAAAGCTCTTTAATGTATCAACAGCCACTGCTGAAAGAGATATAGCAATGCTAAAAGATGTAAATCTTATAAGGTTCGAGGGCGCACCCAAAACAGGAAAATATGTTCTGACAGAGAAGGGAAAGAAGATGATAGAGGAGGCGGGGTATGGGTTCTGAGCAAGAATTTAATGAAACAGAAATTGGAAAGATTCCAGAAAAGTGGGATTTTAAAGGACTTCAGGAGGTTAGGCAGATAAATATGGGGCAATCTCCTAAATCAGAAACTTATAGCGAAGTTGGAAATGGGCTGCCTTTTTATCAGGGAAGGAGAGACTTCGGTAGAAAATATCCTACAGTTAGTGTTTATTGCACTGATCCAAAGAAAATTGCCATTAAAGGGGATGTCCTTTTAACTGTGAGGGCTCCTGTAGGCGAAATAAACGAAGCAATCGAAGACTGTTGTATTGGTTTAGGGGAGTCTCGGCTCTTAGATTGGATAATGGTAACAATGAATTTCTGTATTTTCTTATGAAATATTATGAACGCAAATGGAAGAGTCTTGAAACTGGAACGGTATTTGGTGCAACAAAAAATCGCCTCTATCCTTGGTGCTCTAGACGACAAAATCCACATGCCCCCGAAACAGCAGTAGTGATTACCAAGGAGGAAGTTGTAGATATATTTGGCTTTACCGAGAAGGCACGACCAGAAATTTCTATATACATCCGAGAGAAGTTTTTGCAGACGTAATTACAGATCGAGCAGCATCCGTAATTCTTGTCCACAATCATCCATCTAGGGTCTTAGAACCCAGTAATCAAGATATTTTTATGACAAAGCAACTTGTTGAGGCCGTATCAATTTCGGGTATTAAAGTATTGGACCATTTAATCATATCGAAAAGGGGACATTTGAGCATGAAAGATAGAGGTTTATTATGAACTTTCATTTCTTGATTTGGTAATTTATAATGATAGTTAGGATCGTATTTTTTCCCGTAAAGATTTTGGCGTTCTACCACCCACTTATTTTAAAAGAAAATAGTTGTTTGTTTATGCATATATTGTATTATCAAATATCATAGAAGACTGTATTTCAAAATAATTAAAAAGGAGGAGTTTTACAATGCTTTCTGATATCGAAATTGCAAGATCTGCAAAGCTAAAAAAAATTGATTTAATCGCAAACGAGCTGGATATTCCAGAGGAGTACTACAATCTTTACGGAAAGAACATTGCCAAAGTTTCCCACAAATATTTGAATGAACTTAACTTCAAAAATGACGGTAATTTAGTAATGGTAACTGCTATTACTCCAACGCCTGCTGGTGAAGGAAAAACTACAACAAGTATTTCACTATCCATGGCTTTAAACAAAATCCACAAAAGGTCAATAGTAACTCTAAGAGAACCTTCTTTGGGTCCAGTAATGGGTATAAAAGGGGGAGCAGCAGGTGGAGGCTACTCTCAAGTACTTCCTATGGAAGACATAAACTTACATTTCACAGGAGACATTCATGCCGTTACCTCAGCCCATAACCTAATATCAGCAATTTTAGATGATTACATAAAGTACAATAAATATGATATAGATTCAACCCAAGTCTCTTGGCCTCGAACTATGGACATGAACGATAGGGCTTTGAGAGAAATAATAGTTGCGTTGGGTGGAAAGAAAAACGGTTATCCCAGACAAGACGGTTTTATAATCACCGCTGCTTCAGAAATAATGGCAATACTATGTTTGATAGAAAATTTGGAAGACTTAAAGAAAAAATTATCTAATATAGTAGTTGCTAAAAATAAAAAGGGAGAACCAGTAACTGTAAAAGATTTAGAAATCACTGGGGCTCTTTCTGTACTCTTAAAAGACGCAATTAATCCTAATTTAGTTCAAACAATTGAAAATACACCTGCCTTTGTTCATGGTGGGCCTTTTGCAAATATCGCTCATGGAACCAATTCTATTTTAGCAACAAAACTTGCCTTGAAGCTTTCTGATTACGTTGTAACCGAAACAGGTTTTGGTTCTGATTTGGGAGGAGAAAAATTCTATGATTTTGTTTCTCCAACTTTTGGCTTAAAACCATCAGCTACGGTTTTGGTAGCTACAATACGGGCTTTAAAATACCATGGGGGACAAAACTTAAAGGATTTGAATACGCCAAACCTTGAAAGTTTAGAAAAAGGATTGCCTAACTTACAGGTTCACGTTGAAAACCTAAAAAAGTACAATATTCCTGTGGTTGTTTCTTTAAATAAATTTTACTCAGATACGGATGAAGAAATCAATATGGTAAAAGATTATTGTGATAAATTAGGTGTAGAAGTAAGTGTCAACGAAGGATTTGAGAAAGGTTCAGAAGGTGCTATAGACTTAGCTGAAAAAGTGGTAAAAGTTAGTGAACAACAATCCGAATTGAAAAGTATTTACGATTTTAAAGATCCTTTAGAAGTGAAAATAGAAAAGTTAGCAAAAAATATCTATCGTGCTTCCAAGGTTGAATATTCTTCGGAGGCCTTATCAACAATTAAATTTTTGAAAAAATACGGATACGAAAATCTCCCTGTAATTGTAGCAAAAACCCAGTATTCTATATCCGACGATCCTAAAAAACTTGGATTTCCAAAGGACTATACTTTCACAATACGAGATTTTGAACTTTCGGCGGGCGCAGGGTTCATTGTTGCATTGGCTGGAGATATATTGAGAATGCCTGGCCTTTCAAAGGTTCCCAATGCAGTGAATATGGACATAGACAATGAAGGAAACATATCCGGATTGTCATGAGCACGGTGAATAAATTGAATTTGGGGGGTATCACATTATGTTAATTGAAGTAGACAATATTATTGATGAAATAAAGGCAGAAATATCATCACTTAAAGAAAAAGTTCCTTATGAACCCAAATTAGTAAGTTTAGTTGTTGAACCCGATGAATCTACCAAATCTTATCTTAACTCTCAAAAAAGAAATGCAAAAAAATTTGGAATCAACTTAGAAATTGTTGAAAGTAAAGATTTGACTAACGATTTAAGAAAATATAATGAAGACGATGATACTGATGCAATCTTTATTGCAAGACCTTTAAAGAAAGGATACACTGAATTAGATATAGCAAAATATATCAATCCAGAAAAAGATGTTGAAGGGGTAAGTTTACATAACATCGGTTCTATGTTTTACGAAAAAGAATTGTTTGTACCTTGTACAGCAGAAGCGGTGGTGAAAATAATAGAAGATACAACTGACGTTAGAGGTAAAAATATCGTTATCCTTGGAAGAAGTACAACGGTAGGGAAACCCGCTGCAATAATGCTTCAAAGACACGGAAGGGATGCCACTGTCACGGTCACACATACAAAAACTAAGAACTTAAAAGAGATAACCAAAGAAGCAGACATCTTGGTTGCAGCAATAGGTAAGGCTAATTTCGTTGATAGTACTTTTGTAAAAGAAGGAATGATCGTGATCGATGTGGGAATAAATGTAGTGGATGGAAAAATAGTGGGTGATGTAAATAAAGATGTCTCAGAAATATGCCAGTTAACACCTGTACCCGGTGGTGTTGGAAGCGTCACAACAGCTATTCTAATGAGAAATGTTTTTAGAGCGGCTAACAATAAAAAGGGAGATATGCAACTTTGAAGAATAATTTCAACGAAATTGTGGACAGAAAATCTACAGAGTCAGTAAAATGGAACGGTGTCAAAAGTCTTTATGGTAGAGATGATGTTATCCCCATGTGGGTAGCTGATATGGATTTTAAATCTCCACCTGAAGTAATTGAAGCATTAAAACAACGAGCAGAACATGGAATTTTTGGATATCCAATGTTAGACGAAGATTACTTTGTTCCTTTTATAAATTGGATCAAGGCAAGACATGGCATCGAGATAAAAAAAGAGTGGATAGTGACTACTGACGGTGTGGTTGACGCCTTAAAAATAGCCATACTTGCCTACTCCAAACCAGGAGACAACGTTGTAATTCAAACACCTGTTTACTATCCTTTTTATAACATCATCAAATCCAATGGCCGAATGATAATAAAAAATTCTCTAAAATTTGAAAACAGAAATTATAGCATGGATTTTGATGATTTAGAAAAGAAATTATCACTCAAAAGAACGAAATTATTCATCTTATGTAATCCGCACAACCCAGTGGGAAGAGTTTGGAAACGGGAAGAATTAGAAAAGTTAGTTCAATTATGTGCCAAACATAACGTTCTTTTGTTATCCGACGAAATACATTCAGATCTAGTATTTTCTCCCAACAAACATATTCCAATATTTTCGATCTCACAAGATATAAAAGAGAGTTCTTTAACTTTTTATGCCCCAAGTAAAACATTCAATTTAGCTGGCTTAAAAGCCTCGTTTGCTGTTATTCCAAATGAACAATTAAGAACTGAATACAAAAATGTTATTGAGAGTCTTTCAAGTGATAATTTAAATATCTTTGGAATGGTTGCAGCTAAAGTTGCTTATGAAAGAGGTGAAGATTGGCTTGATGATTTACTAAATTACTTGAGAGCCAATATCGATTACGTGTACGATTTCTTCAATGAAAAACTACCTAAAGTAAAATTGCAAAAACCAGAAGGAACATATTTAATGTGGTTAGATTTTAGGGCATATGGAGATGAGCAAAAAGTCAAAGATATACTCGTAAACAAAGCAAAAGTTGGTTTAGAAGAAGGTAGCATCTTTGGAGAAGAAGGTAACGGGTTTTTTAGAATGAATATTGGATGTCCCATATCTATTTTAAAAGACGCATGCAACAATATTTACGATGCTTTTAAAAATTTATAAAAGTAGAAAAAGTAAAAGGGAGAATTTAATGTATAACTCTGCAAAGCAACTATTAGAACTTTGTGAAAAGCAAAAAAAGCCAATCTATCAAGTAGTTATAGAAGAAGAATCCAAATCATCTGGTTCAGCTCCTGAAATAATTCTTTCACAAATGAAAGAAATTTTATCCGTCATGAACCAATCTTCTCAAAGTACCTTGAATAAAAAGGTACCTAGTTTATCAGGAATGATGGGAGGAGATGCTCAACGGGTTAACAATTATCAAAAGGATGGTAAAACCCTTTTAGGGGTTATTCCTAATAAAGCGATGGCTATGGCCCTTTCAACCGCAGAAGTCAATGCCTCTATGGGAAAAATAGTAGCAGCTCCCACTGCGGGCTCTTCTGGCATATTACCAGCAGTCTTGATGACCCTTGAGGAAAGTTTACATGTGAATGAAGAGGATTTGATCCATGCCCTACTTGTAGCAGCGGGGATTGGACGAGTTATCGGTCAAAATGCAACCTTTTCCGGAGCTGAAGGGGGATGTCAAGTAGAGTGTGGTTCAGCGGCAGCTATGGCTGCTGGAGCTGCAGTGTTTGCTTCAGGAGGAAACAATGAACAAATCTTTCATGCAGCCTCTATTGCACTCATTAATATAATGGGGCTGGTTTGTGATCCCATTGCTGGTTTAGTAGAATTCCCATGTATTCTGAGAAATGCTTCAGGAGCTATAAATGCCTTGTCTGCCGCAGATCTAGCTCTTGCGGGGGTAAAATCTTTAATACCTTTTGATGAAGTGGTAAAAGCAATGTACAAAGTAGGAAAAGCTCTTCCAGAAAGCTTAAGAGAAACAGGGCTTGGTGGTATAGCAGGTACTCCAACAGGTTGTGCTATAAAAAACTCTCTGCTTAAGAATGGTTAAACTTTGTTACTTTCATTGCAATAATATCAGAGAGATAAAGAAAGGGATATCATATGAAAAACATCGGTATTTTCGACGTAATCGGTCCCGTTATGATTGGTCCTTCTAGTTCTCATACTGCTGGTGCTGCTAGAATTGCTTTAGTAGCTCGAAGGATTGCCGGGGTAGGCTATCATCATGTGGATTTTTTTCTTCATGGTTCTTTTGCAGCTACCTACAAAGGCCATGGAACCGATAAGGCTCTTGTTGGAGGAATATTAGGGTTTGAGCCTAGTGATCTACGCATTAAGAATTCTTTTTTACATGCCAAAGAGGTAGGAATTACTTATAATTTTATTCCTGTTAACTTGGAAGACGTCCATCCTAATACTGTAAAAATTGAGTTCCATTACCCCGATGGAAGTTGTTTTTATGTAATCGGTTCTTCTATCGGTGGGGGAAATATTGAAATCACTAATATTAATGGTACCTCTGTTATTTTTACAGCAGAAAATCCTACTTTACTTTTTAGATACAAAGAGCAAAAAGGAATGATTGCTTATATTTCCAATGCTTTGTACTCCAAAGGGCATAATATTGATTTAATGAGAACCATCAAAGAAGACGATGAGGTTCTTCTTATAGTAGAATTAAATGAAAGTTTAGATTCTGAACTCTATGAATCTATCCAAAACGGAAAGACTTTTTTATTTAGCAAATATATTTATGTACCCATTTCAAAAATAGGTAAAAGCAATGATTAAATAAAAGTTAAATGTCTTACTATTGAAAGTTTTAGAAAATAGTCAAATGCTTGCTTTTACAGTTTCCAAAAATAGTAAAAAACGCAAAACTAAGGAGGCAACTAACTTTGAGAGATTACAAAAAAATCTACTACGAGTGGTTAAATAATCCATATATTGATGAAAGAGCAAAAGAAGAATTAAAAAGTATTGAAAACAATCCTGAAGAGATAAAAGAAAGATTCTACAAAGATCTCGAGTTTGGAACAGCAGGATTGAGAGGAAAATTGGGTATAGGTTCCAATATGATGAACGTATACACTGTGGGCAGAGCATCTCAAGCCCTTGCTGATTATATAACAGACTTTGGTGAAGAAAGGATGAAGATGGGTGTTGTGATAGCCTACGACGTACGCCACTTTTCAAAGGAGTTTGCAAAAGAATCTGCATTAATCCTTGCGGCTAATGGTATAAAAGCTTATTTATTTGATAATATTAGGCCCACACCCGTTTTATCCTTTGCTGTGAGATATTTAAAAACTACCGCTGGAATAGTCGTTACCGCTAGTCACAATCCGAAAAATTACAACGGTTACAAAGTATATTGGGATCAAGGGTCTCAAATATTAGATGATGTCGCCAATGGAATAGTTGAAAAGATTGAAAATATTGGATACGATTTTAGTAAAATCAAAAAAATAAGCGAAGAAGAAGCACTTAACAAGAATTTACTTCAATATATTTCAAAAGAAGTCGATGAAGAATACATTCAAAGAGTTGAAAGTTTGGCATTAAGGGATGAAGATGTAGATAAAAATATAAAAATAGTTTATACACCTTTGAATGGAACATCAATCAATTTTGTCAGAAGGGTACTAAAAGATAGAGGTTTTAAAAATGTATTCATAGTTAAAGAACAAGAACTACCTGATCCAGATTTCAAAAGCGTTGCCAACCCAAATCCAGAATACGAAGTCGCTTTTGAAGAGGCAAAGAAATTAGGTTATGAAAAAAATGCCTTATTACTTTTGGCAAATGATCCTGATGGAGATAGAACCGCTTTAGAAATTTTAGATGACAACAATTACAAGATGTTAAATGGTAACCAAGTTGGAGCCCTTTTGGTTAATTACATACTGGAAAGCAAGAGAGAAAAAGGAATTTTAGAAGATAATTCTGTTATAATAAAATCGATTGTAACAGGAGATCTTACAAAAAGAATTGCAAAAAAACATAACGTTACTGTTATTGAAACACTCACGGGATTTAAAAATATTTGTGGGAAAGAAAACGAATTAGAAAAAGAAGGAAAGAAAAAATTCCTCTTTGGCTTTGAAGAAAGTATCGGTTATATATACGGCACCTTTGTGAGAGATAAGGATGGTATTATTGCCTCAATGCTTATATCGGAGATGTCTGGTTACTACTCTAAAAAAAATAAGACTTTACTTGACGTATTAGAAGATATTTATCAGGAGTTCGGTTACGAATTAGAAAATAATTATTCCCTTGTTTTAGAAGGGGTTGAAGGCCAAGAAAGAATAAAGAGAATAATGGAGAAATTTAGAAACAACTTCCCCAAAGAAATTGGGGATCTCAAACTTGAGCAATACGCAGATTATTTAAAAAGAAAAATATACAATTTAACAACAGGTGAAATTAGCGATATAAACGATATACCTTCTTCTGATGTTTTAAGATTCTGGTTTAGCGATGGTTCATGGTATGCAATTAGGCCCTCTGGAACGGAACCAAAACTTAAAATATACATATATTCAAACGATAAAGAAAAAGAAAAATCAAAAGCAAAGCTCACTTTAATTAAAAATATCGTTGATAGTATCATAGAACACGTTGTTTAGCGTTTCACACCTTATTGGGGGAAGAAACTATGATGGATATAGATAATACATCAGACTCTATAAAAGATAAAGACAAAATCGAAGGATATATCTCAGAATTTTTATCCTATCTGAAATTTGTCAAAAGAAGGGCAGACTCAACCATATATGAATATAAAAAAATATTGAACGGGTATAAAAAGTTCGCTCAAAAGTATGGTTTTACTCGAGGCTGCTTTCTTAAATATCTTGAAGAGATCTCAAATCTATCTCAAAGAACGATAAAACTTAGGATAGTTGTTATAAAATCTTTTTTAAACTATCTATACGAAAATGATGAAATATCTGGTAAAAAATATTGGAAAGATGCAAATGCAAAGATCCCAAGTGACGTTCCTAAAGGTTTGACAGAAAATCAAATAAAAGTTTTTTTCTCCGTTATTGAAGATAAATTTGACAAAACTTTTTATTCATTATTATTAAAAACAGGTTTAAGGATTTCAGAAGCCTTATCGTTGGAAAAAGAACACATTATTTTTTACAACGATCATGCTGAACTTGTTATAAATGGGAAAGGAAACAGAGTAAGATATCTAAAAATTTCAAAACAATACGCAGAACAGTTAGTAACCTTTGCAAACGGTAAGAAATATATATTTTCAAATGGCAACGATGTTCCCATAACTTCTAGAACTATGGAAAGAAGATTTCAAGATTACGTTATTAAAGCCAACAAAAAAATCGATCAATTGAGGATAAACGGTTATAACAATATAAATTATATTAACGCAACACCCCATGCTTTAAGACACACTTGCGCAAAAAGGCTTTTGAACTCGGGAAAAAATTTGGAAGAAGTTCGATACATACTTGGACATACAACCATTTCAACTACCGGGATATACGTTAGATCTGATAGCCATAGTTCAGTGCTGGATCAAATATAAAATTGAAACTTTAACTATCTCTTAAAAAGTTCCCCGCAAAGATGGGGAACTTTTTAACAAAAATGGAATAAGAAAATTTGAAAAAATACAAATCCAACAAGTTCACAATCGATTAAACTGAAGTTTCAGGTATTAATTGCACTCATTAATTATTTTATATCTGTTTGTTACTGGTAACTTTAAACAATTTTGGCGAATTAAATTCTATTAAAAATTCTCTTATTCTCTGTTCTGACAGCTTCACATACTCTTCCTCAATTTCATATCCAACGTAATGTCTTCCCGTTTTAATTGATGCAATAGCAGTTTGTACACTTCCCATAAAAGGGTCTAAAACAACCTCATCCTTATAGGTGTAAAGTTGAATTAATCTATATGGAAGTTCCACAGGAAACGGGGCAGGATGTCCGATTCCTTTGGCTGAAACAGCCGAAAAAGTCCATACACTCTTGGTAAACTCAAGAAATTCTTCCTTTGAAATGGTACTTTCCCTCTTATAGATGTTCTTTCTTGAAAACGTATCCTTTGAAAATACTAATATGTATTCGTGAATATCTCTTAAGGTAGGATTCGCAGGTGATAACCAACTACCCCAAGCAGTTGAAGGGCTTGCGGAAGATGCCTTATTCCATATAATTTCTCCCCTCATCAGGAACCCTAACTCGATCATATCTTTGACAATAAATGCATGTAGAGGAATATAAGGTTTCCTCCCAAGGTTAGCAATGTTTATACAGGCTCTTCCCCCTGGCACAAGGACTCTATAGACTTCCTCCCATACCTTTTTTAAAAATGACAAATATTCTTTAAGTGTAAAGTCTTCATCGTACTCTTTTCCCACATTGTAAGGAGGAGAAGTTACCATGAGATGAACACTATTGTCAGGCAACTCTTCCATTTGTTCAGAAGATTTGCAAAAGATTTTATCCAAAGATCCCGCTGGAATTGGTTGCTCAGCATATTCAACCTTTTGTTCCTTAGGCATATTCCCGTATAATTTGCTACTATAGAAAGTTGTAGAGTTATGATTCGTTCTACCAGGGGAACCAAAAGGACTCGTTTTAGTCGCTTTTGTTTTTTTGATATTCTTCATTTTTTATGATTTTCCCCACTTTTTAAAAGCTTTACTTCGGTTTTTTATTGTCTTAAGTAGTTTCCATTGGTCATATTATACTATAAAATATCGCTCATGAGATGATTTTTAGAAGAAAGAATAGGTACAACCACTAAAAACGAATAATTCTAACTTCATTAAAAATTAAAATAAAAATGTAAAGTTTTTTGAAGAAAATAAATTTTTTGAAGTATAATTGAATCGAAAAATTAATAAAAGGAAATTATTGTTACTTCCTAAGGTTAAATGATAGACCTATTGAGTAAAGGAACCAAAGAGTGGTTTTATTTATGAAACGCAAAAAATGTTAGGTGTGGGTAAAATTGACTGGATCGCTTATTAGGAAGCGATTTTGTCAGATCCCTTAAGTATCAACTATGGTTTAGTGGAAGAATGGAAGGTGGTGGAGGTATTTCCTATATATTTGGGGTTAGAAAACATAAGCCAAATATTGAGAACATCTTTAGGTTTTGGAATGAGCATCTATGTGTTAGAATTGTATGGAGGAGTTAAGGTAGCAAGTGAGAGCTTTTTGAATCAATATAAACTCGAAGGATTATCTGCAAAATTGAACTTCGCAATAGGGTTCTAAAAGAAAAATTATATTTCAGAAAAGGGGGTTGGAAGAGATGAAAAAGGCAGGAACATTTTTATTGGCAGTTTTGGTAGTTATGCTACTTACGTTGTCTTCTTGTGTAACACAACCAGCAACGTCAGAGGAAGAAGTACCTGAGGAGGAAACACCAAATGAAGAATTAGAAGACATAATAGTTGCGGTAGGAGTAGAAGGGATAGACATATTCGATGTAAGTGATCCAACAAATCCAGAGCATCTGTCACATTTGAATTTAGACGATGAGGCTCGAGGAGTTTATATAAAAGATGATTACGCATACGTGACAGGCGGGAATAATGGCCTGGGGATAATAGACGTAAGCGATCCAACAGAACCAAAAGAAGTAGTTCATTACGNNTACGACACAGCAGGTGATGCATTTGGTGTTTATGTAAAAGATAATTACGCATATGTGGCAGATGGGAATAATGGTTTGGTAATAGTAGACATAAGCGATCCAATAAATCCAAAAGGAGTAGGCCATTACGACACAACAGGTGAGGCACAGGGGGTTTATGTAAAAGATAATTATGCATATGTGGCAGATGGGAATAATGGCTTGATGATAGTAGATATAAGTGACCCAAATAATCCGGAAGAAGTGAGTCATTACGACACCAGAGGCTGGGCATGGGGTGTTTATGTAAAAGACAATTACGCCTACGTGGCAGATGGGTTTAATGGCTTGGTGATAATAGACGTAAGCGATCCAACAGAACCAAAAGAAGTAGTTCATTACGACACAGCAGGTGATGCATTTGGTGTTTATGTAAAAGATAATTACGCTTATGTGGCAGATAGTGAGAATGGTTTTGTAATACTAGACATAAGTGATCCAGAAAATCCTACTCTTGAAGCTGATATGCTTTGGTATACCTTCTACGGTGTAAGTGTGAACTAATTTTCTCCTGAGTTTGACAGTTGAGAGACGATTTTTCAGTAAACCGAACGGAAGTGATGTAGTGACACTTTTTTCTCTTTTAATTATATTATTCTCTTGACTTCATAATATTTCTGTGGTATAATATTAAAGACATTATGAAGTTGGGAGATGATTTGGATGTATGTTAGAACCGTAAAAAACAATCAAGGGAAAGAATACTTAAGAATAGTAGAAAGTTACCGTGAAAACGGTAAGAATAAACAAAAGATTATCGCTAATTTGGGTAGAATCGATACTATCAGTAGAAAAGAAGTGGAAAATATTGTCGATAAACTCGTACAGATATATGATATAAAAGGTTATGTGAATTTGAATAGTGTTGAGGAAGCACCTGATAAGAAGAATTATGGAATAAAGGTAATAGTGGATAGATTGTTTGAAAGGTATGAGATGGATAAGTTCTTTGAAAAGATGGATAAAAAGACGAGGTTCGATGTAGAAGATTTGTTGAAAATAATGGTTATGAACAGAATAATAGAACCAAAAAGTAAGTTGGGAATATTCAACGAGTTAGATTATTACGGATTCAAAAGGAAACGCCCCGAAGGGGGTTCAAGGATGGAAGAGGCAGAGACAGATGAAGAAGGGATAGCCTTACAATGGATGTACAGGACGCTAGATGTGTTAGCGCAGAAGAAGGAAGAGTTAGAGAAACATCTGTACCGTCAAAGGATGAGTTTATTCAATTCTGTAGTAGACTTAGTGTTTTACGATGTAACGACGTTGGCCTTTGAGACACTACAAACGAACGAGTTACTACAGATGGGGTATTCGAAAGATAAGAAGTTCAACGAATCACAGGTGGTTCTAGGGATGTCGATAGATAGGGATAGGATGCCGGTTAGTTTTGATATATACCCAGGTAACACGTTCGAAGGACATACGTTCAAAGATACGATAGAGGCGATGAAAAAGAGATATCAGTTGGGAAAGGTAATAGTGGTTAGTGATAGGGGGATGATGAGTAAAACCAATATGGAAATAGTAGAGAATTCCGATTACGAATTCATAGTTGGTAAATCGATAAAACAGTTAAAAAAGGTGGATATATTCGATGGAGGATTCACTGAAATAGCAAAAGGGATTGAATACAGAGAAATAGAATACGAAGGTAAAAGATTACTCATAATACATTCAAAGGAAAGGGCAGAAAAAGATAGAAAAGACAGGATTAGATTGATTGAAAAAGCGAAAAAAATGTTGAAAGATGGGAACATAGAAACAAAAAGCAAAAGAGGTGCAAAAAAGTACTTAAAGACAAAGAACGAAGTAGATTATACACTTGATATACAAAAGATAGAAAAAGACGAAAAATATGACGGGTACTATGGAATAATAACCAACACACAGTTGAATCCAAAACAGATATTAGAACAATACCATACCTTGTGGAAAGTGGAAGAAAGCTTCAGAACACTAAAGAATTATCTTGAGACAAGACCAATATTTCATTGGACACAGAAAAGGATAAAGGGACACATTGTGATGAGTTTTGTATCTTACATAATGCAAAGAACGCTAGAATTAGAACTAGAAAGGAACAATATAGAATACTCACACGAAAAGATAAGAGAAGCGATTAAAAACATGGAATACATAGATATTAAACCCAACGAACAACATTTTGCCATTAGAACTAACATGAATCTTTTAGCTCAGAAGATATTGAAGATACTTAATATACCAATTCCAAAAGTGGTAACCCCATATGAGGAATTCATAGAGAAACTAAAACTACAGAACGAAAATAAGGAAATTAAAGGGTTAGAAAGGAGCAAAGTGAAAGCGTAAGGCTAAAACACTGATAAACAAAGGAAAAGAAAGGCATGTAGTGACACTTTTGGAAAACAGAGAAAGCAAAAAACGCTTTTTTGCAATTATTCATGCCTGTTTTAGAATTCTTACATTTTTGTAACTGTCAAACTCAGGAAATTAGTTTTATCACGGTGCTTTTTATCAACTATTAGAAGATGAGCTGCCGGAAAATTCATCTTTACCTTTCAACCATTTCCTCAACATCTCTGCTTTCTCTATCCTACCCAACTTCAAATATGCTTGATATTCATACTCCAGAGAGAGTACAGCTACTTGCATTCCTTCAACCTCTATAACCCGCTTATGGCGGTCCAAATCTACTGGAGGCTCCCAATTCTCATTTTCAAGCCTCTTTTGAATGTCTCCCATGATCTCTACTTTTATTCCGTCAATCATCACTTCGCCAAAGTGCGAGCGAATCCTCTCTGCAGAAGAGAACCTAACTTTTTTGGTTACAAAATCAGAAAAATGGTGCTCAATCTCATAGGCTCCCTGTTTATCAGTCTGGATGTCAATGTCATTAGGCTCTACAGGCATACCTTGAAGTGCAAAACCGAGGCTTCCTGTAACTACCCAGTTCACATTAGTGTTATTCAGTCGGTTGTATATTTTGCATAGAACCTCAAGATACCGTGGGTCTATCATTGTATTACCCCCTTATCTGTAAGCTATTTATTGCTTTGTTGACGAATCTTTCGTTTTTATTATACACCCTATTCTCACCACCTATCAACGAATTAGATCATATTAGATGTTCTTAAAAAAGTTGGATTAGATAGTAATTTGATGTCTTTTTATCCTTTTAATATTTTTTGTTGTATAATAGCTATGAACGCTCATTTCTTGATTTCGCAATTTGTAAGCAATTTGTAATGACAGTTAGAATCATATTTTCCCCTTTTCTTTACCAGTGAATATATTATTCTCAACAATTTTCCTGTTACAGCTAACACAGCGACAGTATGTGATTTACCTCGAGTACGTAGTTTCATGTAATAGTTTTTGAAATATTCATCCTAGAGCCCCGTCCCCCCGTCCGGGATGTTTCCTTTCATTTTTTAAACTTTATCTTTCTTGGTAAGGTCGTTAGGATTTTTCCTATATTTTTTGGAAAAGAACCAAAAAATATTTTTTATTTATTATATATTGAACTTTATACTGCATAATTTAGTTTACAAAGGTATAATGTACTTACTATTAGAAACGATATTTCTATTGAATATAGTTAAATTTAATATATAATTTATCTATAATGTAAAATAATATATATAATGTATATATGACCTTTGAAAATTGAAATATATAAAAACAGATCAACAGTAACTTAATGTTTCAAATTTTTCCAATGACAAATGAAAAAGTAGAGAATTTATTAGTAGAAATTAGAAGGTAACTATACAGATGTCCCGTTTTCCATAGAACCGCAGTCTGGACTTTAGAGAAGAAATTGTAGTATGTAGTATTGTATATAGCACGAATGAAAACGAGTTTTCAATTAGAATCTCAGCATCGCTGGCAGAGTCGCGATGGATATTAAATGAACATCCAGCTCTAGTGGTCTTATTGAGGAATTGATAGGAACTCATGAAAAGCCGTAAAAAAGGTAGGTGAACTCAGAATCAATTCAACCCGGATAGCCATTACAGCCGTATCCTGCCATCTAATGATCAAAGCCGAACCAAGTTAAGTAAGGAAGTAGTCAGCGTACGGAGCAGTAGTGGCAAAAAGTCGGGAGGTCAAGGAGGTCATCCAAATATCACTTTGAGGGCTGTTTCTAATCTCGATTATATTGTTTCACATGTTGCATAAGCAGGGCTGATGTAATCGAAATTTTTTTTACAATCATTGGCTTGAACTATATCAAGATGTTGATATTTCTTCAATTAATCGAGTCTAACTTTATTTTTCTTGGCAAGGTTTTTAGGATTTTTTGAATAGCAAGTATTTAGTCTTTTTTTCTGTTCTTCTATATGATACCGGATTATTTAATTATTGATTAATATTTTATTTTTCTACCCACACTTTTTGGAAGAGAACCTACTAAGTATAACTCAAAGAATTATATTTAAGAAAAGAAAAGCTGGTGTTAGAACATTCGTTACAGTAGGTTAATTTAAGTCAATTTAAATTTTTAAAAATAATTTATGGTAATACTTAGTTTAATTTGTCTACTTTCGTATTTAAAATGACCAAGTTAGAAATTAAGAAATATCCCAAAAAGGGGAAAAGATGGATTATGGTAAAATCTATAGAAGATATTCTAAGAATTAATCCCAAAGAATTTGAAGATTTTACAGGAATTAGTCTCGAAGAATTTAAAAAACTTCAAAACACTCTAAAAGAATACCCAGAACAAATCATTGCTTATAAAAAACTAGTAGCAAAATTAATAGTAATATTAGAAAAACGCGCTCAACGTCAAGCTCAATATTTTCTAGAATTACAAAAAGCTAGTCAAGCTGTACCAGAAGCTGAAAAGATAAAGCTTCAGCAAACTTTAGCATATCAAGTTGAATTAATTAGGCACCTTGAAAACTTCCTTATGCGAATAGCTCAATCTTGGGCTGATTATGAAAGAGTAGTTTATGGAAAGCCTTCAAAAAGATGGAGAAAGCTTATTGCAGCGTTGAGCAGCGTTGATGGAAAGATTTCTAAATGGACCAAAAAGTTTATTAAAGCATCATTGGGCAAGCATCTGGGCAAAGAAAGAACCAGACAGTTTATTGCGTCATTGAACAACTATACAGAAAGAGTTTCACTGACTCTTGATGATAAAATTGAGGCTTTAACTAAAGGAGTTCAAACTCGACTAAAAACCTTGGGATTAGACGAAGAAACAATACAAAAAACGTATAAAGAAGAGCAGCTAGACAAAGAATTGGAGATGATCTGTGAAATCCTCTTATATAAAGATGATAAAGGCAAAGAGAGTTAGGCTCTGCGTTGTAATTTCCTTAAACAGAGTGAGGGCCCTTGAGATAATTTAATCGGTGCTTCCTATTAAAAAGGGAACTAAGTAGGCAAGAAAAAATTTGGTCGGTCCATTCTAAACACCAAACTGACCAAATCAAACACGAAGTTGCTAAAAAGAACTTAGTTTTCTAAGGATTCATTAGTTACTCTCTTTTTTAGTTATCTTCTTTAGACACCAAGAATTTATGAAACCTTATGTACTTTGGCATACCTAAAACTTGTCCCTTGGGTCAAACCATAGTCAATCTTGGGTTAGTTGTAATCAACGCAGTGCTTTTATTCTTGCTTTTATTTCGGAATTAAAAAACATGGAAAGGATGTTTAGAAGAATAAATTCTGTCGGAAAACCTAAGTTTTCCGACAGAGTAAGTTGAACAATCAAATAATACGAATTTAAACCTATTAAAACCTTTATTTATGCTAATTACAAACCACCTCTTTGTAAAAAGATCTGAGAGCCTTCAAACTTTTAAATAAATATAAAAACTAACAAATTAAACTTAATTCTCAAAATTAAGCGTTTTACGAAGACCCTTTTCTTTAGGGTGAATTAGATTAAAATTTTTAACCAACAATCTAGATGAAAATTTAATTCTTCCCCTTTACCCAGGAATCCTTTTTATATACATTGTATATTTATATCATTTTGTACGCATTAACAAATATATAAATTTAAAAGTTTCTTCTTATGCTCAAAGAATGTTATAATATTAATTGATACCCAAAGTTGAAATTAAAAGGGCAAAAAAGTAAAGAAGGTGAAATACAAATGGAAAGGGCACTTAATGTTAAAGTTGATGTTGTTTCAGATAGAGCTATAAGAGAAGAGTTAAAAGATGAAATATTAAAAGAAGCTATATTAATATGAAAAGAGATTACACTCTTATTTTACAAATTTTATAAGTTGGAGAAGATGTATGGCTAAAAGGCAAAAAACTTCAAAAAAAAATACAAAATATAAAATTGAAGTATTAATCGATTTGGCAAAGGGGGAACTACTCAATCACGGCATCACTAACTTCAATTATGAAAAGGTTATCTACGATGCCAAACTCAGCAAATCGACTGTTTATAAAAAGTTTGGAAAAAAAGATGAATTCATAATTTTTGTTATTAAGAGTTTATTGGACGATTTCTTCACCCCTTTTAAGAAATACGTTGATGATTTTAACACTTTCCAAGAAGTGCTTGAGTATCTCTCAAACTTAAACTTCGATGTTCAATCTCTGATGAAAGAGTACCCCATAGATGATCTTTTTGAACACCCTGAGATCACTTCCATTATAAATGATTACTACTATCAACGTTTTGGTAAGGTAATCATAGAAAAGATTGCTGAGTTTCAAAATGCTGGACAAATAAGAAAGGATATCGAAGCTAAATACATCTTAGAATTTCTTACTTCTGTTACCAAAGGAATGGGTATGATGCTCAAAGATCATGATTTCAAAGAAGTCATAGGTAATTATACAAAGTTAATCGAAACCGCCTTAGCTTATAAAATAAATTCTGAAAAGGAGTGAATAATATTAAATCCAAAAATCAGTTAAGATCCAGTAATTTTTTGACCGTCTTGAGTCTCACAATCTTTATTTTAGTTTTTTTTAATGTTAGTACAGTTGTCATAGCTGCTCCAATTTCGAGTAGGGTTCCAATTGCTAGAGATAACGAAGATTCCTCAAAAATACAAATAATAGAACCGTCTAAAATTGCTGAACCTGTGCCCAAATCTGTTCCCACAATCCCACCTTCGAAAACAATAACTAATCAAATACAAAATGAATTAATTTCAAAATTTGAAAGTTTTCAAGGATTTGTTGGGTTTGAATTGAGAGATCTTGGCACCAATGAAGTTCTTTTCAACTACAATTCAGATAAATTATTCATCCCTGCCTCAAACACAAAATTAATTACCGCCCTCGTTGCCTTGGAAAGTCTGGGGGATAATTACAAATTCGAAACTAAAATATACCATACAGGGGAAATATCACCTAATTTCAGAGGAAATCTGTATATAAAAGGATTTGGAGACCCTGTTTTAACTTCCTTACAATATAAAGAAATACTAAAAAGGGCAACGGTGGATAGAGGAATAAAAAGGATATATGGTGATATAATTTTCGATTATTCTTTCATGACCGAAGAAGGTTTTGGTAGAGGCTGGATGTGGGATGACCCCCAGCCACAAATCGCTGCAATTAATATTTGGCAAACAAGCTATGAATCTTTTAAATATAAAACAAATCATGAAATAAAAGATTATATAAACTTCCTTACAACATTATTCTTGCAAGAAATAGGTGTTGAATTTTGGGGAGAAATAAGATATGATGAAGTGCCTTTTAACGCTAATCTTCTATATACAAATCATTCTCCACCACTAATCAATATAATACAACAAATGTTGGAAACAAGCGATAACCAGATAGCCGAACAGATTTTTAGAAATCTTGGCGCTATTTATGGCAATGGGAAAATAGAAGATTCTGAAAATCACTTCCAAAAAGTAATCAAAGAAACCTTAGGATACGACCCAACCGATTATGTAATTAAAGATGGTTGTGGATTATCAATGTACAACTTGTTACCCCCAAAGATGATATCTGATACATTATTTTATCTATATTCAAAGTATCAATCTAAATTTTTTGATTACTTAGCATCACCATACGAAAAAAGCACTCTTGAAAATCGTTTTAACTTTGAAATTTACGCAAAAACTGGAACTTTATATTACGATTCTGCCATCAGTGGGATTTTCAAATCAAAAAGTGGAAAATATTATATTTTTAGCTTAATGGAAAACAATTTTCCTTTTGATGTTCAAAAGGTGAAAGAGTTTGAAAATTCAATAATCAACTATCTCTATGAAAACTTATAATAACAAAAGGGGGAAGAATTCATGAGTGAAGAGTTCAACGGTTACTACAGATTTCCGACTATTTACAACGATCAAATAGCCTTTGTTGCTGAAGATGACATTTGGGTAGTTCCTTCTTCAGGGGGAGTAGCCAGAAGATTAACCACAAATGTCGGAGAAATCTCCGATCTAACTTTTTCTGAAGATGGAAAATGGATAGCCTTTACAGGAAGAGACGAAGGTGTACCAGATGTATATATAATTCCATCCACAGGAGGTGTACCAATTAGAGTAACATACTTAGGTGCAAACAGCAAAGTACTTTGTTGGCACGATGGTAAGATAATCTTTTCATCAAATTATACCCAACCGTTTAAAAGGATTACATCCCTATGGGAAATCGATGTTGAAGATAAGAGGAAATTCAAACAATTGGATTTTGGAATAGCCACTGAAATCTCATTTGGTAAAGAAAAAGGTGTCGTTTTGGGAAGAAAAACCGGAGATCCGGCTCGATGGAAAAAGTACAGAGGTGGAACAGCGGGAGAATTACTGATAGACGTAGAAGGAAACTACAACTTCAAAAAATTGATCGATTTAAAATCCAACTTTGCCAATCCAATATGGATCCAAGACCGAATTTACTTCGTCTCAGACCATGAGGATGTCGCTAACATATACTCCTGTACCGTAGAAGGAAAAGATCTAAAAAAACATACGTATCACAATGATTTTTATGTCAGAAATCCAAAATCTGATGGAAAAGATATTGTATACCATGCCGGTTCGGATATTTACATTTTGAATTTATCAACCAACGTATCAAAAAAGGTAGATATAAAATATTACAGTACCTTACCACAACGAAACAGAAAATTTGTTGAACCAACACAGTATTTTGAAGATTTCTCAATTTCTAAAGATGCTGAAAAGTTAATAAGTACGCACAGAGGCAAAAGCTTTTATTACAACAATTGGTACGGTCCCGTTAAACAACTTGGAAAAGAAAACAGTGCCAGATATAGACTTACCACCTACCTAAATCTGAAAGATGAAGAAAAGGCTGTAACAATCAGCGATGAAAATAATTATGAACATATCGAGGTGTACGATTTAAAAACTGGCAATTTAATCGATAAAGTAGAAGAATATGATTTAGGAAGGGTTATGAATATCGTTGCCTCTCCTAAAGATGAAGAAATTCTGTTAACTAATCAAAGAAACGAACTTATCTTGATCGATTTGAGAAACCATAAGAAGATAGACGTGGATAAAAGTAACATTGGTCCCTTTACTGGATATTCTTTCTCTCCAGATGGTAGATGGATTGCTTATTCAAAATTTATAAACAGCAAACAAGCAGCTATTATGATATTTGATAAGGAAAAAGAAGAGGTACACCAAGTTACAAAACCTATTCTATTTGATGTAGACCCTGTCTTTGATCCAGAAGGGAAATATCTTTATTTTCTATCTTATAGAATATTCAATCCAATTGAAGATAGATTTCAAATGAATTTAGCTTTCGTAAAAGGAACAAAGCCTTATCTTATAACACTAAAAAAAGATATTTGCTCTCCATTTCAGGAAATAATCAAAGAAGAAGAAGAAGAAGAGAAAGAGAAAAAAGAAGAAGAAATAAAAGTTGATATTGATTTTGATAACATCGCTGATAGAATTATACCCTTCCCGGTTAGTGAAGAAAGATATGTAAATATACAAGCTGCTAAAGAGAAGGTTTTTTACGCTATTTCTCCTGTAAGTGGTGTACTGGAAGATGAAGAAGATATGCTCAGCGAGAAACATGAAAAATTAACCTTGAAATACTACGATTTCACAGAAAAAGAAGAAAAAACTTATCTTGAGGGAATTTCAGATTTTCAAATTTCCGAGGACAAAGAAAAAATCGCAATTCTGATAGACGATGAACTAAGAATTCTTAAAACTATCAATCCTCCCTCCCCAGAACAAGAAAAAGAATGTGAAAATAAATATACGAGAAAGTGCGGCTGGATAGATTTTCACAGAATCAATGTGGAAGTTCAACCACTGTTAGAATGGAGACAAATGCTTTGTGAAGCTTGGCGCCTACAAAAGTTCTATTTTTGGAACAAGGACAAACTAGACGAAATTGAATGGGATAAGATATTAGAAAAGTATTATCCTCTAGTTGAAAGAATAGCAACAAGAACAGAATTTTCTGATTTAATATGGGAAATGCAAGGCGAATTAAAATCATCACATGCCTACGAGATGGGAGGAGAATACAAACCCAAACCAGTTTACAAAATTGGATATTTAGGAGCAGATTTGATACTCGATGAAGATAGAAATCTATACAAAATTAGTCACATCGTAAAGGGAGACATATGGGATGAAAAAAATAAACCCCCATTACTTGGACCAGGGGTTGAGGTAAAAGAAGGAGATTACCTATTAGCGATAAACGGCGTAGAAATAAAGGATAAAATACCCAATGAAATTTTGGTAAATAACAGCGGCAAAGATGTCGAAATAGTGGTATCAAGCAGCGATAATATTGATCATAAGAGAAAGTATGTTGTCAAAACGTTAAAAGATGAAACGCCTCTAAGATACAGAGAATGGGTAGAACAAAACAAGAAATATGTTCATGAAAAAACTGATTCACGGATTGGATACATTCACATCCCAGATATGGGATTCACTGGATATGCAGAATTTCACAGAAACTTCTTAAGCGAAGTCAGATATGACGGACTCATAATCGATGTAAGAGTCAACAGTGGTGGTTTTGTATCTTCAATGATCTTGGATAAATTGAATAGAAAGTTTATTGGATACGATCTCTCACCATATAGAGAAGCCCAAGCCTATCAATATGACAGTGTAAGAGGCCCAATGGTTACTATAACGAACGAGTTTGCTGGTTCAGATGGGGATATTTTTAGTCACTCCTTCAAATTAATGAAACTAGGGAAACTTATAGGTAAGAGAACGTGGGGGGGAGTGATTGGAATCTGGCCCAGAAATCCACTTGTTGATCATACCATAACAACTCAACCAGAAATGGCCTTTTGGTTTAAAGATGTTGGATGGGATGTTGAAAATTATGGAACCGATCCGGACATTGAAATAGATATTACCCCAAAAGATTATAAAGAAAAGAAAGATACGCAACTCGATATGGCTATAGAGATTGTACTAAAAGAACTGAAAGAAAATCCACCAATAGCTCCAAATGATATCAAAAAGCCATAAATTATTAAATAATACGAAAGCCGAGCGTACTGCTCGGCTTTTAGTTTAAAGTAGATCTGTTTCTTATCTCTCTTCAATTGGAAAAGATACGTATTTAGGAATACCATTTTCATAAAGCGGATAACTTTCTCCTTGGATTAAAGGTTTAGCATACTCAATAAAATTCTCATTCACACCGTAACCGTCATCAGAAATATATTCTTCTGGTAAATATTTAGTGTTATTTGCCACTTCAAATAAGGGAACCTTCCCAAATTCTATCTTGTAAGGGTTGTTCGAAAGGCGGTTAATTGTTACCATGAATCCTGATATACCATCCAGAGCATATTCTAAGGCCTTTTCTCCTACCATAACCGCTTCAGTTTGATCAGTCTTACTAACGATGTGTCCAGCACTTCTTTGAAGATAATCCGGGATAGACACATGTACTTTCAAACCTAACCTTGTTAAAATAATATTGGCAACAACTCTTCCTACATCTCCCAACTGCCTGTTTCCAAAACTATCGGTGTATCCCATATCAGAAACAAAAGCCCCGCTTTTATATCTAATACCTTCAGAGACAGCAATCGTACAGTAACCATTCTTACTTACTTCTTTTTGAACTTTGTCTATAAAATGATCTTCTTCAAAAATCCTTTCGGGTAGCAAAATGATATGAGGTCCAAAATCTCTATTCAACTTTGCCAACGAAGTAGCCGCGGTAAGCCAGCCTGCGTGTCTGCCCATTGTCTCCATTATGAAAATTTTTGTAGAATCTTTTGCCATACTACGCGTATCTATACTTGCTTCCAACATTGAAATTGCCAAATACTTTGCTGCAGAACCATAACCCGGAGAGTGATCGGTGCCGTATAGATCGTTATCTATTGTTTTTGGAATACCTATGACTTTTAAATCATAACCAATTTTTTTTGAATACTCATCGATTTTATGGGCTGTGTCCATTGAATCGTTACCACCGTTATAAAAGAAATAACTAATATTATAATCTTCAAACGTTTTAAAAAGTTTTTGAAAACCTTCTTCGTCTCCTTCTTTTAACCTATGTCTGCAAGTACCAAAGGCACTTGCAGGTGTGGCTTTCAAATTATTTATTTTATCAAAAGATTCTTTTGTTAAATCGAATAATTTCCCTTCAAGGACTCCAGTGATACCATTTATTCCTACATATATCTTATCAATTTGTGGATCCTTTAAAGCCTTACTTATCAGTCCATATGCAGAAGCATTTATGACACTTGTAACTCCCCCTGATTGTGCATATAAGATATTTTTTTTATTCAATAATCACACCCCCGAACTTTTAATTTAAATTACAATTTACCTATATTTCAGCCTTCTTCTGCAAGTTCCAGAAAACTTCTTTCTCTTATAGAATTCTTTTCAACAGAAAGGATCATTCCAAAACCTTGTGCATTTTTTGCTCCCAATCCTGAATTAAGCGCTAATTTCAATAATTGAGTATCACCTTTTAAAATGAAATATCCAGTCCATCCTTTTATGATAATATCTTTGTAAAAAAGTAATTTCTCATTTTTTTCCGTTATACCGTAAGGTTCAATATAAAAATTATTGTTTTTTATTACAATACCTAATGCTGAAGCTTTTCTTTTGAGGTTTTCTTCTATCAATTTTTTAAAATCTGATGAATAGGGAGAAAAATAATGAGTATAACGATTTCCGTTTGGTAGGACGATAGTTGAATATGCTGTAATGGGCGATAAAGTTTTAACAAGCATTTCTTCATCCACTTCATTTTGAATAACTTCATACTTCCTCAAAGTAAAATAATTTTTTTCGATTCTCACGACCTTTTGTTCATTTAAAGAATGTAAAACCGCCTCTACTAATTTATCAATTGGGGAAGCAAAGTAAATATTGAATAAACCTTTAAAAATCATCCTTCTATTCTCCACTTTAAAAGAGTTATAGGGGTAAATCCTTGAAAAAGTGAAAAGCTTCAACTTCTTATCTTCAGACCTTGTTCCTAAATCGTGGTACTTAGGTACAGTATCTGACATTAAATAGTAAAACAATCCTTGCAAAGGTCTATTGTAATGAACAGGAAGATCGATTTTATCGCCTTCTAGAGCTCCAAAAACTAACTTAATGACCAATAGAATCCCCCCAATATCAATAATAAGTCTTTAGATAAAACCCTTTGTGACAAACGCACAAAGGGTTTATTGATTCAAAGAAATTAAAATATGGCTTGCTCGGTCTCCTTATCGAATGCATGTATCATTTTTAAATCAATTGCGACTTCAAAATTCTGTCCAGATTCTGCTCGCGTTTGAGGACTTACCTTTGCAGTCATAGATTGTCCAGCAATCGTTAAATGGAGTAAAGTCTCACTCCCCAAAGGTTCAACAACGTCAACGAGAGCTTTTAAAATATTAGTTTCATCAGCACCTTCGAAAAAATTCTTGTCATAAATATCTTCTGGTCTAACACCAAATATAACATCCTTATCTATATAATTTTCAAGTAAAGGAGCTTTATCATCTGGTACTTTTATAGATATTCCTTCTGATTTGAACCAAATGCCGTTATTTCTAGCTACTTTTACATTCAAGAAATTCATTGGAGGCGTCCCAATAAATCCAGCAACAAAAATGTTAGCTGGGTTATTGTATACATCAAAAGGTCCACCAACCTGTTGAATTAATCCTTCATTCATTATAACAATTTTGTCAGCCATAGTCATAGCTTCCACTTGGTCATGTGTAACGTAAGCAATAGTAGCTTCCAACCTTTTTTGTAGTTTCTTAAGTTCGGCTCTCATCTGCACCCTTAGTTTTGCATCTAAGTTTGAAAGAGGTTCATCAAATAAGAAAACTTTAGGATCCCTTACTATGGCTCTACCAACTGCTACCCTCTGTCTTTGTCCCCCTGATAACTGTTTTGGTTTTCTATCTAGCAAATGATCGATCCCGAGAATTTTTGCGGCGTTTCTAACTCTCCTTTCAATTTCGTCTTTAGGGGTTTTCCTCAATTTCAATCCAAAAGCCATATTATCGTAAACAGTCATATGTGGATAAAGAGCATAATTTTGGAAAACCATCGCAATATCTCTATCCTTTGGTTCCACATCATTTACAACTTTTTGGTCTATTTTTATTGTTCCTTCAGTAATGTCTTCTAATCCCGCGATCATCCTTAAAGTAGTAGTTTTCCCACATCCTGAAGGTCCAAGTAATACAAGGAATTCCTTATCCTCTATTTCAAATTCTACATCCTTTACTGCGTGAAATCCGTTTGGATAAACCTTGTTAACCTTTTCTAATACAACTTGAGCCATTAAAGTACACCTCCATCTTTTAATTTATTCTGTCTTTAATAACACTAAAACTTGTGTTAGCGCCCCTTCGCCTCGCAGCCACCCATAAGGAAAAAAGAGTCTATGCCATACCTGCAGAGTCAACCAAAAAGAATGATGAACTCAGTAATCAAAATCTTTAAAAAAGTCCTTAATCCGATGATATTCCTCTACGTTTTCTATCTCAAAAAGAGAAATATCTCTCACTTCATCGACGAATTCCATGAGCTTAACAAATTTATCATAATCTAATAAAACAACCTTTGGTACACCATTCTTGGTAATAACAATGTCTTTGTTTTCAACTTCATCAACAACTTGAGATAATTTTGCTTTCGCTTCGGCTAAGCTATAAAAAGTAAAGTCTTTTAAATACATATCTCACACCCCTTGACTATAATTATAGTCAATTTATTCTAATTTGTCAACCCAAGGAATTTAAAGATTTTTGGGCATAATCAATTCTAATTCATTCTAATGCCAAATAATCTCATCTAATTGGTATATTTGGCTTTGGTATATCTTTTTACTTCTTCGATATCACCAATAGAGAGGCCAAAACTCGACCAATAAGGGATAATTGTGTTGTTTAGAAGCAAAGGATCTATATTTGAAGATATAGCATTTTTTTTAACAAGTTCTTCGTATTCAACCGTGCCAGGAATTGGAGTAAATTCGTTTAAATTCACCTTTATTCCGAGCGAATGGCAGAAATCAACAGCTTGTATTACATCATTCTTATTCTGAGATGGTAGATTTACCAAGACGTAAGCATAAACATCGTTCATATCAAAACCAGCGTTTTTCAGACATGTAACCGCTTTTACAAGATCGTTATTAGTTACCTTAAACCCTGTCCCTTTTTGAATATTAAAATCATAGCTTTCGTATCCCAGCTTTATCGTCTTAAAATTTGCTTTTTTCAATAACAAAGCTATTTCATCATCAACACGCCGAGCATGTATACCATTGGGCAAATGATATCGAACGTCAAATTTAGAAAGGTACTTCAGCAATTCTTTAATATCTTTTCTTAATAAAAACGCATCGTCAAAAAAAACGATATCCTTTACATAAGGTCTTTTTTTAAGAATACACTCTATATTATTTATTATTTTGTCTATACTTCTATATTGAAATTTCCACATCTTAGGAGTTACACAATACGTACAGTGAAAGGGACAACCTACTGAAGAAACCAAAACAACGTAAGTAAGATAGGAATCATAAAAATCGTAGGTAAGATCGATTTCTTCAAACCAGTTGAAGTTATCTAATTTTGTGGTATCTTCGTTTAGTGCTTCCAAAACTGTCTTTAAAGGAGACATGCCTGTTCCTGGAGAAATATTGACTCCAAATTTGGAAAAATTATCTTCTGCATGCTTTGTATACAACGTGGAATAAATTCCACCTAAAAAGATAGGAGTTGAATGGAAGATATTTCTCAAAATTTCGATAGTTTTTTCTCCACCGTAGTACCAGTATGTTAAAGTGATTCCCACCAAAATTGCATCAACTTTGTTCTGTTTTTTTATTGCTTCTAATTTACTTTCAAACAATTTTAAAGGTAATCCGTACCTTTTAAATTTTCTTGGAATATTCTTTAATATATCCGGCTTTTCAACTCCTTCGTTATAAAACTTACCAGTTCCGTACTTTTTATCTTTTGGAGGATATTTTGAAATTAAATCATCATCATGCCTGTTTAGCAGATCGATAAAAGTTACGCTGTGACCTAAATAAGTTAGTACCTCACTTATGTATAACAACCCTAAGGGCTTAAGCCAAAAATCATATGCTGCAAAATCGTAGATCCAAGGATTAACAACCAAGAAGTTCAAATCGTTGCCTCCTATCACAATTTTTTTATTTCTTTTGAATAATATAATATTCCCTTTAGTGTTAAATAAGGGTCGTAATGCTTGAAAAAAGATGTTTTACTCGAAAGGAAACTCATATCTCCACCAGTTGCTATAACGACAAAATCTTTGTTCCTTTCTCTTTTTATTTCGTCTATCAGTCTCTCTATTCCGTATAACGTTGTTTTTATTACCCCTATTTGAATATTGTCGATAGTATTTTTCCCCAAATGGTATTCAGGAATCTTTATCTCTACCTTCGGAAGTTGGGCGGTTCTAGAAAACAATGCACCTATAGCGGTCTTAAATCCAGGAATTATCGCACCACCAACAAAATTCCCTCCTTCTAAGACATCTACGGTTATAGCAGTTCCAAAATCTATAGCAATTACGTTGTCACCATATTCTTGTTTACATGCAATAACGTTACATATTCTATCCGCTCCAACTTCTTTGGGATAATCTACTAAATATGCTATATTATTAATTTTGTTCTTCGTACCAACAAAAATAATTTCAACATTAAAATATTTTTTTAGCATCTGTTCTAAAATAAAGTTTACATTGGGAACCACAGAAGAAATGCCTGCCAAGGTTATCTTGTTTAAATCAACATTTACTCGATTTAATAAATTTGAAATAATAACAAATAAACCATCCTCCGACTCAAAGCTACTTGGTCCAATTCTCCAAGTCAAAAACTTACCATCTTCGTGTATCCCAACCATCGTATAAGAGTTACCCACATCAAATAAAAGTTCCAATTTTACCCCTTCCCTTCTTATAATATGTGGTAGGCTGCCTTCCTTAGACGATTCATAACTGCTATACCTATACCTTTATCTTCTATACCTTCGATAATCATGGCATCAACTTTTTCATCGTATTTTCTTAACATTTCAAAAAGTTTAACCGCAAATTCATAGTAATTTGATTCACTACCTATAGTGTCAAAATTAATATTATGATATTTATAATATCCAACATGTTCTTTCAGGCAGAGAACTAAAGGATTGTTATAACTTTTCACTTCCTCTAAAACCTTTTTTACCATAGTATTTGCATCATCATGTTCAACCAAAATAACAGGGGTGTTAGGAGCGTAATGCCTGTATTTCATACCCGGAGATTTTATATAGTCCGGTTCTATTTTTCCATATACAAAATCAGGAATAATAATATCTCCAAAAATCTCTTTTAATTTCTCAGGTGGAATGGGACCTGGCCGTAATATTATAGGTATCTTTCCTTGAGTTAAATCAATTATCGTCGATTCTACTCCAAACTCTACTTTACCTCCAATAATTATATAGTCAACTTTCCCAAGCATATCCTTTAAAACATGTTCCGACATTGTTGGACTAGGCTTACCTGAAATATTAGCACTTGGTGCGGCAATTGGTACTTCAGCGTACTCTATCAATTTTAAAGCTACAGGATGGGCTGGCATTCTAATAGCCAAGGTGTCTTTTCCAGCTGTCACAATATCTGGAACAACCTCCCGTTTCTTTAATACAAAAGTAATCGGACCTGGTAATAACCTTTCTATTTTTTCTAAAAGAGCATAAGAGATATAAGTATACTCTAAAAAAGATCTAACGTTTGATACATGGAGTATCAAAGGATTGTCGTAAGGTCTACCTTTAGCTTCAAAAATCTTTCTCACGGCATTTTCTGAAAGACCATTTGCCCCCAAACCGTAAACCGTTTCAGTAGGAAAAACGACTGTTTTATCTTCTTTGATTGCTTGAGCTGCTTCTTTAATTTTTTCCTCTTCGATATTTAATGGATCCACTTCGATAACTTTGGTTTCCATAATGAATTCTCCTTTTCCATTTGGCAAATAAAAATACCTTCAACTTATATTATACAAGAAAACATCAAAAAAGTGAAATAATCGATCATAATGACCTCTAATCTCTGTTAAATGTCTCTAAATACAAATATTCGACTTTTTTTTGTAGTAAAGCTAAATGTGGTATAATTCAAAAAGTACACGTTGGATGGAGAACGGAGGCTAAGTGCCGTTAAAAGCATAAGAAAGAGAAAAGGTGGGTTTTAAATGAATACTCAAAAGACCGTAATAGAAGAATTAATAAGTAAAATAAACAAAAAGGAAAATACGCTAGATGATTCGCTAGAGAACGATAATTTTGAAATTTTTTCTAAAACGCTAGAAGAAAGATTGGAACTACTGAAACAATTGGAACCATTTAAAAACGAACTCGCGGTAAAAAACGTCCTTGAAAATATCTTAAAAAAAGATTCTGAGCGTTCAAAAAGTATAGAGGAGAAGATGAAAAAAATCAAAGGCGATCAATTCAACGTTCAGGTGAGTAAAAAAGCTATGAAAAAAGGATATCTCAAGATCGAGGAGTCCTTAAGCCGTCACAAAATTAACAGAAGCGGTTAAACACTCACTAGAGATCCTTTCTATAATACTTTGACTTAAAATGAATTTTTTCTGCTTCTTCGTAAACAATATTTCGTGCCTCTTCTAATGTATTTGCTTTATTTACTATCGATAATACCCTACCGCCGTTGGTAAGTAAATCTTCACCATCTTTTTTAACACCAGAATATAAGACTTTCGAAGTTATTTCAGGTTTAATTGTGATTCTTTCACCTTTTGCATAGGAAAAAGGGTAACCTTCGCTACTAAGCACAAGACAAAAAGAAAAGCCATCATAAAACTCAATATTGGTAGTGTTAACTCTCTCTTCTTCTATGTCGTTTATGATATCACTAAAATCAGATTTTAATAAGTAAAGCATCGATTGGGCTTCTGGGTCTCCTAAACGCACATTGTATTCCAATGCATATGGTTCATCTTTGACCCCGTTCAGGGTGTTTTCTTTTTTTATTATTAAACCTAAGTACAAGAATCCCTTATATAATAAACCCTCTTCTTCTAAACCTTTGATAGTTGGGTTTATGATTTTTTGAAATATTATCTTTGTTAATTTTTCATCAACATCAGGATGAGGTGTAATCGCTCCCATACCTCCAGTATTTGGGCCCTGATCATTTTCCAACAACTTCTTATGATCTTTCGAGACGTTAAAAAATTTGTAGTTTTGACCATCCATCAGCAAAAAAACAGAGGCTTCAAAGCCTTTTAAATATTCCTCAACAACAATTTTTCTACCAGATTCACCGAATTTTTCTTCTTTCATAAGTTCATTAAGAGCTTGGGTAGAATCTTTATAAGAATTACATATAAAAACACCCTTACCTGCCGCTAAACCATCGGCTTTTATCACCAATGGATAGGACGCTTTTCTAGAATAATCAAGGGCATCTTTTAGCTCAACAAATGTATTAAAAGATGCTGTTTGAACGTTATGCCTTTTCATGAAACTCTTTGCAAATATTTTACTACTTTCTAATTGAGCGGCTTTTTGGTCGGGACCGATTATTTTTAAATTTGACTCCTCAAACTTATCGACTATTCCATTAGCCAAATACTCTTCCGAACCAACTATCGTTATATCTATATTGTTATTTTTAACAAAATTCAAAATTTCTTTGATAGATTCTATTTTTAAACATTCACATTTATTTTCAATTGATATACCATCATTACCAGGGGCCACAAACACTTTTTCTATATCTTTACTTTGAGATAACTTCCAAGCGATTGCGTGTTCTCTACCACCTTTGCCTACTACTAATACTTTCATTATTTTTTTCCTCCTGTTGCAAAAAAATAACCACCCTCGTCTTATGTCTACCAAAAGTAAGATCTACTAAACCATCAAATTACCTTTACCTTGATTTTTTGATAGATACATTTTTCTGTCTGCAATTTCAACGATCTCTTTATAATTATTAATTACTTCATCACAAGTACTTAATCCAGCACTAAAACTGATCCTTGGTTGAAAAACTTTTAGCGCATCATAGAGCCTTTCTATAATCTTTATACCAATCTCTGTTGAAATACCAGTAAATAAAATTACAAATTCATCTCCACCATATCTATAAACCCTGTCTTTATTTCTAACAGTATTCAATATTAATTGAGAAAATTTAACAAGAACATCATCACCAAACTTATGGCCATATTTATCGTTTATGTCCTTGAAATCATCCAAATCTATAAATACAGCACAAATTTTCTCTTCATTTTTTTCAAAATCTTCCAAATCAGAAAATAATTTAGAATGGTTAAAAAGTCCCGTTAAACTATCTCTCTCGGCTTGGTCTCTAATCTCCATGAATTTTTGTGAATGCTCCAACGCCAGTGAGACTAACTGAGCGAAAACCGATAAAATGTTCAACTCCTCTTTAGACGGCCTTAAATTATTTTCTGGAGAATCCAAAGATATATACCCTATAATGTTGTTTCTTTCATCTCTCAAAGCTAATAGCAATAAATCATCAGGATCCCATAAATTCTGATTATCTTCTAAATAATCTATGCTCACTTCATCCCTAGGTTGATAAGTATAAGTTTCGCTTATTTTATCAGCGTGAGGAATAAAGTAGGTATCTTTATAATTATATTTTTCATCCATAAATTTAAGAACTTCAGATATAGGAACCTCTTGACCTTTAATTTTTTCAAACATTTCTTCTTTTAGACCTCGATGTGCTATTCTTTCAACTTTATTATTCTGATAATTAAACAAACTGATAAGAACATATGCATAACCCATATTTTTCTGCATTATTTCTGCTATTTGATCAAGAATTTTCTCGGAAGATACCTTCAAGGAAAGTTGCCTGATGACATTACTTAAATTAACAATCACATCGTTTAATCTTCGTATTCTTTGGGTTCTCAAAATCTCATAGCTTTTTTCGTTTCTAACTTTAATATTCAGATAAAAAAGCAATAGTATTAACAAACTCAAAGAAATTATCAGATACTTATAAGGAGAAAACTCAAACTGTAAATACAAATAAGAAAAAGGTAAAAGACTCAAAAAATAAAGATATTCATAAAAAAACACAGAAATGTTGAAATTTTTTCTATCTTCAACTATAATGCTGTTAATAATTTTTGAAATAGTCAAAAATAAAAATATAGAAAGAAGCGGATTAAATCTATAAGAAATCAAAGCGGCTAATGAATAGCTTGCGGAGAACACGAGTGTCCTGTATAACTTCCTACTTATTTCTCGATGTTTGGTCTTACTGAAAAGAATGACTAAAGAGGAAATTAAAATATATTGAGGCCCCAATATAAAAGCATATACAAAACCAACGGTGTTAGAAACTAACCTATTATGGTAATTCCAATAAATTCTTATATTATCAGAAATGGCGGTTAATGCTATTACCATCAAAGCATCTATAAGAGCAATATTTTCAAAATCCGCTCTTAAAAAATAAAAAGATAACATTGTAATTCCTAGTAAAATAAGAGATTTTATTTTTACATTCATTTTAATCACCCATTAATAGTATACCAAAAAATGGGTGCTTTGTATACTAAAAATTTAAACAAATTATATATGTTTGAAATGTCTCATTCCCGTAAATACCATGGCTATTCCATATTTGTTACACGCCTGAATAGACTCATCATCTCTGATTGATCCTCCAGGTTGGATTATCGCTTTTATTCCATATTCTGCAGCCTTTTCTACCACATCGCTAAAAGGGAAAAAGGCATCTGAAGCTAAAACGTCCCCTCCTTTATCCTTACTTCTTTCTAGAGCTTGCGTAGCAGCCCAAATCCTGTTGGGTTGGCCAGCCCCTATGCCTGTGGTAGCCTTGTTTTTTGAAACCACTATTGCATTTGATTTTACGTGTTTTACCGCCTTCCATGCAAACAAAAGTTCTTCTTTGATTTCTTCTGATACTTTAGTTTCTGTTACAACCTCAAATTCGTTTATAACCCGTTTATCAACTTCTTGAACGAGAATCCCTCCATCAACTGATACATACTCATACGTATCAATAGGCTTAGAATTCATCTTCAAAATTCTTAAATTCTTTTTCTCTTTTAAAATATCTAAAGCCTCTTCATCGTACTCTGGAGCCATTATTATCTCAAGAAATATTTTCTTTAGCTCAAGTGCTGTTTCAACATCAATTTTCCTGTTAAAAGCAACTATTCCACCAAATATTGAAACAGGGTCGCATGAATAAGCCTTCTGGTATGCTTCTATAACACTATCTCCCAAAGCAATACCACAAGGAGAACTGTGTTTTAAACAACAACATGCTGTATCTTCAAATTCATTCACCGCTTTCCATGCGGAATCGGCGTCTCTTAAATTGTTAAAGGATAACTCTTTCCCGTTTAATTGTTCAAATGAAGTCATAGCCCCAGAAGTTAAAGTATTTTTATAAAAAATGGCATTTTGATGAGGATTTTCACCATACCTCATTTCATAACTTTTTTCAAATGGAACCGTTAAAAATTCTTGAAAATCATCCTTATTTGTTAATTGAGCATTTAGGTAATTACTTATACAACTATCATAAAAGGCGGTCAAATTAAAGGCTTTTGAAGCTAAGTACAATCTATAATTCTCATCTAACTCTTCTGGTGTCTTTAATTTAGTGGATATTTGTTCCAAATCAGATTCATCTACTACAACAATTACATCTTTGTAATTTTTCGCCGCAGATCTTATCATTGTTGGTCCGCCTATATCTATAAATTCAATCAACTCATTCATGTCAACATCGCGTTTGTTAGCTACTTCTACAAATGGATAAAGATTAACATAAACGAGATCTATTGGCTCTATTTTTAAATTTTCAAGAGTTTCCATATCTTGCTTATTCTCTTTTCTTGCAAGAATACCTCCATGTATAAAAGGATTCAAAGTTTTAACTCTTCCATTTAATATCTCAGGAAAATTGGTGATTTCTTCAACGGGGGTAACTTCGATGCCGTTCTCTTGAAGTTTCTTAGCGGTTCCACCCGTTGAAATAATTTCAATTCCAAGTTCTTGAAGAGTTTGCGCGAAATCGACTACTTTTTCTTTTTTGTAAGTACTTAACAATGCTCTTTTTATCACTCTAATGCCTCCCATGTCATTTTTATAAATTATCCTTTATAAACTTTATTCATCGCCCCATCAATCTTTAGCTATCTTCATCGGAATTGCTCAAGAGATTCTCAATTACTTGAGGATAATATTGATGTTCTAACTTATGAATTTCTTCCTCTAACTTTTCAAGGTCCCAATTTTTGTCTACTTTTAACTTTTTTTGTAATATGATTCTCCCACCATCAACTTCCTCTTCAACGTAATGAATCGTTATTCCTGTGTATTCTTCTTTATTATTATACGCCCTTTCTATTGAACGTAAACCAGGGTATTTCGGCAAAAGAGAAGGATGAATGTTTATTATTTTATCGGCATAATATCTAACTATATAGCCTGGTAATATTCTCATATATCCTGCTAGTACCATTAGATCAAAATCTAGAGCTTTCAAACGATCAAAAAGATAATCATTGAACTCTTTTTTTGATTTGAAAGTGCTATAATCTATTATTTCGTAATCTATTCCCAATATTTTTGCTCTTTCTACTACCTGAGCTTCCTTGTTATCCGTTATCAATTTAATTATACTAATTTTTTCAGATTTCGAAAAATATTTACATATAGCTTCAAAATTTGTCCCTTTACCTGAGGCTAAAATTACTATCTTTTTCACAGTATATCGCTCCTAATAAATATGTTCAAAAACTGATTTTAACTTTTTGGTTTGAATCCTTTGTTGACCTCACTTCTCCAATAATAAAAAAGTCTTCCATTAAAACAGATTCGAATATTTTTTTAACTTCGGAAAGTTTATTTTCAGGAACAACATATATCATACCGATACCCATGTTGAAGGTTTTGAACATTTCTTCATCAGAGACACCTGACTGTTTAATACTTTCAAAGACAGAAGGAATCTCCCAATTAACCTTTATATCTGCACAACAACCATCAGGTATTATTCTAGGCAAGTTATCGATTATTCCCCCACCCGTTATATGAGCAGCACCTTTTATATAATTAATCAACGTTAAAGTTTGTTTAACATATATTCTTGTAGGGTTTAAAAGTTCTTCTGTGAAGGTAATTTTTCTTTCATCCAGTAATTTTCTAACCAAAGAATAGCCATTTGAATGTATCCCAGAAGAAGAAAGACCGATAAGCTTATCACCTGGCTCTACCTTTGAATAGTCAAATATATTATCTTTTTCAACTATTCCAACGGCGAAACCAGCGATATCTTCACTCTTGTTTTTAAAAACACCAGGTAGTTCGGCTGTTTCTCCACCTAAAAGAACACACTCATATTCATCTAAAATATTTTTTAAATGCCGAATGAAAGTGACAAAATTATTCTTATTTAAGTGTGATGTAGAGAAATAATCTAAAAAAAATAAAGGCTTTGCACCCATGCAAACCAAATCGTTTAAATTCATAGCCACCAAATCTTGTGCAGCTATATCCCATCTTCCATACTTTTTTAACAATTGAAGCTTTGTACCTATTCCATCGGAAGTAGCTACTAAAAAAGGATTTTTATAATTAGATAGCTCATCTTTCAAAGGAAATATCCCTGCGTATGCACCTATATTGGAGCCAATAAAAGATCTGATTTCTTTAATTGATTCGTTAGCTTTGTCTATATCTACACCTGAGTTTTTATAAAACATGGATTACCTCCCAAATTTTGGTTATAGTGTCTTCTATGATATTTGCTCCCCTTCGCCCCGCATCCCACCCTTGGCCATTAAGGGGTTCCCCCCTTAAGATCCCCAAGATCCTCAAAATCAAAGTTCGTTTTAAGAAACTTTTTTGCACAAATCAGCAAAAGGGATCCGCCCTGTGACCCTTTTTAAAAGCAGATTTTTTTATTAATTGTTTGCATGGTTTTCATGTAAGCCTTGTTTAGTCTTTGTTAGCCCCCCTTCGCCCAGCTACCCAATAATTTAAAAAATTTTAATCTTTTATAAAACAGTGAAAGCAGTAATTTTTTCCCTTTTCACCTAAAGAAGTAAGTAAATTCGATAAAGTTATAAAATTAAGAGAATCTGCATTAAGAATTTTTCTAATTTCTTCGATCGTTTTAGTTGCGCAAATTAATTCTTCTTTCGTAGGAATATCAACCCCCCAATGACATGTATTAACAACCATTGGAGAGGCTATTCTTATATGAACTTGTTTGGCTCCATTCTCCCTTAGCATCTTCACTATATGTTTCATCGTTGTTCCTCTTACGATGGAATCATCAATTAAAATAACTCTTTTGTTGTCTATAACTTCTTTAATCGGTAAAAGTTTACGTCTGACTCCCAACTTTCTTTCTTGCAAATCTGGATCGATAAAAGTTCTTCCAACATACTTGTTTCTCATTAGCCCCATTTCTAACGGAATACCAGATGCTTTTGAATATCCTAAGGCAGCAGAAAAGCCGCTATCCATTACTGGAACAACTATATCAGCTTTGATAGGATTCTCTTTAGCACACAGCTCTCCCAACTTTTCACGCATTAAGTGTACATTATCACCAAATATATTTGAATCGGGTCTTGCGAAGTAAACATGTTCAAAAAAGCAAAACTTATTAGGACTATTCGAAGATATTACATGACTTTTAATCTTTCCATCCTTTATTTCAATTAATTCACCGGGCTTTATTTCTCTAATTTTAGCATTTCTAAGAGGAAAAAATTTGAAAGCACTATCTTCCGAAGCTATATAAATTCCATTTTCAGTTTCACAAATACTTAACGGTCTGTATCCGAAAGGATCTCTAAAAGCAATGACTTTATCTGTAAAAAGAAAAAGTAGTGAGTAAGAAGGAGATATATTTTCAGCAATTAACTTACCTATTTCTTCACTTTTCCAACTTGAAGGAGAGCCTTTTAGCTTCTTAACTAAAAGATGGGGGAAAAGTTCCGTATCTGTAGTTGTCATAAATATGGAGCCTTGCTCTTCGTATTTCTCTTTCATTTCAGGACCATTTTCAATTTGACCGTTGTGAGCTATGGAAAAAAATTCATTTTTATACTTTATAGTAAGCGGTTGAGCATTTGTGAAATTAGAGACCCCTTTCGTTGAATATCTTACGTGCCCGATCCCAAAATAACCGTTAATTTTTTTTGATACACCGCCCCCGAAAACTCTATTGACTAGGCCTTTGCCCTTATAAGTTGTAATTTTGGTACCATCTGACACCGAGATCCCGGCTGATTCTTGGCCTCTATGTTGAAGTGCCAAAAGGCCTTCCACAATTCTGCCACTTACGTTGTACTTTTCAGCCTTTGAATATGCGGCAAATAAACCACAATTCTCCATCAACATTCTATTATTCCTCCACACTTTTCGAGATACTATCAAAATAGATACTTTTCAATTCTTTTAAATCAAAATATGCACTGCCGATATCGATACCGTCATCACTGGATTTTATCTCTCCCAATTTTTTAACGTTGATATTAGTTGATTTTGCCATATCCTCAAATGTACGGGAATCTTTACTCCTAACAGACACGATGAACCTGCCCTGATTCTCTCCAAAAAGTTCTTCTATGGAAGCATCTAAAATACCTTTAAAACCACGATTACTCAATATACAGGACACCGCCAAAGCAGTGAGCAAACCGCCTTTTGAAACATCATGCACACTTTTTAAAATACCTTTATCTATTAGATCTAATATAAAGTTTTGCAAATATCTTTCATACATTGGATTTACAAAGTCTATCTCTCCACCTACAAACCCTTCAAGAACTTTTAAATAAAGACTACCACCTATCTTATCAACATTGATATCTGTTTTTCCAATTAAATATACTACATCACCACAATCTTTGAACTTTAGGTTAACTATTTTTTTTATATCTTTAATCTCTCCAATCATACCAATAACTGGGGTAGGAAAAATCGATGTTTCATGATACGAATTGTAAAAGCTGACGTTCCCGCTAACCACTGGGGTAGAAAGTTCTTTTGAAGCTTCAATCAAACCCTCGATACTTTTCTCAAATTGCCACGATACCTCAGGATCATCAGGATCACCAAAATTAAGATTGTCCGTGATAGCTAAAGGCTTTGCACCAACAGAGATTAGATTTCTCGCAGCTTCGTATACAACGTTCTTTGTACCCTCAAATGGATCTAAATAGGTGTAAAGTTCGTTGCTATCAATTGTAACAGCAATAGCCTTTTGAGTGTTTTTTAACCAAAGTACAGCACTATCGGCTTGTTCTGGTATAAATATTGTATTGGTTCCAACTTTATAATCGTACTGCTGATAAATCCATTTTTTACTGGATATATTGTGGTTAGATAGCAATATTTTTAATATTTTATCTACATCATTTATCTTTGTTTTTGGGTATTTTTTTGCTTTGTTCAATATGTAAATAGAAGGAATAGTGTTGTTCCTATAATATTCAGGGGCGTTAACTAAGATCTCTATTGGAAGATCAGCAAGAACCTTGCCTTCGCTATTTTCTTTCACAACGTAATGAAGGGAAGAAATTGTTTTTCCTATAATTGCAAAATCGATTAAGTATTTATTACATACGGCCTCTACTTTTTTTTCTGTGCCAGGATTAACCAAAAAAAGCATCCTCTCTTGAGACTCAGAAAGCATTATTTCCCAAGGTTCTATATCTTCTTGCCTTTTGGGTATATTATCTAAATAAAGTTCACAACCAACTCCACCCTTATAAGCCATTTCAGAAGTAGAGCTAAGAATGCCGGCAGCTCCCATATCTTGACAAGCCCTTACTCCTTTTATTTTCAATATCTCAAGTGTTGCTTCGATTAGATTCTTTTCGGTGAAAGGATCTCCAACTTGGACGGAAGGCCTGTCATCTTTTCCACTCAATTTTTTTGATGCAAAAGAGGCACCATGGATTCCATCACGTCCGGTTTTAGATCCTACATATACAAGAAGTTTGTCAGGACCATCAGCATGGGAAGATGCCAAATGATTTTTGTTAGCAATACCGACGCACATTACATTTACCAAAGGGTTTGTTGAATATATTTCATTGTATGAAGTCTCTCCACCAACCGTTGGGACACCGATGGAATTGCCGTAATCACTTATACCAGAAACAACACCTTCAAAAATGTTCTTCACCCTTGGATCGCAAATATTACCAAATTTTAACGAATCTAAAAGTGCTATGGGTCTTGCTCCCATAGCTAATATATCTCTAACTATCCCACCGATACCAGTGGCTGCGCCTTGATAAGGTTCTACAGCAGAAGGATGGTTGTGACTTTCAACCTTAAAAACAACAGCTTTTCCCCCAATCTGAACGTATCCTGCATTTTCGCTTTCATAAGATTCATTAATTTTTTTTAAATAATGTTTAGAATGCTTGTAACCACAATGTTCAGACCATTGAGCAGAAAAAAGATAGGTTTCAAATTCGTTGGGTATTCTCCCCAACTTTTCTTTGATAAGATCAAATTCTTCTTTTAAAATACCTAATTCCAACGCTATCTCTTTAATTGTTAATTGATTCTGCACTAGACAAATACCTCCTGATAGATTGAAAAATGTAATTACCATCCTCATTACCTAATACACTATGACAAGCTCTTTCTGGGTGAGGCATTAAGCCAAAGACATTGTATTCTTCATTTATTATGCCTGCTACATCGTCAAATGAACCGTTGGGATTCTTTTTATACTTTAATACAATATTTTTAGGATCAAGCTTATTATCGTTGATATATCGGCCTTCCTTGTGGGCAATAGGTAAAGTTAAAATCTTTTTTTGAACATCATTGATAAACGGTGTATCATAATTTACAACTTCAACTTCAACATCTTTACATATGAATCTATGAGAGGTGTTAACGGTTAATGCCCCGGGTAATATCCCTGCTTCTGTTAGTATCTGAAAACCATTACAAACCCCTAAAACCAATCCTCTTTTGTTCAATATATACTTCTCTACAGAGCTCATTACGGGAGAAAATCTTGCCAACGCCCCAACCCTTAAATAGTCTCCATAGGAAAACCCTCCTGGAATAAAAACCAAATCGAAATCCAGTAATTGATTGAAATCATGCCATATATATTTTGTATCAAAACCGTTAATCGTTAAAGCGAAATTTGCATCCCTATCGCAGTTTGAACCTGGAAAAACTATAATTCCAGCCGTTAACGAATTCACATTCTTCACACTCTTCACTTCCTATTCAAATCGACGATTTCAAAATCCTCTAAAACTGGATTGGTTAAAATTTTATAAGCTATTTCTCTGACTTTATCTTTGGCTGCTTCGTAGCTATCTTCCTTTACTTCTAATTCTATACTTTTTCCAAATCGTACACTTTCAACGTTGTAATTCAACCTTCTTAAAACCTTGAAAGTAGTAGCTCCCTGTGGGTCTAAAATTCCTTCCCTTAACTTTACTTTTACTTCAAATCGGAAGGTTTTCTGCTCCTCTTTAATCATCATATATCTAACCTCCCAAGTAATACTTCGTAGGCGTTGATAAGATCCCCTTTATTTTCCCTATAAACATCTTTGTCAAGAGATTCCATAGTATTTGCGTCCCAAAAACGGCACGTATCAGGAGAGATCTCATCGATCAACGTAACTTTGTTATCGTTTTTACTGATTCCGAACTCTAATTTAAAATCCACCAAAATAATTCCTTTAGATTTTAAATAATCACTTAAAATATTGTTGACTTTTTTAGAAATAGAAGCGATTTCATCCAATACGTTTTCTGTGGTAATTTTCAAAAGAAGGATAGCATCTTTTGAGATCATGGGATCCCCTAACTCGTCATTTTTCAAAGAAAATTCGACTAAGGGGTAATCAAATATCAAGCCTTTTTTCACACCATATCTCTTACAAAAACTACCGGCAGTGTAATTTCTAATTATAACCTCAAGAGGAATTAAATCTGTCCATTTTGCAACGAAAGAGTTTTCATCGTAATCGTTGATGTAATGGGTATTTATACCTTGATTATTCAGCATTTCAAAAAAGAACTTGGAAATCTCTTTGTTGATTTTTCCTTTGTTAAGGATTTGATCTTTTTTTAATCCGTTGAATGCTGTCACATCATCTTTGAATTCTATCAACAATTTCTTCTCATCGAACTTGTATACTTTTTTGGCTTTCCCTTCGTATAAAAGCTCAAAATTTTTCTTATCTTCCATCTTTTTCACCTTCTATCAACCTTTTTGCAAAGTATGCTGCATTTTTCATACCACTACTTCCAATTCCCATCGTTGCAACAGGAACCCCACTAGGCATCTGTACCATAGAAAGTAATGCATCTATTCCATTTAAAGGACCTACATCTCTGGGGACACCAACAACGGGGAGATTAGTTAATGAAGCGATTACACCAGGTAAGGCAGCAGAAAGGCCGGCAACAGCTATTATGACACAATATTCGTTACTTGGAAGTTCTTCGATAAATTTTGTTAGCTCTTTCAAATTTCTGTGAGCACTAAACACCTTATAGTCGTAACTTATCTTCCATTCTTCAAAGAGGTCAATGGCAGTTTTTACAAAAATCTCATCTGATTGACTTCCAGATATCAAAAGGACTTTCTTACTCAAGGTTATCTCTCCTTTTTTAAAATCTTGAAATAAAAAATCCTACCTCTCATACAGTAGAGAGGTAGGATATTGAAATACAAAATCTCACACCCCTCTTACTGTAGTCAAACAGTTTACGGCTGTTTGGTAGAAACTGCCGAACCTTATTATCGGCATTATACAGAAAGAGGTTTTTTCTTTATTAATTTTTTTATGAATTTATTATAGCAAACAAACTTTAGCTGAAGGTTAATTCTTTGAAAAATAAAGTATATGCAAAAAGGTTTTTACACTCGAAAATTATCTTTTATATTAGAGTATTTATCAGTATTTTCCACGAAATCAATTACCTTTTTTTCTATTTGATCCCTTACCTTTCGAAATACTTCTAATTGTTCTTCTTCAGAACCTTTGGCAGCGGCTGGATCGTCAAAGGGCCAATATAATCTTATACTAACGCCCGGAAAAAAAGGACATTCTTTTTCTGCTTTTGAACAGACGGTTATTAAAAAACCAAATCTGTCGTTCAAGTATATATCCAAACTTTTTGAGTATTGCTCGGACATAGATATTCCTTTTTCTTCCATGACTTTTATGGTCAAAGGATGAATTTCACTTGCTTCTAAACCTGCACTGTAAGCCTCAAACTTATCATTTCCGTATTTTTTCAAAAATGCCTGAGCCATCTGACTTCTTGCAGAATTTCTCGAACACAAAAACAAAACTTTGATCTTATTCATAATTCTCCTCCCTTGGTTGATGGTTTAATCTAGCAATTTCATCTAGTTCTTTTATATTCGCCCTCTTTTCCTGAATTTTAAATTCGTCAAATCTTTTATCTTTAAGTTTTTGAAGGATATCTTTTTCGTTCTTGGCCTTTAAATAATTTTGTCGGGCAATTTCTTCTTCTTGCAGTTTTTCATGTAATACTAAATGTAGTTGTGATAATTGCTCATTTAAATGATTTTTATACTCTATCATGTTTGATAATTTAGTAATCGATATGGTATCTTTTACTTCTTTTGTAAATTCATCTGAAAAGGTATCAATCTTATTGCTAATCTGTTTGATTTCGTCTTCAACTAATTGCCTTTGTTTACTTTTTTTACCCAATTCCATTCTTGCATTATCTTCTAAAATTTTTTTTAGGTCTTTCAATCGCTCTAGACGAAATTCAAACTTCAATGTTCATCCCCCTATTCACATAAAAATTTCACTTAATTCCGTATCTATCCAGCTTATAATAAAGGTTCCTAACGGTTAAGCCTAATTTTCGGGCAACTTCTGTTTTATTACCGTGACTTGCTTCAAGGATTTCCAGAATTATCTTTTTTTCGAAATCTTCTGTCATTTCCTTAAGCGTTCCTGTGACTTCTTCAACCTTTTCTATCAAATCGGGAATGTGCGTGGAAGTAACTATGGAATCGCTGTTGTCCATTGCCAACATAGCCCGGTCAATAACGTTTTCCAACTCTCTTATGTTCCCAGGCCACGAATAATTCATCAATTTCTTCAAGGCATCTTCAGTAAATCCATAAACTATTCTTCCATACTTTCTATTTAGATTATGTAATAGTTGCTGAGCAAGTTCAGGAATGTCTTCCTTTCTTTCTCTTAACGGTGGAACTTCTATATTTACTACTGAAATTTTGTATAAAAGCTCTTTAGAAAATTTACCCAAACCAGAAAGAATCTTTAAATCTTCAGTAGTTGCAAAAATGAACCTAACATCAGGAATAAAATCGTAATAATTGGTATCAAAAACATTGTCTTTAAGGAAAGCTAAAAGTTTTCTTTGCATTTCTATATCCATGAGATCAATATTTTCCAAAAAAAGGGTCCCTTCATTCGCTTGTGCCAGATAGCTATTCTCCCCAAAAAGGTATTCTTCTTGTCTTTCTCTTGGGATCAAAGAAAAGTTTAATTTGAGATACGGTCCCTCTTTCCTCGCACTTGCGTTGTGAATAGCTTGTGCTAGTACCTCTTTCCCTACTCCAAATTCGCCTATTAATAAAAGGTTGACGTCTACTGAGGCTACTTTACTTGCTTGGGCAACAACATCTTTCATAATTTCAGATTTAACGACTAAATCATCAAAGGTATGTGTGGCACTTTCTTTTTTCAACATCCTTTTTGTAGCTTCTAATTCGTTTATCAATCTTTGAATTTCGGAAATGTCATGAATAACGGCGACGCTTCCCTTAAACTCATTTTTAACAAAAAGTGGGGTAACGCTTGCTACTACTTCTTTTTTGTTCGTGGCTAATCTTTTTTTTACATTGTATATAGGTTTTTTCTCTTTTGCACATTGAATATGTAAACTTTCACCTTCTGCCAAATCTATAGTTGCAGGTTTACCAATGACCTCTCTTGGTGTTAATCCTGTGATTCTTGTGTAAGCTCTGTTGACCATAGTCACACGACCTTCTTGATCTGCGACAGAAATTGCATCTGAAGTGGAATCAATTATGGAACTCAGTAGAGCTTCCATTTCTCTTAAATTAGTGATCTCTTCAGCTAACTTTTGTAATGTAGTGATATCTCTAAAAACAGCGGCAACAGCAATAGTTTCATTATTATCATTTTTTATAGGGATACGAGAAGTTAAAATTACTTTATCCCCTAAACTCTGTAGTTTGTCGAATTCTGCTTCACCTGTTCTTAAAACAACGTGCAATCTAGTATTAGGAACATTTTCAACTACATTTTGTCCAATTATTTTTTCTTTATCAACACCTAAAACCCTACAGGCGGCATCGTTTATGTAAAAAATTCTTTCCCTTTCATCTATTGCCATTACTCCATCTTGTAACTGATCAAGAACGTACCTCATTAGTTCTATTTCTTTCATGAAATCACCCCTCGGATAGTCACCAATGTTTATTGTGACGTTGAAAAAACTTCATTATCTTCTTTTAAATTGTGAGTCTGAATCCAACCATTTTCAAACCCTAATTCATACAAATAATCGACTACTTCCTGATATTCTGATTTATATAAATATCTTGATAACTTTTCATAATTTTTAGCCTTATAAACCGGAACATATTGGTCCATTAAGCTGACATGTATCTTTTCCGAGATTTCATACTTTAAGAATTTTAAGGCTTCTTTTGCTTGGTTTATTAAATTCGGTAATACTAGAATACGAATTATTATTCCTCTTTTTAAAATATTAGACTTTTCATCTACCAGAAAAGTTTCTCCAATTTGACGATACATCTCTTTAACAGCTAATTTGGCATTACTCCAGTAATCTTTTACCCCTGAATATCGTTTACCCACAATATTGCTAGTATACCTTATATCAGCCAAATAAATATCAACGACATCTTCCATTAACTTCAAAGTCTCTATACTTTCATAAGATGAAGAGTTCCATACTATAGGCAAGCGAAATCCCCCTTCTACTGCATATATTAAAGCATCAAAAATAAAAGGTAAGTATGGAGTTGCTGTTACCAAATCTAAATTAGCGGCCTTCATTTCATTCTGCAATTTTAAGAAAATTTCTCCCAACTCTTCAGTAGAAATCTTCTTTCCGAAACCCAACTGACTGAAATTGAAATTCTGACAGTACACACATCTCATCGTGCAATTGCTAAAGAAGACACCACCTGCACCATTTTCTCCTTTTAATACAGGCTCTTCTCCTGGATAAAGAACGTATTCGGAAATTTTTATTTCATTCCCTACCCTACAAGATCCCACATTTTTTAGCCTATTTACTTTACACTGACGAGGGCAAAGATCACATTCTTCTAAGCGTTTGATCAAATAATCACGTCTTCTATGAAGTTCACCTGATTCATATAACTTCATGTAAGAAGGTAAAATATCCATTCTACAATATACCTCCACTCATCATGCAGCCTTTTAGAAACTCTAAAACTTTATATAGCGCCTCTAGCCCCGCTCCCCACCCGACCGTTGGAGGAGAACGCACAACATTCGTAACTATAGCTAATCTGGAAATTTTCTCTTTCGGCTTTTTCTATAACTTTGCCGATAGGTTGAACAATTTTATTTACAATACCCAAAAGCTCGGTTTGTAGTTCTTCTCTATATTTCCCTTTAGGATGCATACAACCTAAGGTTAACTTTTTATGTGAAAAATCGTTTCTTACCCTTGAAAGAAAAGAAACAACTTCAGCCACTTTTGGAGGTTGATAAGAATAGAATTCAGTTCCAACCGTGGGTATAAAAACTAGAAATATAATTTCATCTATCCGATCTCCAAATTTCTTTAATTTTTCAATTGCTTTTTGTTCATGAGAAAATTCTCCTTTATTCAAACCTATGGTAATATGTGGTTTAACAACGAAATCATTATTTACAAGTAATTCCAAAGAAGTCCACATCTTATCATAATCAAATTCCCCATAAACCTCTTTTACCGTTTGCTGATCTCCAACCAGATCAAAAGATACGGTATCCGCGATCTTTTTTAAAACATGTATGTCACTTTCATCTACGTACCCTGTATGCACGTTGTATTTCAAATTGTATTTAGTTTTTAGAGTATATAGTGTATCCTCAAAAGTAGTTATTGGGACCTTTCTATCTTCCAATAATCCACCACTAATTAAAAAAGAAGTGAACCCTTTTTTTACTAAATCTTCAATATCTTTTACTCTTGCCATATTATTTAGATAATGGCGGCCACAATGTTTGCAGTTCAGGTAGCAATAATTCCCTGTTAGTGAAACTGAAGATGTGTTCTTTAAAATAACGAATTCAATTTCTTTAATCAACGACATCATTTCCACCAATAGAATCCAAAAACTTCTCACAAGCAATTTTTGCTGCTAATTGTTCCGCAAATTTTTTTGAAAAGCCTTCGCCTATTCCTAGTATCTCATCATCTAATTTTACTGCTACCTTGTATCTTTTCATATGTGAGGGCCCAGAAGCACTCAATAACACATATTCAGGCAATTTTTTTGTTTTTTCTTGAGTTAATTCTTGTAACTTCGTCTTATAATCGAGAAAAATATTCCCTTCAACAGCGTTCTCGATGTACTCCTTCATGTTTTTTATAATATACTTCTTTGCCTTTTCATAACCGCAGCTAAGATAAATACAAGCAAACAAAGCCTCCATAGTATCAGATAAAATTGACTTTTTCGTTCGCCCACCTTGTTTGTCTTCACCTTTACTTAAAAAAATAAAGTCGTCTAACCTTAACTTTAAAGCAACTTCTGCTAAAATAATTTCGCTTCCTATTATAGCCCTCGCCTTTGACATTTCTCCCTCAGAAAGGTGATAATTATTGTAAAGAAACTCGGAGATAACTAACTCTAAAACGGCATCTCCGAGAAATTCTAACCTTTCATTAGAATCAAGTTTTCTTTGAATATTTTCGTTGTCAAAAACGTATGATTTATGACACAACGCTTCGAACAACACGCTCTCTTTCACGCATGGTGGCAATAGGAGCTCCTTTTTTGCTTTTTTTACATTTTGTTCCTCTTGCAAGGTTAATTTTAAATCATCCTCATGCTTCATTTGCTCTCAATTAATCCTTTCATCTTTTTTACCAACGATTCTACATCAAATCCATGAACTCTTAGCAAATCTTTGATCGTTCCAGACGGTGCATATTCTTTTAATCCCATAGGTTCAAAATAAGAAGGTTTCAAAGAATTTCTGATCATAGCTTTTGACAGTTCATTGGATAAACCATTTTCTACGTTGTGATCTTCTAAGGTTAATACTATAGTATTGTCTACGTATTCTTTCACTTGAGTAAGGTCAAATTCTAAAGGAGTGGGTACACCAATAACTGTAATATGTATATCTTCTTCTTTCAACTTATCAGCAGCTTCCACCGCTAAATGAGCGAAGCTTCCATATGTGAATACTGTTAGGTCTCTACCTTTTCTAAAAACATCCAACTTCCCATACTCGAAGTTATAATCGTTATTGTAATAAACGTTACCCTCTTCATCTAACAAGATTGGCAAGTTAGATCTTCCCATAGCGATTACAAAGTTGCCAGGAACTTTTGCAGCGTACCTAATCGCTTTATCAGTTTGATTGGCATCACAAGGTACGATCAATTTAGTATGGTATAAACTTCTGACTATCCCAATATAATTGACTTCATGATGAGTCTTCCCATCTTCTCCAACATCGATACCGCAGTGGGTGACAACAGTCTTTAAATTAGTGTGATTAATATCGTTTAATCTTTGCTGATTAAATGCCTCATCCAAGCCAAATACCCCAAAATCAGCGAAAAAAGTTAATGCTCCACTAACGGACAATGCTCCTCCAATGGTGGCTGCGTTATGCTCCTCAATACCAATTTGAATATAACCTTCGGGATTGACTTTTTCAAATTTTTCCAAATTAACGGATGGTTTCAGATCACAATCGATCGCAACTACTGGAAAATTCTCCATGTTCAGTTTCGCAAGATCAGCAATAGCGTTACCAAAAGCATTACGATTGGCAACCTTTTCTCCCTTGCCATATACTATAGGTTGTCCCGTCTCAACATTTAATTCAATATTTGGATAACTTAGTTTATCCCTAGTTAAAGCCATATTTTTTCTTTTTTCAATGTACTTTTCTACATCGTTTTCTAAACCTAATTCTTCTAAAGCTTTACTTAGCTGTTCTTTAGTGAGTGCTTTACCGTGATAGGTTGGGGTGTTTTCCATAAAAGAAACTCCTTTCCCTATAATCGTCTTAGCTACAATCACAGTTGGCCTTAATGGTTCATTTTCAGCTACTTCTAAAGCCTTATTGATTTGATCAAAATTGTGTCCATCGATTTCTATAACGTTCCAGCCAGCCGCTTCATATTCTCCAACTATATTTACTGATAAGATATCTCTGGCTCTTCCAGATATTTGAATATCGTTGTAATCAAGTAATACTATTAGGTTATTTAAGCCTTCTTTTATGGCAGTTCTTCGAGCTTCTGCAATTTGCCCTTTTGAGCTTTCTCCATCACTACTAAATACGTAAACTCTATAGTCTTTTCCCCTCTTTTTTGCTGCCAAAGCCATTCCAATCCCAGCTGATAAACCTTGACCTAAATTGCCTGTTGACCACTCAACACCAGGTATTCCACGGGTAACATGCCCTTCAAATATGCTCCCAGCATATCTGAATCCTGAAATAACTTCTTCTATGTCTACAAAGCCCATCCTTGCTAAAGCCACATAGAATCCTGGTGAAGTGTGACCATGACTAACCACGATCCTGTCTCTATCTGGATTAAACGGATCATCTGGGAATATATTTGCCCTATTTAAAACCGATAAAAACATATCAATAGAAGACATAGACCCTGCGGGGTGACCAGAATTAGCCACAGTGGTCATCTTCAATATATCTCCTCTAGCGATAACCGACAAGTTTTTTAGTTCTTTTAAATTTTTTTTCAACGAATACACCTCCAAGGAATTTACATTCATTATTAGAAAAATCTTCGAATGATAATTGATAGTAATGTGACTAATCCACTAACAATAAGCATCGTTGTAATAGGAATATATAAAACGAAATTTTCTCTTTTTATTATTATATCTCCGGGGAGTCTACCAAGTTTTATATTAAATGCAAACATCAACCCTATTATTAAAAACAAAATACCGATTGTTATGAATACAGCTGCAATTGTTCTCATATGATCATGAAAAACTACTGCGGCAGAGTAACTATTCCACTAATGAAAGGAATGCAGTAGTTTTTCTCACTCCTTTCAGGATATTTAATATCCATATTCAGCCCTTCTTTGAAATAACCTTATCCATCTTCTCACAACCTTTCCGCCTCCGTCGTTAGACGGGGGCAGTTGAACTTAAGAATCACCATTGTTGAAATAGGAAAAAGGAACTTTGATTAAGATTGGTTGATTTTCTTCTATTACTTGTAGCGAGACTTCTTTCAAGAACACGTTGACCGTTACAACTCTAGCTGGCTTTCCATCGTATTCTATTGTAGAGTTCTCATTTGGCACATTTTTAAGGACTTCTTTATAAAAATCATTTTCATATTTCAAACAACAAAGAAGCTTACCACATCTACCCGAAATTTTAGCTGTGTTAATCATCATCTGTTGGGTTTTAGCTAGCTCCATCTTTATAGAAGAAAAATCTCTCAGAAATCTGCTACAACAAGCCTCTTGTCCACATAAGCCAATTGATCCAATCTTCTTTACTTCATCCCTAGCTCCTACTTGTTTAAGTTCTATTCTTGTTTTGTACCTTTTAGCTAATATCTTTACCAATTCTCTGAAATCGATTCTAACATCGGAACCAAAGTAAATTACCAATTTTGATCTATCAAAAGTAAAATCGGCATCAAGAATCCTCATTTTTAATCCTAATTCTCTAACCATCTGTTTTGCATATTGTGCAACTTCTTCGGCTAGTTTAACATTGTCTTCTACTTGTTGTTTGTCTTCGTCTGAAACCCTTCTAATAATTGAGTTGGGTTCATAGCCTATTTCTTCAAACCTCATTGTAACAGGGCCCAACACAACCCTACCAACTTCTATTCCATTTTCTGTTTGAACCAAAACATAATCAAATATATTGATTTTTTCAATTCCTATATAATTATAGTAATATATGGGACCTAACTTTTCCAACTCTACCCCATAAACTTCAGCTTCAAGATCTATCAAAAGATTTCACTCCCATTGTATTATTATTTAATGGTTCTAATAAAGCATCTTTTAATTCTAAAAAAATGGGTAAATATTTCCATTTCAAAGTTAAAGTTAGCCAATCTCATCGTAGATACCCTATTCAAATATGATATATTATCTTTAATTTGCTCTAAATTAACAATATGTTCATTTAAGCCAAAGAAATAAACTAACGAGTTGTTCCAAAAAAATTTCCATTTGGAAGAATTCAAAAATACCATCGCATCTCTCAACAAAATAGCACCTAAAGAAGATATATTACTTAAAAAAGATAAATTTTCAACATCATTTTTTATTTGAGAAATATTTTTTATTAGATAAAAGAACTCTTTATCGTCTGAATTTATTAATATATTCCACAATTTATAATATGAAAGAGAAAACTTCAGTTTGTTGTATGGCAAATCAAGAGATAATTTAAAATTGCTTATCAATTCATCGATATTGTTGGATGAAAAGTTAAGCACCCTCTCTACCTCATCTTTAACTTTAGAAACATCGGTACTTTCATCGTTCAGAAACAATAAAACCCCCAAATCATAATGTCGGAAAAAATTGAAATAAATCGCTATTTCACCATATTTGCGATTAATATTTTCAACCAAAAGTGAAGGGATCGAAAGATCATACCTTATAAAACGACTTTTTATGGTTGGTAACAAATAATTCCATCTCGTAGTAGTTCCAAATATCAAAGCATATTCTGGAGGCTCTTCGATTAATTTGAGTGCGGCATTTGCTGCTTCTATGTTCAATCTATCAATATCCTCAAAAAAAACAACCTTCACCTTTGCATAGTTAGGTTTATACATTAAAAACTCTTCCACATCCCTAACTTGCTCTATCTTAATATTTCCACCAGAAGGTTTAATAATTAATGTATCTAACTGATTGAAAGCTGAAACTGAATTTAATAATTCATCTCTAAAATTATTTAAAATAAAATTATCTTCTGCAACAAAACACATGGAACTTGCCTTAATTACTTCTATTTTCGATTGAATTTTTTCTATTGTATCATAAAAAAATGAATCACTCAAAAAAAACACCTTCCATACACCTTTTATTTGTACAAATCTAAAATCAATCCGTTTATTTCGTCAATTTTGGACGCGTACACTAAAGTATTTTTCTCTCTTTTTAAAATCATATCAGTCAATTCCATGAGTTTGCCATCAACTACTTCGGCTACCATATGTAGTTGCGGTGTTGAATTTTTAAAATCAAGATCGTTTTTTATCACATACCAATGTTTCTCCAATCTTTTAAGGAAATCTTTGATAGCATTCCTATATCCTCGTAAATTAGATTGGGTGGGAGATTTTACAAAGTTGTTTCCCAGTTTAAGAATATTGTCAATCAAACTCCTTAACTCACTTTCAGAAATTTTTATATTTGTGTCAACTAATACATCAAAAAATCCTTCTTTTTCTTTCACCTCAGAAACAGTAACATCTTGATCGTTAGATTTTTTTATCTTCTTTTTTTTCATCTCTTTATCCATTTTTTTTCCGGTAATGGGATCTATCTCCATAGTATTCCCTTCTTCAATTAAGAATTCTGAATTTCTTCTATAATCTCAAAAAGTTTCTCTCTTATCTCACTTCTCTTAAAAGTACCGAAAAGTTCCCCTTTAAGGAAAATAGCCGCTGATGAATTTTTGGTTCCAACTATGGCGATATCAGAGTGTTTAGCTTCACCAGGACCGTTAACAACACATCCCATGACCGCTACGGTAATATTTTTTTTAACCTCTTTACCTTTTAACATTTTTTTTACTTCGTAGGCTAATCCTTCAACGTCGATTTCCGTCCTTGCACAAGTCGGACAGGCTATTACTCTTACCCCTATTTTCAAGCCTAATGCTATTAGCAAATCTTTTGCCAATTCAACTTCTCTGATCGGATCCCCGCTGATGGATATTCTGATTGTATCTCCGATGTCGTTTATAAGCAAAGAACCTAAACCTGCTGATGACAATATAACTGCATCCTCAAACACACCTGCTTCAGTAACTCCTATATGAAAAGGATAAGGTATCAACCTCGAAAGATATTGATTGGCAACAAAAGTTTCTTTAGCATCAACAGATTTCACAGAGACGACAATATCGTAAAAACCTTCTTTTTCTAGCAATCGAACTTCTTTTAAAGCGCTTTCAGCCAATGCTTTATGTCTAGGTAAATCAGAAAATTCTTTAGCGATCGAACCAGAATTAGATCCGACCCTTATTGGTACGTTGTACTCTTTAGCAACTTTAACTATTTCTCGTATTTTAACATCTGAACCAATGTTGCCTGGGTTTATTCTTACTTTCGAAGCACCGGCCTTAATAGATTCTATAGCTAACCTGTAGTCAAAATGAATATCTGCAACTAAAGGCACTTGAGATTTTTTTACGATTTCACCAAAAGGTTGAATGTCATCCTTACTTCTCACTGATACCCTTACAATCTGGGCACCTGAATTTTTCAAACGTTCAATTTGTAGCATAGTCTTCTCAACATTTGCTGTATCCGTATTCGTCATACTTTGAATAACGATGGGATACTTCCCGCCAATTTTAACCCCGCCAACATCCACTACTTTTTCTGAGAACATTTAGAACACCTCATTAGAAAAATCTCATTATATCGTTATAAGTGACGAAGATCATCAAAAATATTAAGAACAAAAATCCTATCGTATTCACTATAGCCTCAACTTTTGGACTCACCCTTTTTCTAGTTATCATTTCATAAATAGAAAAAACGATTCTGCCACCGTCTAAACCAGGGATTGGAATCAAATTAAAAACTCCTAAACTGATAGTTATTAAAGCGGTTAAATTTAAAATAGCATCAAAACCAACCATTGCTGCTTGCCCTATTATGGCAGCAGCTCCAACCGGACCTGCCAATTGATCAGCGCTCAACCTTCCTGTGAATAACTGACCGAAAGATCTAAACGTTAAAGCAATCAAATTATTTGCCCATTGAATGGGGACTGTAAGAGCCTCAATCCCTTTAGGATGCCAATTTTCGTATGGAACCTCTAAAATCCCAGGCTGAACGATGAAATCTAAAAATTCTTCTTTGGGTAAATCAATATTAATTATCTGACCGTTTCTCTCTACCAGCACCTCAAGAGCATCGTCACTAAATGGCTTATACTCATTAATAATTTCTTTACCAGAAACAGCAAACATTAATTCTCCAGTATTCAATTGGGTTCGATAAATTATATTTTGCAAATCAGATCCATTATTAATTGCTACTCCGTTAATTTCAATTATTTTATCTCCCTGTTGGAAAAAATCGTTACCTTTTGCTATAACATTTGAAAAAGTAGCGTACACGATACCTGTTTCATACGTGGGGGGAAAATAAGAATATTGAGCTAACTTACCTTCAATAACGGATCCATCTTCTAACTGTATTTCTATTGGATCACCATTTTCCATTCGGCTCATTACCAAATATAAATCTTCTTCACCATTTAGTGAAACAATCTCTTTGTTTTTCAAATTGAGCGCTTCGGCGTTTTCAATATCATAAAAAGTGAAAATTGCCCTATCGTTGGTAAGCTCTGGAATCAATGTAACATTAACTTCCTCTCCGTTTCTTATAACAGTTAACTCTAACGGTTTCCCAGAAGCTATTTCCATCTCTAAAATCGAAGGGTTAAATACATACTCACCATTTGCTGTTTTAATGATATCACCGGGCTCAAGACCAGCTTGGAGAGCAACGCTGTCCCTTCCTAATCTTTCAACCATTACCTCTGGAAAACCATAAACACCAGCTATTCCAACAAAAAGAAAATAACCTAAAAGGAAAGAAAACAAGGGCCCTGCAAAAGCTATCAAAAATTTCTGGAAAGGTTTTTTGTTGTAAAACAGTGCAGGATCAGTATCAGTATAACCTTCTTCTAATACTTCCTCACCAGCCAATCTAACATAACCACCCAATGGAATGATATTGAAGCGAAATGTGGTTTCTTTACCAGGAATCTTGAATAATGCAGGCCCAAATCCAATAGAGAATTCTTCAACTCTCGTCTTAAAAATTTTCGCAAAAATAAAATGCCCAAATTCATGCACAACTACAATAACGGATATGATAATCAAAAACCAAATAATTGATAATAAAACCGTCATTCGATAACCTCCATAATATATTTTTTCGCTATATTTCTACTGATTTTATCCACTTTAAGTATATCATCAAAATCATTAAAACTCAAGTTATTTGCAAAAGAATACTGGGTTTGCACCTCATTTACCGTTTTGTATATCACACGATAAATATCTCCAAATTTAATTGTACCTTTTAAAAAACTATCCACTGCAACCTCATCTGCGGCGTTAAATGCATTTTGTAATGGGGCCTTCCCAAGAATGCTATAAGCTAATTTTAAAGCGGGGAATCTATTGAAATCTACTCTCTCAAAATATATCTTCTCTGAAAATAAATCAGGTTTTTCAAAAACAAAATTTCGTTCAGGATAAGAAATCGAAAAAGCTATTGGAATTTTCATATCTGCTACACCGTAATGCATCTTAATTACTCCGTCAGAAAATTGAACCATAGAATGAATCCTACTGTTTCTGTTGATGGCAACCTCGATATTGTTTATTTTGAATAAATGAAAAGCTTCAAATAATTCAAGAGACTTATTTACCATCGATGCAGAATCAACGGTTATTCTTTTCCCCATCGACCAAACGGGATGGTTCAATACTTCTTCCACTGAAACATTTTCAAGGGTTTCAACTGGGTAATCTCTTAAAGCTCCACCGCTAGCCGTTAATATAATCTTCTCTGGAGTCGAGGTTTCACCCATCAAAAGTTGAAATATCGCACTGTGTTCGCTATCAACAGGGATTATCTCTTTTTTGAGATTGCTAGCATAATCCAAAACATAATTTCCACCACACACAATCGATTCTTTATTCGCCAAACAGACCCGCTGGGAAACTTCTAAAGCCTTTAAGGTGTTTTTAACCCCAGAAAAACCAGAAGTAGCGATCAGAGAGTAATCAGGATTACAAAACTCTATGCTCCTTTCAACAGCATCTGCGCCAGTAAAAATGCGACAACCATTAAAAGTTTTGGGCATATTTTCAATATTTTCAACTATCCCAGCACTAATCAGATCGTATTTATCTATGGCTTCTTTTAATTTATCCCAACTCTTATAAACAGATCCTCCTACTATCTTAAAATTGTCTTTAAACCACCCGCTATTTAACACTTCTATAGCCTGTTGACCAATTGACCCGGAAATTCCAGCGATGAAAATACTTTTCACATATAAACCCCTTTCTCATTTCACTATTCTAAGCACAAAATAAATTATACCATCAATTCAAATAATCATAAATTAAAAAATGTGTTAAAATAATTAAGAAATACAAAAGCGAAATATTGAATCAATTAAGAAGGTGATTAAATGAACATTGGTAATTTTCTTTTAGAAAGTTCTAATTTGTTTACAGTCTACAGATGGAACAACAATCCTGCAATTGTAAGATTTAGCGAATCCGACAACATATACAACAACCTTCTTTTAAGTATATTTGTATTCTCCGAAGAATCTAAGGAAAATTTGGTAAAAATACTTCACAACAAAATATATGAAGCAATTCCCAAAATAAGATTATCAGACATATCATTGGCTACCAAAAGCAAAATTGAAGAAAAAGGCAAAAAACTTTGGGATGAAGTGATTAACAAAACCTACAAAGAAGTAGAATCTTATTTTGATAGCGATATTAGATCAAAACTATTAATTCATTATGCCTTTGATGAAGAAATAGAAAAAAAAGTTAGAATGATAAACCTTCTCGTTGCTCAAAAAGAAGCAAGTATTAACGAAAGAGTCTTTCCTGAATACTACACTGAACCTAAAATAAAAAACCAAACGAAAATAAAAAAAATGGATATACAAGATAAAAAAGAGATAGAAGAATTAGCTAATGAATTGTTAGAAATATCAACAAGATTGGTGACTATGATAAGATGGAACAAAAATCATAGAAATATTAAAAGTTCCGTAGCTTCACATACTTTTTTCGTTTTTTTAATTTCTTATCTTTTAGCTCTAAAAGCTAATTTACAAATGAAAGAAATTTACGATATTATGATTGCTTCTATACTACATGATTTGCCTGAAGCATTTACAGGTGATGTGATAAGCCCCACTAAAAGAAAAGTACGAGGCTTAGAAGAGATAATTGGAGAAATAGAAAAAGACTTCATTAAAGACTGGTACAATAATAAAATTGCTATGAAAGAGAAAATTAAAAAATACGAAAAATACATATATGCTCCATTCGAAAATGATTATGGAGCATACGTGAAAACTTCTGATCTAATGGCTGCACTAATAGAATGTTCACTAGAAATAAGTACCGGAAACCAAAATAAATATTTTATCGATACCTTTAAAACTATAAAAGAGGAGATATTACACTTCTCTCCAATAGATATTAGTGAAATTATGAATGAAATAGAATCATCTATTCACCCCTAATGTATTTTTTCTCGCCGTTAGGTAGTTTGAATTTAACAACGACTCCTTTTTGAGGTTTTTCATAACCTAAATATATTTTATGTACATTAGATTGATTAACTCCTGATTCTACACCTTCCGCTGAAATGTGTGCTTCAAAAGGATCTTCGTTGTAGACAAAAACGGTAACTTCTAACTCTTTCATAAAATCCCTCCAATCAAAGATATTTATTAAATTCAAAACAACTTTTGAGAATCTAAAAGTAAAGTCACTGGACCATCGTTGACAATATTTACTTTCATATGAGCTTGAAACTCACCTTGTTGAACGTTTATAGGGTATTTTTCTTTAAGGTAGGAAAGAAAATTATCGTAAAGAACTTTAGCTTTCTCGGGAGTTGCCGAATCAGTGAAGGATGGTCTCCTTCCTTTTCTACAATCACCATATAAAGTGAATTGAGAGACAACGATCACATCCCCCATAATATCTAATAAAGATCTATTCATTTTATTTTGATCATCTTCAAAAATTCTAAGATTTACAATCTTATCAGCCATCCAACTAATATCTGATACTTGATCAATTTTCGAAATGCCCAAGAAAACCAGGAGACCTTTTCCTATTTGAGCAACAATGTTATCAGAAATGGTTACGGAAGCTTGTGATACTCTTTGAACCACTGCCCTCAAATTATACCCTCCTAACAGAATAAACACCTTTAGAATTTTTCAATTTATTACTCAAAAGACTCAGATGCTTTAAATTCTGAACAGCTAAATATATCCTAATATTAAGATAATTAGAATTATTTGTCATTTCGAATTTTTCAATATGTCCACCTTCATTATTTATAACATTTCTAACGTTATTTAAAACATTTTTACTTTCCACATCAATCATTAATACTGTAGAAAATTTGTTTTGATTGAGTTCGTTCCACTCAACATTTACCTTCTTACTATCATCAATATCCTGAATATTATTACAATCTTTTCTATGTATGCCGATGCCTCTACGAGTTATCACACCAATAATTTCATCACCTGGAACAGGCATACAACATTTAGCAAAATAACTTTCAACTCCTTCTTCACCATCAACAAGAACAGAGATCCCTTTCCTACTTGAGTTAGTTTTTTCGACCGTAGTGATTGTTTCCTCTTCTTTTTCATTGAGGGTAAAAATATTTCTAATAGTATTAATACTGATATCTTCTAAAGATAACTTAATGAAAAATTCGTCGTCACTTTTTATATTGTATTTAATATAAAATCCTATTTCTTTCAATTTCTCAAGAATTTCATCCATAGAAAAATTAAGTTTTTTAGACAGCTCTCTAAACTTGTCTTTGCCTCTTTCTATTAACTCCACTTCGTTTTTTTGCCTGTAATATTTTTTTATCTTTGATATAGTCTTGGGAGAATGAGCATATTTTAACCAATCAATACTAGGTCCTTGAAAATTCCTATTGATCAATATCTCTACTATGTCCCCAGTCTGTAATTTGTATGAAATAGGGACTAATTTACCGTTGACTTTCGCTCCAGAAAAATGATTGCCAACCTCAGTATGAATAGCAAAAGCAAAATCAATAGGTGTTGCTCCTCTTGGTAAATGGATTATTTCTCCCTTTGGTGTAAATACAAAAGTTTCTTTTGAAAGAAGATTCGTTTCGATATCTTTCAATTCAAAAGCATTTTGAGCAATATACCTGTGTAATTCCATAAGATCAGTTAAAAATTTCAACTTTTCCTGACTAACACCCTCTTTATAGACCCAATGGGCAGCTAAGCCGTATTCAGCTTCTTCATGCATTTCCCAATCTCGAATTTGAATTTCCAAAGGATCTCCTTTATGGGTTATAACGGTGGTATGCAGCGATTTATAACCATTGAATTTAGGGGTTGCAATGTAATCTTTTATTCTACCTGGAACAGGGGACCAAATAGAATGAATTATTCCCAACACAGCATAACATTTATTCTGATCTTCAGTAATTATCCTAAGAGCTATGTAGTCATATATTTCATCTAAAGTTTTTCCTTTTCGAATCATCTTATCCCATATACTATATAAATGCTTAGAGCGACCTTCAACCGTCGCTTTAATTTTCTGATTATCAAGCTCTTGTTTAATAATCTGCGCGTATTCGTTCAATCGATTTTGCCCAAGTCTTATTTTTTCCTCGATTTTAGTCTTTAGATCAAAATATGTCTCAGGATACAAATACCGAAAAGACAAATCTTCCAACTCTTCCTTCATCTTATAGATACCCAATCTATGGGCAATAGGTGCGTATATTTTTAAAGTTTCGTCGGCCTTGGCTATCTGCTTTTTTCTATCGACGAATTCTAAAGTTCTCATGTTATGTAATCTATCTGCCAATTTAACGATTATGACTCTTATGTCCTCGGACATAGCAAAAAGCATCTTTCTGATAGTTTCCACTTTCTCTAAAGATTTCATGTCATTTTCGTTTAGCCGCTCATTGAGCTTTAAATTGCTAATCTTAGTAACACCTGAAACTATATTAGCAACATCGATCCCAAAAAGATCTTTTATTTTATCTATTGAAACACCACAATCTTCAACTACATCGTGCAAAAGACCCGCTATAATAGTATCCACATCCATTTTTAAACCCGCAAGTATCAATCCAACACTTTTTGGATGCTCAAAAAATTCCTCACCAGAATCCCTAAATTGACCACTATGAGATGTTTCAGCCAATTCATAGGCAGTTTTTATTCTTTCTTTTTCTTTTTTAGTAAGCTTCACATTTAATAGCTTTTCTACTTCTTTCTCATAACTTTTCGATTCAATCAACATAATCAAACACCTCTTAACGATTCTTAAAAATAATTACTTAGTTTATTTAGAGACATTACAATACAATTATAGCACAAATTCTAGAAATTTAGAAAAGGATAAAAGCTTAAAAAATTTATCAAATTGTAATAGCATTTTTATTTTTAGGTTCATCAATTATGGTTAAATATCAATGAAAGTACCTCCTTAATATTTCTTAACATCACTTGATTTTACCTAAAAAAAAGATTGTTATAATAACATCGAAAACATAAATTAAGGAGGGAAACATTGTGAAGAAAGTATTATTAACGTTAGTTTTAGTTGGTATAGCTCTTTTCAGTTTTGCAGAAACACTTGTTCTAAAAGGTTCAAACACGATTTTTCCAGTAGCTCAACTTTGGATTGAAGAGTTAAAAGATATGTATCCCGATTTAACAATCACATTGGAAGGTGCTGGCTCTTCAACCGGTATTGCTGCTTTATTCAACGGAACAACAGACATTGCAAACTCAAGTAGATGGCTTAAAGATTCTGAATTAGAGCAGATGCATGAAGAAGGTAAGTACTTCATTCCCGTTGTTTTAGGATACGATGGAATAGCAGTAATAGTTAATCCGAATCTTGGAATTGATGATATCACTATAGAAGAATTGGCAAAAATTTACACTGGTGAAATCACAAGATGGAACCAATTGAGCCCTAATTTACCAGGTCAAAGAATCGTTGTATATTCAAGAAACACAGCCTCAGGAACCTATGAAACATTTGTGGAAAAAGTTTTAGAGGGTAAAAGGATGACTCCAACAGTTCAGATGTTAGAATCTACCCAAGCGGAAATACAAGCAGTTGCACAAAACATGTATGCCATAGCTTATACAGGTGTAGGTTACGTAACTGACGATGTAAAAGTTTTATCGGTTGAAGGTGTACAACCAACAAAACTGAATATTTTAAATTCTGTATATCCAATCTCAAGACCATTGTATATGTTTGTTGATGCTACAAACGGTTACCCAGAAACTGGTCCAGTTAAACAATATTTGACATTTGGACTATCAAAAAGAGGTCAAGAGTTAGTTGAACAAGCTGGTTACGTTGCAGCATACGGATTTTAAAAAGATTATCTTTTAGAAGGAGTGCTTTATTCGTGAATAGACGAGATTTAAAAAATATCGCAAATCAAAGTATAATCACAGCTGTTGCAATGGTAGGAATTTTGGCATTAATTGGTCTATTCATTTTTATCATAAGAGAATCACTTCCAGCCCTGACAGAAGTTGGGGCTGAAATTTTTACCAGTAAATATTGGTATCCAACATATGATCCACCAGAGTACGGAATGTTAGCAATGATAGTAGGTTCTTTCATACTAACAGGATTTGCCTCTATTATAGTTATACCCGTAGGGTATATAATTGCCTTTTTCTTGTATGACTATGCCACGAACAGGGAGCAAAGAATTATAAAATCAGCGATAGATTTGTTATCCGGGATCCCAACTGTTATAATAGGTTCATTCTTATTCATTTATATTTCACCTATCCTGATGAATTTCGGTGCTTGGTCAGCAGGTAACTTGCTTTTGGCAGCTATTGGATTATCAATTTTATCTCTGCCATACGCTGCATCTCTCATGCAGGAAGCGTTATCATCTGTTGACATCAGTTTAAAAGAAAGCGCCTTAGCCTTAGGAGCAAGTAGGTTCACTGCCGGATTTAGAATAGTAAGCAAAGCAGCCCTATCAGGAATTTTGAATTCAATAATTCTAACTATAAATAGAATCATAGGAGAAACTATTGTTGTATTGATGGTTTCGGGTGGAGCTGCCATAATTCCTAGATCAATTTGGGATCCGGTTAGACCTTTGACCGCTACTATTGCAAGCGAGATGGGGGAAGTACCGATAGGAAGTACTCACTACTCTGCGTTGTTTACAGCGGGTTTAATTTTGTTAACGATATCTTTTATTCTTACGATGATATCTAGGAGAATAACGAGGAGTTGGAAAAGTTGAAACAGCAAACTGGAATAGATTCTATTATATCACTCATTTTCAGAATTATAAGTTATATCGCCTTTGGCATAATATTGTCAATTATCATAATAGTAATAGTAGATGGTGCAAGATATTTTACTCCTTCTTTTTTTGTAGAGTACCCCAGTCAAGGTATGACTGCAGGAGGAATTGGACCAGCTATATTGGGAAGTCTATTGATGATTTTTTTTATCCTGTTATTTTCAATACCAATAGGAGTTCTCACTGGTACATTCCTATCTGAATACGGCCAAAAATCAAGATTAGGAAGAATAATTGACGTATCCGTAACCTCGTTGTCCGGTGTTCCTTCTGTTGTCTATGGATTGTTTGGATTAGCACTCTTTTCAATAACTCTTGGATTTGGGACGTCGCTTCTTAGTGGAAGTTTAACTTTGGCGATAATGACTTTACCAGTAATATCATCATCAGTAAAAGAAGCCCTTGCCTCTCTACCAAGGGAACTAAGGGAATCAGCCTATGCATTAGGAGCAAAAAAAACTGAAACTATTTACAAAATACTATTTCCTGCAGCAAAAAATAGAATAATAACAGCAATATTAATTGGTGCAGGAAGAGTTATCGGAGAAACCGCTCCTGTCTTATTGACTGGAGCAGTTTTCTATTCAACTAAGTTACCAAACTCTTTACTCGATCCCGTTATGACTCTCCCAACTCATATATATTTTATAACCATGGCTTATGGTGAAAGTGCTCAATGGATGGCAAAAGCAACTTCCGCATTCTTAATATTACTTATTTTAGTAATATACTCTATAGCCTTTAAAATAAGAGGAGGAAAACAAAAAAGTTGAATACAGAAAAAGAAATTGTGATAGAAATCAAAAATTTTAATGGTTGGTACGATCAAAAACAAGCCTTAAAAGATATAAATATGGAAATCAAAAAGAAAAGAGTCAGCGCAATAATAGGACCTTCAGGTTGTGGAAAATCAACTTTGTTGAGAAGTATTAATAGAATCAACGATGAAATTCCAGGCTATAGAACAAGCGGAGAAATAATATTTGAGGGGAAAAATGTATACGAAAATAACATTGATTTATCAACGCTTCGAAAAAAAATTGGAATGGTTTTTCAAAAACCTGTTCCTTTTCCGATGTCTATTTATGAAAACATTGCCTTTGGAATAAAATTACACACACCAAGAAATAGTAGAAAAATGGATGAAATCATCGAAGCAGCACTAAAAAGAGCAGCTTTATGGGAAGAAGTAAAAGACGACCTCGACAAACCAGCGAGCTCACTTTCTGGTGGACAACAACAACGTTTGTGTATTGCTAGGGCTATCGCCATTGATCCTGAAATAATCTTATTGGACGAGCCTACATCTGCCCTAGATCCTATAGCAACGCAAAAAATTGAGAATTTAATTGAACACCTGTCGGAAAATTACACTATAATCATTGTTACACATAACCTAGCTCAAGCTATTAGAATATCAGATTATATGTATTTTATGTTTCAAGGAGAGCTTATCGAATCTGGAAAAACAGAAGACATTATAAAAAACCCTAAAGAACAATTGACAGAAGATTATTTAAATGGTAGAATTAGCTAAAACTTTAATAAACAAGCAAACAAAAGAAAGTATATAAGGAAAATAGGGAGTGGAATAAATGGATTACACACATTTTGAAACTGAAATGACTCGATTAACAAGCGAAATATCCAAGCTATTAACTGTAGTTTTAAGATCCTTTGAAAATTCTATTAAATCGCTAGAAGATAAAAACCTTGAATTAGCCGAAAAAGTCTTAAAAGCGGATGATCAAATAGATGAATTAAACCGCCAAATTGAAGAATCAGTATATCAAATTGTAGCAAGGTATCGACCTTTAGCTAAGGATTTGAGATACGCAGTAACAATGATAAAGTTTGCAAACAATCTTGAAAGGATAGGCGACCTTTCATGCAATATTGCAGAAAAAACTGAAACCTATGCCCATGTTGATTTAAAGGACATTGTAAATAATAAAGAAATAAAAAAGATGTTCGGTATATCTTTAGAAATGATAAAGGACTCGTATAAAGCCTTTGGAGAAAAAAACATTCAACAAGCAGTTAAAATATGGAAAAGAGACGACGAAGTAGACGACCTAGAAAGACAAATTCGAAAAATAGCTGTGCAAAAATTGGAGGATGAATCATTCAACAAAGAACTTATCATACCTTATATATTGTTGGCTAGAGACATAGAGAGGATCGCTGATCACGCAACAAACCTTTGCGAAGAAATAGTTTACATAGAAACAGGCAAGGAAATCGAAGAGTATCTATAAATGGAGGCTTTTTCATGCCTAAAGTATTAATTGTTGAAGACGATGAAGACATAAGAGATATATTAAAAACTTATCTTCGTTTAGAAGATTTACAAATCTTAGAAGCCGGTACGTTATCACAAATGAGAAATGTTTTAAACAAAGAATCAAACATCGATATAATCTTACTAGATTTAATGCTACCCGATGGTAACGCAGTTGATGAGTTACCAAAAGTTCGGGCTTTGAATAGAGAAATAGGTATAATAATCATTTCTGCAAAAAATACAGATGGAGAAAAAATCTTGGGAATTGAATCAGGAGCAGATGATTATATCACTAAACCCTTCAATCCCAGAGAAGTTACAGCAAGGGTGAGGGCTTTATTAAAAAGACTTAAAAAATCCGAAAGTAAAATGATTTTTGGACCAATGGAAATATACTCAAACAATTATTTAGTAACTTACAAAGGTAAAAATATTGAATTGACCTCAAAAGAGTTTGAAATACTTGATCTATTAGCAAGGAATTCAGAAAAAGTTTACACCAGAGAAGAAATTATCGACAAGATTTGGTTTGGAGATGAATTTATTACAGACCGAGTCATAGACGTACATATAAGCATGATCAGATCAAAGATAGGGAAAGAATGGATAAAAACTATTAGAAACGTAGGATACAAGTTCAACAAAAACGCTTATGCAGTAGATAACAACGGTGAAAATAAAATATGAAAAATACCAGTTCGTTTGATTTTCAAATATTTGACTCTTTAGAAGACGCGGTATTACAGTTAGAAAACAAAACAACTATACTTAACGCAAATACCACGGCCAAAGCTTGGGGATTAGGAGCAAACAAAGAATTATTGAACACCATAAGTTTCAATGAAATCGATCAGCTTGCAAAGCATATATTGAATAATGAGGACTTTGAAATAGAAACAAATATATATTTCTTTGAAGGATACAGCAAGTTTTGCAAACTCACATTCAAACAAAAATATCAACTTTTAATATTACAGGACAAAACAGAATTTGAATTACTAAAAAAAGTGAAAGAGGATTTCATAACTTCTGTATCCCACGAACTCAGAACTCCCCTCACTATAGCAAAAGGAAATACTCAAATTCTCAAAGACTTCATGAAAGATAATCAATTTATAAAACAAGTTACCAAAATCGAAGAATCTCTTGACAGAATAGAAAATATAATTTCTCAACTAACTCTTCTTTCGAAAGCAGAATTTGGAGAATACGAATTAAAAAAAGAAGTAATAAATCCAAGTACACTATACAATGAAGTAGTAACTGATCTCTACGAAAAAATACAAGAAAAATCGGTAAAGCTACACTTCAACTGCCATATTCACTCCTTAAAAGGTGACAAGTTTGTACTCTACACAATCTTCAGAAATCTACTTTCCAATGCGATTAAATATTCTTACGAAAATTCTGATATATACATTGATTTCCAAAATGAACAACTCATTATAAAAGATGAAGGAATAGGTATAAGAGAAGAAGAACAAAAAAGAATTTTTGAAAGATTCTATCGAGGGGTCGAGGCAAAAAATCACGCTAAAGGATCGGGGTTGGGTTTAGCGGTGGTTAAATATCTATGCGAACTAGCAAATTATAAAATAGAATTTGAATCAAAATGGATGGTAGGTACAACCTTTAAAGTCTTTTTCTACAAGTAAACTTAACCTCTAATTCCCACTCAAACAACCTCAACGAATTTATTAGCTAAATTTTTAAAAATTTACATTAGGTAGTACTGCATAATGAACAGTATTTAATGAGGTTTTCATATGAAAACTACATATTCGTTCAAGTATTAAACTATAAATATATAGACCAAATTTTTTTAAATAAAAAAAGTATGATTTCTTAAGATATTCCTAAATAATCGCTTTTAAATGATAATAATTGAGTATAAACGCTCATAATCAAACTTGACATTTATAATAAAATGTATTTAAATTGAAAGTGAAGCAGAAATAAAATGCAAAGGGGTTTACTGATGACAAATAAAACATACAATATAGAATTAGTTAAAGAGCGAAACAGGACTGTTGTTCTAGAATTATTGAATTCTAAAGGGACAAGCACAAGATCAGAAATATCAGACATAACAGGGCTTACAAACGCAACTATAACAAATATAGTCAACGAATTAATTTCCAAGGATTTAGTAGAAGAAGTTGGCACTGTAGATGGCAAATTAGGTAGAAAAAGAAAACTTATAAAAATCAAAGAAGACGCTTTTTATGTTATAGGTATTGAATTCGGGGTAAATATAGTACGTGCAGGAATATTCAATATTAAGGGTAAAAAAATTAATAGTATTGAAAAAGAAATAAATTCATATGGAAGGCCCACTGATGTTTTAAAAAACCTAATTTTAATAATTGATGAATTGATCAATAACTCCAAAGTCGACTTCTACAAGATTAAAGGGATGGGTATTGCTATGCCGGGTTTGATAGACAGTCAAAAAAGAATTTTACGATCAGTTCATCCTTTCCCATTACTAAAAGAATACCCGCTAGTTGAGCAGCTAGAAGAACACTATGAAAAAACAATTTGGTTAGAAAATGATGCAAATGGTGCTGTTTTAGGTGAAAAGTGGTTTGGACATGGAAAAAAATTTAACAATTATGTTTTTATTGTAGGTGATTCCGGAATCGGCGCAGGAATTATAATAAACGGAAAGTTATATTCGGGAACTTCTAATTCTGCTGGAGAAATAGGCCATACAGTCATAACTAAAGATTTAATTCCTTTGGAAAGTTTCGGAGGTTTATCAAGGTTAGCAGATGAATTTAACTTACCATTAGAGATAATTTTAAATGAATCAAAAAAGTCAGATGAAATTAAAAAAGCAATTGATGAAATCAGTAAATTTTTAGCTTTAGGAATAGTGAACCTGGTAAATACGATTGATCCCGAAGCAGTAATTTTAGGAGGGAGAATTTTAAAAGTAGGCAACTCTGTAATCAGAGAAATAAAAAAAATAGTTGAACAATACACCTTTTCCAATGAAATACCAGAAATTTTAGTCGCAACAAAGAAAGAAGATGCTATTTTGTCAGGTGCAGCCTCAATTGCGATCGAACACATCGTATCTTCTCCATATGAATTTTTGCTAAACAATGCCAAAAACATATCTTATAACAACCCCAAATAAAAAAGAAAGTTTTAGAGCTTCCAAATAAATTGTGAATTCTCAAAAAGGAGGTAGCATAGTATGAGAAAATTAGTAGGTTTAGTACTTCTAAGTGTATTAAGTTTCACCATGATCTATGCCCAAAGCGGGCAGGTAGAGATATTCAGTTGGTGGACAGGTGGAGGAGAAGAAGAGGCTCTTTTAGCAACTATTGAGGATTTCAATGAACTATATCCAAACATTGAAGTAATTAACGCAACTGTTGCCGGTGGTGCAGGGACTAACGCCAAAGCGGTATTGAAAACAAGAACCCTTGGTGGTAACCCACCAGATACATTCCAAGTACATGCTGGTTGGGAGCTAACAGATACATACGTAATACCTGGACTCATGGAACCTTTAACAGACTATCTCAAATCTTGGGGAGTATACGATAAATTTCCAAAAGGTCTAATAGACATTGTAAGTTATCAGGGTGAAGTGTATTCCATTCCTCTGACTATCCATCGAAGTAACGTAATCTTCTATAACAAGAAATTATTCAACGAAATAGGTTTGACAAAAGAGCCAGAAACTTGGATGGAATTCATAGACGCATTAGAAAAAGCAAAAGCTGCAGGTTATACCCCTCTTGCTTTGGGAGATAAAAACAAGTGGGAAGCCGGTCAAATTGCGGAAAATCTCATGGTAGCCGAATTTGGAGCCGTTAATTACAACGCATTATTCAACGGTGAACTATCGTTCAACGACAAAAGGCTTGACAGTGCATTAGAGAAAATGGTTCAACTTATGAACTACGTGAACGTAGACCATGCAGCTTTGGAATGGCAAGATGCTGCAAGGCTATTGTATGAAGACAAAGCTGTTTTCAACTTAATGGGTGACTGGGCGGAAGGTTACTACAAAACCTTAGGTTGGACACCAGGAGAAGACTTTGGATGGTTTGAACTGCCTGGTACGCAAGCGGTATTTGTACTAGTATCTGATACCTTCGGATTACCAAAGAATGCCCCACATAGACAAAATGCACTAATCTTTTTGGAATATTTGGCTTCCACAAGGGCTCAATCATTGTTTAACCCAATCAAAGGTTCTATCCCAGCAAGAATTGATGCAGATCCAGGAGATGATCCATATCTAATAGAAACAGCTGAAGATTTCAGAACTCTCATCATATCACCATCCATCGTTCACGGATCCGCTGCGCCTGAAGCATTTGTCACATCATTTAACGATGCCATCAACAATTTAGTAACTACTAAAAATGTTAACCAAGCAAAACAAATGATATTATGGGCTGCTGACGACGTAAATCTACTCACAGATTAACATTAAGATAACTTAATCTCGGCCCTTTATGGGGCCGAGATTTTCAATATACCTCAATCGATAAGGAGAGATAGATATGTCCGTTCAAAAGAAAAAAGCAAGAGCAGGATTCCTTATAATTCTCCCTTCTTTAGCATTCATAGGAATATTTGTATATTATTTCATATTTTTAACTGTAAGAACATCAACATCCAACTGGAATAGTTTCTCTTCATTATTAAGTGGGGAATATAAGTTTGTAGGGCTTAGAAATTATCAAAGGTTATTCATGGATCCCAGATTTCAAACAGATTTATGGAATACATTATTCTTTACCCTATTTTTTCTTGCTGGTTGTATTATACTCGGTATATTTTTAGCCAATATTATTGACAAAAAATTGAAAGGATCAAGTTTTTTTCAAAACCTCTTTTTATTCCCAATGGCAATTTCATTTGTCGTAACAGGAACTGTTTGGGGTTGGATATTCGCTCCGGGGAACATACCAACTTCCCCACAGGGAATTAACTTATTACTTGAAAACCTTGGATGGTCAAACTTACAATGGATGTGGTACACGAGTACTCAATCAATAGGAAAATTCAATTTAGCGTTGATACCAGTGGTAATAGCAGCAACCTGGCAGATGTCAGGATACGTAATGGCAATGTATTTAGCTGGGCTTAGAGCTATCCCTGAAGAGATGATAGAAGCAGCACAAGTAGACGGTGCAACAGGTACTCAATTATTTTGGAGAATAAAGATGCCTATGCTTAGACCAATTACACTTAGTGCAATGATAGTAATAGGACACATGTCCTTAAAGATATTTGATTTAATATACGCTATGACTGGAAGTGGGCCTAACAACGTTACCGATATGCCTGCTGTTTACATGTTTGAACAGATGTTCAGATCAAACAGATATGCAGTAGCATCAGCTATTGCAATAATAATGTTGGTAATGGTAGCAGCGGTTATAGTACCATATCTTTATAGCTCTTTTAGGGGGGAGAGATGATGGCAGAAAAAACAAATAAAACTTCGCTTACAATCTATTACATTATATTGGCTTTATTCACAATATTTTACGTGCTGCCGTTTTATGTAACTCTAAGCACCTCTTTTAAACCGTTTGAAGAAGTCTCTATATCAAACATGTGGAAACTTCCAACTAAGATTTCTTTTGAAGGTTTCAAAGAGGCGTTTGCAAAGTTAGGGCCGAATCTAAAAAACAGTTTTTATCTTACAATACCAGCAACACTAATATCTGCAATGATTGGTTCTATAAATGGCTTTGCCCTTTCAAAATTAAGATTCAAATATTCAAATATTATTTTTGCACTCATACTATTTGGCATGTTCATACCTTATCAGAGCGTATTATTTCCACTGATACAATTCTTTCAAGCAATAGGTTTATATGGAACAATACCAGCATTAATAATAACCCATGTTATATACGGAATACCGATCACAACATTAATGTTTAAAAATTACTATGAGGAAATACCAAACGAATTAGTAGAAGCATCATCTGTGGATGGAGCAAACATATGGCAATCCTATACAAAGATTCTTTTACCTATATCTATACCTGGTTTCGTAGTTGTTATAATATGGCAGTTCACTAACATATGGAATGAATTCTTATTTGCAGTAACGATAACTAGTGACCCAACGAAACAGCCCATAACGGTGGCGTTAGTCAATTTGGCTGGCAGTCAGGTCGTTCAATGGAACGTTCAAATGGCAGGAGCTTTAATAGCTGCCCTTCCTACACTCATCGTTTACATGATATTGGGAAGGTATTTTGTAAGAGGTTTGCTCGCCGGTTCAGTCAAAGGATAAAATTAACCCGCCTAATTATAGATGGCGGGTATTTTTTATCTTCCTAAATTTGTTTTTTTTAATATGAAAAACAAAAGATCGTTCAAGTATTAAAGCATATTTTTTTAAATAATATCTCTCAAATCTTTAAACAATTTTATAAGTGCATTTATAATCACGAAAAATTCCAGACGCCCTAAATACATTCCTAATGTTTGAGTCCAGATCACACCCAAGGGAGCTTGACTCGAGGTAATACCTGTAGAAAGTCCCACAGCAGATAAAGTTGAAGCAAACTCAAACAAAACATTATGGAGCGGATACCCATAAGCCAACAATATAAAAACTCCAATAAAATAGGTAATAAAATACATTGTAAAGACTACTAAAACATTTTTTATTGCGTTTAGATCAATTTTCTTTCTTGATACCCCTTTATATACTTCTATGTAAAACGTGGTTCCAGAGGGTTTAAAAAATTCTTTAATCTGGTTAATTATCAATTTGAAAGCGATATAAACCCTGAATAATTTTAAACCACCTGATGTGGAATCCATCATTCCACCTAAGATCATCAATATTGTCAAAATTAACAGTCCGAAATAATTCCAATTTGAAAAAGCTACCGTTGAAAAGCCAGTGCCTGTTAGAGCTGAAATACTCTGAAATGCGGAATGAATTAAGCCATCTTCAACTCCATACATTTCAACCGTAGTAAAAGAAAAAAGTAACAAAAAGGAAATAACTAAAATTATGAACATGGTCTTAATTTCGGGATTTTTTAAAAAAGGCTCAGATTTAATTTTTTCTCTTAATTCAAGTAAAGAAATTTTTTTGGACCGATAGTCTCTGCGATTCCTAATAAAATTTCTAATCATTAATAAACCAGCATAATGGACTCCAAACCCGGTTCCGCCCATAATCATAAGCAACATGATAATTATTTCTACCTTCAAGCTACCAAAAGAACCTATACTAAAATTTTTTGTAGAAAATCCTCCTGTAGCCAAGCCGGTTAATGTATGGTTAAAGGCATCAAAAAAAGAGAGTTCTCCTACAAACATCAAAAGCAGAACACCTATAACCGCCCAACTTAAATAGATTCTAAGAATAATCCTAGCTGATTCCCTCAAATTTGGAACTAAATTATCACTTCTTCCTTCTGCTTGATATATACCGACACCCATGGTACCAGCAACGATTACAGTAATTATAGCGAAACCTGCGCCACCGACATATTGCATCACAGATCTCCATATTAAGATAGAGCGGGGTAGTACTTCCACATCAGAAAACATCGAAAGCCCCGTCGTTGTCCATCCACTTGTGGATTCAAAAACCGCTTGTGAAAAATTCAATTCACCAGAAAAAATAAAAGGCAGAGAAGAAAGGAATATTGCGAGTGTCCAAACAAAAAAGACTGTGACGACAGCATCCTGTGTATTTAATTCTTTTCTTTTTTCTCCACTTCCAATGAAGCGAAACATTCCACCGCTAAGAAAGGACAATATCCCCGTAATCAAAAATGGCAGAAAATCTTTAAATGAATCATAAATAAAAGCCGTAGAACCCACTAAAAGTATCAAAACTGAAAGACCTATTATAATATTTCCTGTATTTCTAAAAATCGCTTTATACCTTAATTTTAAAAAATATGTGTAAGAAGGCACTTGATCACCTCTATTTTAACGTTTCTATAACATCGTCAGCTTGTTCTTTTAAAGCCAGAACGATCAATCTATCTCCTTTATAAATAATTGTTTCACCTTGAGGAACCATTATATCTCCGTCTTCTCTTATCAAAACTCCAATTATTGAATTCTGAGGTATATTTAATTCCTTCAGTTTTTTATTTACCGCTTTATCATCTTCAAGTATAGTGAGTTCCAGAATAGATAACTTTTCCACATAGGGATTGAAAAAATCAGTAATATCTTCATGAATCAAAGAAGATTCTATTATTTTTTGCATCCAAGAAATTGGAACTAGTGTTTCGACATTAATACCTTTGAAAATAGTTTCGTTTTCTGTTGCATTGACTAGAGAGATTATCTTTATATCTTCATAATATTCTCTCAGCAGCCAAGATACAACAAAATTCAATGCGTCATCCTCAGAGATTATTATTAAGGCTTCTACTTTTTTATTTAGATCCAAATTTTCTATCCATTTGATATCGGTGGGATCTTGCTTGACGAGCTCAAGAGCCGGAAAATTTACCTTTAATCCATCTAAAATCTCCAAATTTTCCTTATTTTGACTCACATAGTAAACCTGATTACCCAATAAGAGTAATTTTTTAGCTAGAGAATAGGCTAATATCTTTCCCTCTATGATATAAAAAATTCTACTCATACTTAACTACTTCCTTCTCCAATTCCTCAACTAAATCCATTACTGAATCCTCAATGGGACAAAATAAATTCAATCCTGCCTTAATAAAAATTGATTTTTTTAAAGGATCGTTCACTCTTGCGGCTATTCTTACCCCCGAATTTAATTTTTTAATTCCATAAGCCAACATAAAATTTAAATTGTCATCGGGAGTGACAATATAAACCATGTGAGCTTTTTCAATATTCACATCCTTTAATGCAGCCATATCACTTGTGTCAATCACTCTTGTGAAACCAGTAAAATTTCTTTTCGACAATCTTTCAAAAGAGGATTCTTCTTTATCAAGAACCACAACATTATAAGATTTACTCAACTGTAAAGCTAGTTCAGACCCTAATCTTCCACAACCTATTATGATAATTAGTTTGGAACCATTTAATCGCATATATCCTCACTTCCAAAAAATATTATTGAAATATACAATTTACTAGCTCACTACCGTCCATCAAAGGATATATTCTCTAAGATCTTCATCACCATATACTTTACCAAGTCTTAGATCTACATAATTGCTATCAATTTTCAATTCCCATTCTCCTGATGCGGGGGCTTCAAAAGAAACCTCTTCAAGAACTTTTTCGACTACAGTGTAAAGTCTTCTTGCTCCAATATTTTCGACTTTTTCATTGAGCTCAAAGGCTATATTTGCCATTCTTTCAACGCCATCTTCAGTGAACTCGATTTTCACTCCATCGGTTTGCAGCAAGTATTGATACTGTTTTAATATTGCATTCTTTGGCTGGGTGAGTATTCTAATAAAGTCTTCCTTAGTCAAATCTGATAATTCTGCTCTAATTGGGAATCTACCTTGAAGCTCAGGAATTAGATCCGAAGGTTTAGCCTCACTGAATGCACCAGCAGCAATAAACAATATATAATCAGTACTAATGGAACCATACTTTGTCATGACGGTTGTACCTTCAACTATCGGCAACAAATCTCTTTGAACACCTTCTCTGGATACATCGGGTCCTGAAGAAACACCTTTGGATGTAATTTTATCGATCTCATCAATGAAAATTATGCCTCTATTTTCGGCTCTACTTAAACCTTCTTGAATTAATTTATCTTGATCGATCAACTTTTCCGATTCGATAGGTTCCAAAACCTTCCTCGCTTCAGAAATCTTCATTCGCCTTCTTTTTTTCTTCTTAGGCATAAGATTTTGAAACATTTCTCCAAATTGTATACCCATGTCTTCTAATTCTGGTCCTAATCCAGCAAACATTGGGGAAGATTGTTCCTCGACTTCTACTTCTATTTCTACATCCTCTAATTCGCCCTTTCTTAATTTTTCCAATAATTCCTCTCTTCTTCTTCTTATATTTTCGTCTTCATTTTCATCGTAGTCCTTATTTTGGGAATATTCAGCGTTTTGATTGAAAAGTTGCATCACATCCATAAATGAGGGCTGAGCTTTTGCTCTTTTCTTTGAAGGCACGAGTACTTCTACTATTCTTTCTTCTACGAGCCTTTGAGCTTTATCTTTAACTTCTTCCATCATTTCTTTTTTAACCATATTGACTGAAGAATCAACCAATTCTCTGACCATACTTTCTACATTCTTTCCAACATATCCAACTTCCGTAAACCTTGTAGCTTCAACCTTCACAAATGGTGCATTGGCAACCTCTGCTAATCTTCTAGCAATCTCAGTCTTTCCAACACCGGTAGAACCTATCATCAGAATATTTTTCGGTATAACATCTTTTCTAACATCTTCTGATAGAGACAACCGTCTAATTCTATTTCTCAAAGCGATAGCAACTTGTTTCTTTGCTTCCTTTTGACCGATTATATAGTTATCCAATTTTTCTACAACTTTTTTTGGAGTTAATTCATCTATTTTATTCATAAAAATCACCTCAAAAATAAATTTTTACTAATGTATCAATTATATCATATCTCATGAACCTTTAAGAGATTGGTTTTACTGGAGAAACCATAGGGAATCCCAGCCGTCACTATGATATTTTCTCCTGATACACCAAAATCTAAAGATTTCACGATATTGCTAACGCTCTCCAACATATTATCTGTGTCGGTAAATTTTTGCATGATAACGGGGGTGACTCCCCATACCAATGCCAATCGATGATAAGTAGTTATCCTTGGAGATGCAGCAACTATTTTAATATTTCTTCTGAACCTAGACAAAGCTCTTGCCGTATAACCACTATAAGTGGTCGCAACTATAACATCAATTCCTAATTGCTCGGCAATTTTTATTGCAGACATCGTTATCGAATTGGTAGCGGGATCTCCACCACCGTATGTTGAATAATCAAATTTGTAGTAGTACTCTTCTAGTATTTTTTCGGTTTCTTTAGCTACATTAGCCATAACTTTGACAGCTTGTTCAGGGTATTTCCCAATCGACGTTTCTTCAGACAACATAACTGCATCCGTCCCATCTAATATAGCATTAGCTATATCAGTAGCTTCTGCTCTTGTAGGAAAAGGATTGTTAACCATACTTTCAAGCATTTGGGTAGCTGTTATAGCAGGCTTTGCCATTGTATTTGCAATCTCTATTATTCTCTTTTGAAGTAAAGGTATTTGTTCAACTGGTGCTTCAACACCCAAATCTCCTCTTGCGACCATCACCCCATCAGCTTCTTCAATGATCGATTCAAGGTTGTCTAGAGCTTGTAATGTTTCGATTTTTGCGATAATGGGGAGATCGGGCATACCCAATTCCGTTAGAATTCTCCTCGTTCTAGTGATATCTTCAGCTTTTCTAACAAAAGATTGTGCTATATAATCTACGTTCCATTCTACAGCCTTGTTTAAATACTCCATATCTTTTTCTGTTAAAGGTGGCAAACTGATATCTATTCCAGGAACGTTTATCCCTCTTCTGTGAGTGATACTGCCACCGGTTACAACCTTCGTAACAATTTCTTTTTCGTTGCTGCTAACGACTACAAGTCGAATTTTTCCATCATCAAGAAGAATAAAATCTCCTTTTTTAACTTCTTTAGGTAATTCTCTATAATTTATACTCACCCTTTCTTTGTTGCCAACGATCTCCTCGATAGTCAAAATAAATTTCTGTCCCTCTTCCAACATTACTTGATCCGTCTCAAATTTGCCCGTACGAATCTTAGGACCTTCTAAATCGAGTAAAATGGCAAAAGGTATGTTCAAATCTTTTCGTATCTTCTTTATTAAATTTACTCTTTTCTCATGATCAGCAATGGTATCGTGAGAAGTATTCAATCTTGCTACATTCATTCCTGCATTTATCAATTTTTTTATCATCGTTTCATCTTGAGTAGCTGGACCAATTGTGCAAACGATTCTCGTCTTTTTATTTTCTATTTTTTCGTTCATAACTATCCTCCTAAAGATGCGTAACTTTTGGGTGTTTCTTCCCAAATTACATCTTTTTTTTAGATTCCATGCCTTGGGAATTTTCAAGGGGTTTACCCCTTGAACGCCCTAGGATAAAATCCCTGCCAGCTTTACAATCTCCATATCCAATTTATTATTTTCAGAAAGCACTTTTTCAAGAGGTGTTCTTATTAAATCGTTTTTACTCAAGCCCACCATCACGTTAAAATTTCCGTCTTTAATTGATTTTACTACTTCGTTCCCCATTCTCGAAGCCAAAATTCTATCGAATGCAGTAGGAGAACCCCCTCTTTGAATATGGCCTAAAATTGTTATACGCGTTTCAAAACCAATTCTATTTTCTAAATGTCTGGCGACTGTATAGGCGCTGGCAGATCCCTCCGCAACAACGACTATTGAATTAATCTTACCCCTTTTTCTTTCATCCCACATTTTTTCTGCTAAAGCATCGTAATCGGTGGGAACTTCTGGTATTATTATAGCTTCCGCACCTATAGCAAGACCTGACATCAACGCTATGTATCCAGATGTCCTTCCCATAACTTCGACGATAAAAGCCCTTTCGTGGGAAGAAGCGGTATCTTTTAACTTTTGCATGGCATCAACTACTGTGTTAAGACAGGTATCAACACCTATGCTCATATCGGTATATGCAATATCGTTGTCTATAGAAGCCGGTACGCCTACTACAGATATCCCTTGTTCTTCTGCTAGCAACTTTCCCCCAGTAAGACTCCCGTTACCCCCAATTATAACTAACACATCTATACCTAAATCCTTCAATATATCAGCAGCTTTTTTTCTAACTTCAGGAACTTTGAATTCTGGTACTCGAGAGGTTCTTAAAATGGTTCCCCCTCTTTCCATTATTCCACCAACATCTGAATATGTTAGTTTTTTATATTCTTTATCTAAAATACCAGCAAATCCTCTCAAAAACCCATACACTTCGATATTTTCCACAACTGCACTTCTTGTAACAGCCCTAATAACAGCGTTCATTCCAGGTGCATCTCCACCACTGGTCATTAAACCGATTTTTTTAACCTCACTCACTGTATCCCTCCTAAAAATCTTTATTATTTTATACTTCATTTAGAAATCCCAAAATTCGTTTCGCGCCCCGTCGCCACAATCCTTGCCCATTAAGATATAAGGTCGCAATTCTTTGCTCTCTGCTCTTTAAGCTACCTTTTTATTATATCACTTGTTTTTTGACACTATTGTTAATTTCACTATAATTCAAATAATTCTTTAAAATCTTGTGTTATAATTAACCAGTAAAATAATTTAAACTAAGGTGGTAGAGTTGGAAATTAAATACGATAAAAATAGTATAATCAAAATATTAAAAGATAAAAAGATTAAGGTTACTCCAAATAGATTCAAAGTAGCCTTTGAGCTTTTTAACTCTAATGAACATCCGTCGATTGATCAATTGCATCAAAAGTTAGTAAAAAGTAATGAAACTCAGATTTCTTTCACTTCAGTGTATAACATTGTAAAATTATTTGAAAATGCAGGACTAGTAAAAGAAATTTTAATTGAAAATAAAATCCATTACGATTCTAACATCACCCCTCATGCGCATTTTATTTGCAAAAATTGTGGAAAAGTGCAAGATATAGAGTTAGATAAATTAAATTTCATAGATGAAAAGAAATTAATTAGTTTTAAAACTTTTACTGAAGAAGAATTAAAAGATAACAAAATTGACTCTGTTGAAATCACTTTCTATGGAATCTGTGGAGAATGTTTAAAACAAGAAAACAGTGAGGCGTAAGTCGATATTTTTGCCTCACTGTTTTTTTGACTTAATATAACAAATACCTTCAACTTTCATCCCCAGCTTATCAACGCCTACTCAAATTTCACCTTTAAATCCTTATTGGCTTTTATTTCGTCCAATCTTTTAATAGTTAAACTCAAAGGAGCTTCTTTTAATTTATCTGGTTCTTTCCTGGCTTCTTCTAAGATTTTCTCATATATAGAAGCAACTTCATCCAAGGTTTCTTTGCTTTCGGTTTCGGTTGGTTCGATCATCATTGCTTCATCCACTATCAAAGGAAAATAAACTGTTGGAGGATGCATGCCATAATCTAAGAGCCTTTTTGCAAAATCCAGTGTGCTTACACCATAATCTTTCAACGAACTCCCTTTTATTACAAACTCATGCTTACAGACATCTGGATAAGCAACGTCTAAAAATTTTGATAACTTCTCTTTCAAATAATTCGCATTTAAAGTTGCAAGTTCACTTACCTTCTTCAAACCTTCTTTGCCCATTGATAATATGTAAGTGTATGCTTTGATTAGTACTAAAAAATTACCGTAAAAGCTACGTACTTTACCAATGCTTTTAGGGATATCATAATCAAAATAATATTCCCCACTTTCTTTCATACCCACAATAGGTTTAGGCAAATACTCTTTTAAAAAAGACTTTACCGCTATAGGACCACTCCCAGGTCCCCCCATTCCATGAGGGGTAGAAAATGTTTTATGTAGATTTAGATGGACAACATCGAAACCATTATCTCCAGGTCTTACTTTTCCCATTATTGCGTTTAAATTCGCCCCATCGTAGTACAACAAGGCATTGTTTTTATGCATCAAATCAGATATCTTCAGAATATCTTTTTCAAACAATCCCAAAGTATTTGGATTGGTAAGCATAATAGCGGCAGTATTTTCATTCACTAAAGATTTCAAATGATCTAAATCGACTCTTCCCTCATTATTCGAATTAACTTTAACGACATCAAACCCTGCCATTACCGCAGAAGCAGGATTCGTACCATGAGCGGAATCTGGTATGATAACTTCATTTTTATGACCTAAATTATTTTCTTGTAGATATTTCTTAATAACAAGCATTCCTGTAAGCTCCCCATGGGCACCAGCAGCAGGCTGCAGGGTAACATAATCCATTCCTGTTATTTCTTTAAGAAATTCTTGTAATTCATACATCAATTCCAACGCACCTTGTACTGTACTTTCCTCTTGGTAGGGATGAATAAATTTGAATCCATTCAAAGATGCAGCCTCTTCATTCAGAAAAGGATTGTATTTCATTGTACAAGAACCCAAAGGATAAAAACCTCTATCAACCGAATGGTTTAGACTGGCTAATTGATTGTAATGTCTAACAACATCAACTTCGTAAAGTTCTGGTAGATTCGGAGCTTCATTTCTAACTAAATGTTCTGGTATATCTATCTGAGATTCTTTGACATCCAATTTAGGAAGCGAATATGATGTTCTCCCGCTAACTGATTTTTCAAATATCAATTTCATGATAATCCCTCCAAGAAAGAACATAAAAAGTCGATATCTCTTTTTTTAGTCAGTTCTGTTGCACAAAACAGTACCTTATTCCCCATTTCTTCATAAAAATTCTTCAGTATCAAAGGTCCAAAATAATGTTGCTCCAACAGTTTTTCGTTGAGAAGATCAGGATCAATTTTGCTTTCTAATACAAACTCGTTAAAAAATGGCCCGTCAAATACAGGTTTAAACTTTTCAGTCTCTACCAATTTTTTTGCTAGATAATGGGCTTTATGATAATTCTGAAGAGAAACTTCTCTTATCCCTTGCTTTCCCATCACATTCATATACAAAGAAGCCAAAAGAGCATTGAATGCATGATTTGAACATATATTAGAAGTAGCCTTCTCTCTTCTTATATGTTGTTCCCTTGTCTGCAAAATCATGCAAAATCCTCTTTTACCATCTTGATCCACGGTTTCACCGATAATTCTGCCAGGCATCTTTCGGATGTACTTTTTTTTGGAAGCGAAGAATCCCAAACTTGGTCCCCCAAATGAAGGTGTATTTCCTAAAGATTGACCTTCTCCTACTACTATATCCACCCCAAATTTTCCAGGAGCTTCTAACAACCCTAAAGAGATTGGATAGGTAACTACAATGAAAATAACATCGCTAGGAACCTTTTCTCTTATCGCTTTCAAATCTTCTATTACACCAAAAAAGTTTGGATATGAAACTACAACACAAGATGTTTCTTGAGTGATTTTAGAAGTTAAATCATCTAAATCTAATTGTCCCGTTTCAGATAAATAGCCTATTTGCTCTATATTCATCCCTTGCACTTCAACATAGGTTTTTGATACTTCTTGATATTCGGGATGAACCAATTTAGACATCAAAACATGATTTTTACCATTAATTCTTTTTGCCATTAAAATAGCCTCAGCTAAAGCTGAAGCACCATCGTACATAGATGAATTAGAAACTTCCATCCCCGTAAGATTGCAAATTTGAGTTTGATACTCATAGAGTATTTGGAGGGTACCCTGAGAAACTTCAGCCTGGTAAGGCGTATATGCAGTTAAAAAATTCCTATTTGAAGCTAAAGGATATATCACAGAAGGAATATAATGATTGTAAATTCCCGCACCTCTAAAAACCCCGTATTCTTCCATATTTGTATTCATTTGCGATAAATCGGTTAGCCTTTCTTTAACTTCTAATTCACTCAAACCCGATGGGATATTCAACTCACCTTTGAACAGTGCTGGAATATCTCGATAAAGTTCATCTATATCTTTTATTCCCAAAAAAGAGAACATTTCTTCTATATCTTTTTGGGTATGGGGTAAATATGGAAAATCATTCATTATAACATCTCACCTCTTTTTATTATTCTTATAAAAGTTGATATAGCGCCCCTTTGCCTCGTTTGTTACTTTGTACTTCTTACACTTCCTTTATAAAACGGAGTTTTCACGACCTCAGCTTCTAGTAACTTTTCCCTTGCTTTTATACTCACAATGGATCCTAATTTTGAAAATTCTTTACTTACATAGCCCAAGGCTAAATTTTTCCCCAAAGTAGGAGACTTTACACCACTTGTCACAAACCCTATATTTTCATTATCTTTGAAAATTTCATACCCATGTCTCACCGGCATCTTGTCGTGTACTTCCATACCAACTAATTTTCTTTTGATTCCTTCTTCTTTTTGTTTCAGCAAAGCTTCCTTACCAATAAATTCTTTATTAAAATCAACAGTCCAACTTAGACCTGCCTCCAAAGGAGTAGTATTTTCATCCATATCGTTGCCATAAAGGAGCATTTTAGGCTCGAATCTCAAAGTATCCCTGCTTCCTAAACCACATGGTTTCCCATCAACCTCTTTAGCAAGTTGTATAAGTCTATCCCAAACTTTAACAGAGATCGCTGGAGACAGGTACAACTCAAAACCATCTTCACCTGTGTATCCGGTCCTTGATAATATTACTTCTTCTCCTTCCAATCCTAGAATTTTGAAGGAATAATATTCTATACTATCCAGATCAATATCTTTAAGATATTTTTGCAGTTGATCCTGGGATTTAGGACCTTGGAAAGCTATTTGGCAATATTCATCACTCTTGTTAATAACCTCAACATTAAAAGAAGAAGATTGCTTTCTTACCCAATCAAAATCTTTTTGAGTATTAGATGCGTTGACTACCAACAAGATCTTTTCTTCGTCTAATTTATAAGCGAGAAGATCATCTAAAATACCACCATCCTCGTTACACATAGGAGAGTACACAATTTTACCAATGGGTATCTTTTCCACATTATTCGTAATAAGGTGATTTACAAATTTCTGAGCATCTTTCCCTTGCACAAATAATTCACCCATATGAGATACATCAAAAACTCCAACACAATTTCTTACTGCGTTATGCTCATCAATAATAGAAGAATACCATAACGGAAGCTCCCAACCTGCAAATTCTCCCAACTTCGCTCCAAGTTCTATATGTCTTTCATAAAGCGGAGTCTTTTTAAGTTCAGACAAAGTAATTCCTCCCTTCTCCAATTCTTCAATTATAACTATCGCGCTTTCAAAATCTTTATCCTCAACATATAAATCGTAAATTGCTCCTTCACCGAAATATTCTCCACCTATTCCAATGGGAGATTTTAAAAATACTTGTATACCGTTTTCTTCCAAAATTTGTTTCAAAATCTGGCTCTGTGAATAATTGCAGTAATCTTTTAGTTTTTTCAGCATTGTCTCACACCTCTCAGAGAGAAGATACTATTCAACCTTAATTATATCACTCTTTGAAAAAGTTAGAAAGTCGAAGTATTTTTAATTAGAAGAGTTTAAAGGCAATTAAAGACGATTAAAGAAGTTTAAATCGATTTTTCAAACAGCTTGTAAAACTACGTGTCTGTTATCCTCAGTGATTCCAAAGGCCGTCAATTTCCCACCGTACACACATCCCGTATCTATATCTACACTTATTATTTTCTTATTATTATCTCGTTTCACAAAGATCTTATCTTCCCCTGTTAAGTACAATGTTGGAGTATGTCCATGAATAACGGTATAATTAAAATACCTTTCTGACATACTTAAAAATTCATCTCTTATCCACAACAAATCCCATTTATCTTGTTTTGAAAGTGACTTTTTTGGATTAACTCCCGCATGTACAAACAAATATTTCTCGTTTTCTACTTCCAACTCATAATACAGAGGTAGATCTTTTAAAAAGTTTATGTACTCTTCCCCAATATTGTTATTGAAACTTTTAATTGTCGACAATGCACCGTTGTAAAACCAGACACCTTCTCCATACTCATGAGTTTTTTGACAATAGTCGACCATCATATCGTCATGGTTCCCCTTTAAAAAAATACGATTCCTCTGTTTGCTTAAAGTAATCAAAAGATCCAGCACCTTTTTTGAATCAGGTCCTCTGTCCACATAATCACCAAGAAAAATCATTGTGTCAGAATCTTTGATCTGTATCCGTTTTAAAAGCGAAATTAAAGTATCGTACATACCGTGGATATCTGAAATCGCCCAGATCACTTGAAACCCTCCCATGTGATCAAGTCTTTATCATAAAAAAATGGGCAGGAATCCTGCCCATTTTTTGGAATTTACTTCACCATATCTTTTAATTCTTTACCAGGAACGAATTTTGGAACCATCTTTTCTGGAATCTTAATAGCTTTTCCAGTTTGTGGGTTGACACCTTTTCTAGCTGCTCTTTTCTGAACTTTGAAAGTTCCAAAACCAACTAACTTAACCTCTTCACCCTTACTTAAAGCCTCAGACACTACATCAACAAAAGCATCAACGAAACTTTCTGCATCTTTCTTTGTTACGTTAGCCTTCTTTGCAAAAGCATCAACTAAATCTTTCTTATTCACAAACATTCCCCCTTTCAACAGATAAAGATTCTTAAATCCTGATTCTACGGAACTTCAACGAAATTATACCATAAAACCAAAAAAATATCCACTTTTGAATCAATATTATGAAAAATTACTCTTTATTTTCTAATATTTTAGCACTTTTTAAAAAAAGAAGCAACTTTTTTATAGCCTTTGCCCTATGACTTATGCTATTTTTTACGTCTTTGGTCAGTTCTCCAAATGTATAATCGTATCCATCGGGAATAAAAATAGGATCGTAACCGAAACCATTCTTTCCTCTTATCTCAAATGCTATTTTACCATAAACTTCTTCTTGACAAGTAACTAAAATATTTTTTTGAGGGTCAAAATACGTCGCCGCACAGGCAAAATAAGCGGTTCTATCTTTTTCATTTTCCAGCATTGATAATAATTCCTTCATCTTTTGCTCATAGGAATGATTTTCCATGAACCTTGCAGAGTTCACGCCAGGGAATCCTCCAAGTGCAATTATAGACAAACCAGAATCATCTGAAAAAACAGGTTTTTTTATTAATTTTGAATAAGCCCAAGCTTTAATAACAGAATTTTCTACATAAGTTTCGCCATACTCTTCTACTTCAAAATTATCCTCTTTTATCTCATCAAATATATATTTAACAGTGATACTTCGATTTATATCAATATTTTGCAAGATTTCATTGATTTCTCTTACCTTGTTTCTGTTTGATGTAGCCAAATAGACGTCACTCAAAATCTTCTGCCACCTTTTTTAGTTCGATTATCTCCTGTGAAGGATTTTCTGAATAAAACACACTGGCACCAATGATAAAAGTGTTAACGCCACTTTGGTGAAGTAATCCAATGTTCTGTTTATTCACTCCTCCATCAACCATTATTTCAACATTCAGTCCTTTCTCATCAGAGAGTCTTCTTAATTTTCTCACTTTTTCATAAGTAGTTTCTATAAAATGTTGTCCAGTAAATCCTGGATTAACCGACATAATCAATACCTTGTCCACATATGGTAGAATTTCTTCTAAAAGTGACACTGGAGTATGTGGATTTAAAGTAACACCTGCTTCACACCCCAACTCTTTGATTTTTAATACAGTTCTGTGTAGATGTGTGACCGCTTCATAATGCACTGTTATGCTATTCACAGACTTAGAAAAGTTTTCTAAATATTTATCTGGTTCAACTATCATCAAATGAGCATCCAAATATATATCTTTAAATTTTTTCCTAATCGATTCCACGATTGGAAAACCAAAAGTAATGTTTGGAACAAACACTCCATCCATAATATCGAGATGTATTCCATCAGCATCTTTAGAAACTTTCTCTACCTCTTGAGCTAAATTCAAAAAATCAGCAGCTAAAATGGAAGGATATATTTTTATCAAACTGAAACACCCCTATTGTAATTTTAGTGAACTATCTTCTATTTCTTCGTATATTTGACAATAATTGGTATACCTACTCAATGAAATCTGTCCGTTCTCTACAGCCTCTTTAATTGCACATCCAGGTTCAACCGTATGGGAACAATTCGAAAACTGGCAAAAACCGTCAAATTCCAAAAATTCTTTGAAATAACGCCTTACTTCATCTTTTTTTATTCCCCTTAGCTCTAAACTCGAAAAACCTGGTGTGTCGACTATATATCCTCCAAAATCAAAATAAAGCAGTTCAGCATAAGTTGTTGTGTGTTTACCTCTACCTAATTTTTTGGAGATTTCTCCTTCTCTAAGTTTCAATTTTGGATCTAAAACATTCAATAAACTGGACTTTCCAACTCCAGAAGGACCTGCAAATGTTGATACTTTGTTTTTTAAATATGATTTTAATATATCTAAATTATTTTTCGTTATTTTCGATGTAGGAATCACAGGATAAATTTTACCATATATTTCTATAAATCTTTCCATTTCTCTTTTTTCTTCGTCACTACCAAGCAAATCCGTTTTGTTTAACACTATGACTACATCAAGCTTCTCTTTTTCAGCGAGAACTATAATTTTATCGACTACTATCAAATCTACTCGAGGCTCTTTAATTGATGTAACTAAAACAAGCTGATCCAAGTTAGCTACTCTAGGTCTGTATAATTCATTTTTTCTCTCTAAAATGTTTTCGATTCTTCCATAAGTATTTTGTTGGTCCTTAGAATACTCTACATAATCGCCAACAATGGGCCTAATCTTCTGTAATTTGAATCTACCAGGGAGAAAGCAGTTAATTTTTTGATTACTTTCCAAATCTTGAACGGTTACCATATCCGAATGAAATCTAACAACTATACCCTTTCTCCAACTCATTGATTACTCCCTTCATATTTACCGACATAGAGAATCACCCTTTCTCCACTATAATTATTTCCTGGTGTTGGAGACATGTTCAATACCACATCATTTTCTTCAGGTTTATAGGTTAATTGATTTCTAATTTCAAAAGCTATGTTGTACTCATTTAAAAACTGTTGTGCTACTCCGGAAGGTATACCTATCAGATCAGGAATCTTCAGAGTATTCATCTCTCTAAGTTGGACTATTACGTGATGTCCTTCTTTTACCTTTGTTCCAGGTTCAGGATCGGTATACAAAACTTTTTCTCCATTACCTACTACGTTTGGAATTAGATTTAATTCCTCTAAAGAAGAGATTGCTACCTTTTTATCTTCTCCGATCAAATATGGAATCTCAACCATATTGGAACTATTGGCAAAAACTGTCATAAAAAAAAAGGCAAATATTCCAGAAGCAACTATCCCTAAAATAAAAAATATCAAATTTTTTATTAATTTTCTTACTTTAATCATTATGTTCACCTATTAGCTTCTTTTAACTCTCTAGTTCTTAATTGACCACATGCGGCTGATATATCACTACCTTTCTCAGCTCGCACCACAGCATCAATTCCATTCTTAACGAGAGTATCCAAAAAAGCTTGAATAAACCTTTTTGACGGCTTTTCAAAGCCCGCTGGATTTTCATTGACAGGAATTAAATTAACCATCACTTTCAAATCACCAAATAGTTCAACTAATTTCAAAGCGTCCTCTTTTGAATCATTAAATCCTTTTATCAAAATATACTCAAAAGTAACCCTCTTTTTTGTTTTTTTCTGATAAATTCGGCATGACTGAATAACCTGCTCTACCGGATATTTATGATTTATTGGCATTATTTGATCTCTTTGAAGATTCGTTGGTGCGTGAAGTGAAACAGAAAGTCGAAACTCTTTGTTCAAATCTCCTAATTCTTCAATTTTCTGAGGAATTCCCGCGGTTGAAATGGTTATATGTCTTGCCCCTAACTTTTTCATCTTTGGATGGTTTAATATCTCTATGGTTTGAACAACGTTGTTAAAATTTAATAATGGTTCACCCATTCCCATGTATACAACATTTTTTACATCCATCTCTTTATCTTTTTCCATAGCTAACAGTTGACCAATGATCTCACCTGTCGATAAATTTCTAACGTAGCCGCTTTGTCCTGTAGAACAAAATGAACACTTCAGTGGGCAACCAACTTGTGTTGATATACATGCTATCGTTCTTGAAGGATAGTAAATAATTACGGCTTCAACAGTGTTCCTATCCTCTAACTCCAAAAGATATTTGGTAGTTCCATCTATCTTTGAAACCTCTTTTTTAACAATATGAGGAATAGATATTTTAAAATTATCACTGAGTTTTTGTCTATCGTCTTTAGATAAATTAGTCATCGATTCGAAATCAAAAACTCTTTTCTTATAAATCCAATCACAAATTTGATCAGTTCTAAACTTTTCAAGTCCCAATTCATTGAGTAAGTAACTTTGTAAATCCGAATATTCAAAATCTAAAATGTTTTTTGTTTGCATATAACTTCCTCTCCATTAAAATATATACTATCGTTTCCCCTTCCATATACTCCACGAGGGACCAGCGGCCCCTAACCATACTGCGATGGAGGGCTCCGCCCTTTGACCCTTTTAAAATCAGAGCCTTAATTTTGAAGCTTAATTATAAGAATATCTTCTAAATCTTAGTTTTAGCGCCCCTTCTCCCCGCTCCCCACCCATAAGGATAAAAGAATTTTTATCCTTTCTCCCACAACCCACAAAAATCAATAACTAAGATGAAAAGAAATAATTCGGAGCTTCACGTGTAATCTTTACATCATGTGGATGACTTTCTGTTATACTTGCGGTTGTAATTTTTATAAATTTAGCCTTTTGCTGTAATTCCTTGATATCTTTTGCCCCAACATACCCCATTCCAGCTTTGACTCCTCCAACTAATTGTATTATAACATCTTTTACCTCACCTTTGTATGCTACCATAGCTTCAACACCCTCTGGCACAAGTTTCTCATTTGGTGTACCTTCTTGGAAATATCTATCTTTGCTTCCTCTTTCCATAGCTGCTATCGAACCCATGCCTCTGTATGTTTTAAACTTCCTACCTTGATAAATTATCGTTTCGCCAGGTGCCTCTTCAGTACCTGCAAAAATACTTCCCATCATCACGGTAGAGGCTCCTGCAGCTAAAGCTTTGACGATATCTCCAGAATATCTTATCCCACCATCTGCAATAACAGGAACGCCGTATTTATTCGCTTCTTCTGAAACTTTTATAATTGCACTTAGCTGTGGTACCCCAACACCGGAAATAACTCTGGTGGTACAAATAGAACCTGGGCCAATTCCAACTTTTACTGCATCTGCTCCACTTTCTATTAACATCTTGGCAGCTTCAGCAGTAGCAATATTTCCAGCAATTACAGGGAGTTCCGGGAATCTTTCTTTTATCTTTTTTAAAGTTTCAATAATATTTTTGGAATGTCCATGGGCTGAATCTAAAACAACAAAATCGACTCCTGCATCAACTAATTCTTGCGTTCTTTGTAAACCATCTGAAACACCAACAGCAGCTCCAACAACTAAACGCCCTTTATCATCTCGTGTTGCGTTTGGGTTTTCGATTACGGAAGTAATATCTTTTATCGTTATCAAACCTTTTATATGTCTTTTATCATCTACTATAGGCAATTTCTCTATTTTATTTTGATGAAGTATCTCTTTTGCCTCTTCCAAAGATATATGTGAACCAGCTACAACTAAATTTTGGTAGGGAGTCATCAATTCTTTAGCTTTCTTTTCCATATTTTGTTCAAACCTAATATCTCTATTGGTCAATATACCCAAAAGAACTTTATCATCATCCACAACTGGTAATCCACCAATTCTGTACTCTCTCATGATCTTTTCAGCTTCTTTAACGGTTGTATCGGGCGTAATTGTTATGGGATCGTATATAATCCCGTTCTCTGTCTTTTTTACCTTTGAAACCTCATAGGCTTGCTGTTCAATCGACATATTTTTATGAATAACACCAACGGCACCTTCTCTTGCCATAGCTTTTGCCATTTGGGATTCAGTCACAGTATCCATCGCTGCAGAAAGAAAAGGGATCTTTAAATGGATATTTTTTACTAAATAAGATGTAGTATCAACCCTGCTCGGTACAACTTCGCTATACTGCGGTAGTAGTAACACATCATCAAAAGTTAGATACTCTTCCATTTCTCTGCCTCCTTGCCGTGGTGAATATTAACGTAAAAAAACGTTTTTAGCGCCCCTTCGCCCCGCTGCCCACCCATAAGGAAAGGGATCTTTATCTTTTAAACTCAAAAGCATCTTTTAAACCCAACAACCAGACTTTCTAACGAATGAGCCTCAGATTCCAAACCCGCTGCCCACCCCTAAGGAACTAGGAATCTTCACTCTTTATCCAGCTAAGCACTCCGCAGAATAAAAGATTTAATATATAAAAAATGAGGGAATATTTCCCTCATATTGGTGGAGTCGATGGGACTTGAACCCACGACCTCTACCGTGCCATGGTAGCGCGCTCCCAGCTGCGCCACGACCCCGTAAATATAGAAACTTCATTTGAGCATACAAATTATAACATAAGTGTTCTCTTTTTTCAAGCATTTTTTTTAACATAAAATCACAATTTCTAATTAATTTTTATTATTGTAGTTGACAAAACGTTAGAATTCAACCCTGCTTATTAGTACCCCTTCTGCGTCGTAGAGGGCTGCAATATCGCTATCGTTATTCCATATATAAGCGCCCGTCCATTTTAAATTAGTTGGAGGTTCATCTATTGCGTTACGGCCTGACAAAATATTCACACATTTTCCAGCTTTAAGTATATATCCATCTGGAAAATTAAACTTTTGGTTCCCAACTTCGCTAACCAAAACCCATCCTGTTAAATCAACGTCTTTATCAGTGTTGTTGCAGATAGTAACCTTTTCATCAGAAACATCTAAATACGTAATCAATATAGAAGTTTTTTGTGGTGCTGATTCTTGAGCATCTTCCATAAGATTAACAATGTTAATTGGTTCAACGTTAAAATTTATTTTATTCCCATCACTAATAGCTATAATATGTCCCTGCAAATCTGTACGAAAAAGATCTACCTTACACATTTCCAATCTTTCTAATACTTCCTGTGCTGGATGACCGTAATTATTATTTTTACCCACAGATATAACCGCATATTTTGGACTAACTTCCTTTAAAAACTCTTGCGAGGTCGAAGAATCGGACCCATGATGGCTAACTTTAAGAACATCCGCTTTTAAAAACATACTATTATCTATCATATCTTTTTCAGAAATTCTATCGGCATCTCCAGTGAAAAGATAAGAAGAATTTCCAAAATCTAACTTCATAACAGCACTCCAAGAATTAAGATCTGTTCCATAATTTTTCACCGGTCCAACAAAATACACATTGCTGAATGAAGGGCAACCTATCACAGCCGCTAAAGCAGGATTAATTAAAGTAATCCCAGCCTTAGTTGTTTTAATGTAAGTTCCCTCATTCCTCACTTCTAAAACAAAATCATTGTAAGTTTTCGTGGTGTGAGAAACATCTGGGGCATAGACATTTTCAACTTCAAAGGCTTTTAAAACATCATCTAACCCACCTATATGGTCTGCATCAGGATGAGTAGCTATCAAATACTCTATATCATCAACATCTTGGGATTTGAGGTAAGTAACTACATCGTCACCATACCAATTATTACCACCGTCAATTAAAATATCAACATTATTCGGTAATTTTATATAAACTGAATCACCTTGGCCAACATCAATAAAATGAACTTCAACATCCGAAGTGATAGGAAGAGTTATGCCTGATCTTTCTAAAAATGGCAAATAATCTTCAATCAGGTCTATTAATTTTTGGGTATAGTTAACTTTCCAATACATTAGTTCATCTGTTTGGTAGCTCGTAACGTAACTCCAAATAAAGCTTGGAGAATTAAAGGATAGAGAAAGGGAAAAAGGAAGAAGTAATATGCAAAATATCAATAGAATCTTCTTCATAAGTATCTCCTCATTACTTTGTTTATTATTATATTTTTACTATCCTTAGGAGCTTTAAAACATCTGTTAGCGCCCCTTCGCCCCGCTGCCCACCCATATGGATAAAGGATCTTTATTCTTCATCCCTGCTCCTTATTCGTAAGGAAAAAGAGTTTTTAACCTTCATTCCAACTCCCCATCCTTTATTTAATTCTTTTTTATATTATATCATCAAAATATCATTAAATCATAAAATTGCTCTTCGTAAAACTTTAAATTATAAATATGCTATAATATTATAAACCACATAGGAGGCGATTTTTATGAAAAAGTACCTAAGTGTTTTCTTTGTTGTTTTGTTCTTATTTTCTACTATTTACGCTTTCAAAGTAACCATGGTTACCGACGTAGGAGGGCTAGGAGACAAATCATTCAACGACGGAACGTGGCAAGGTGTTTTAAGAGCAAGAGACGAATTAGGGGTAGAAATTGCAGTAATCCAATCATCTGAACAAACAGATTATTTACCAAATCTATCTAACGCTGCAAGAGATTCAGACGTTGTAATCGCAGTGGGCTTCATGATGACGGATGTTCTTTTCAACGTAGCTCCCCAATTTCCTGATGTTTATTTTGTAGGGATAGATATCGAACCGTCTCCTGGACAAGTAGTCCCTTCAAACGTAGTTTGTTATGTTTTCAACGAGCATGAATCAAGCTTCCCAGCAGGTTATTTGGCTGCAATGATGAGTAAAACAGGAAAAGTTGGATTTATAGGAGGAGTTCCAGTTCCTGCCGTTACCAAATTCGAAGCTGGCTACGCAGCAGGGGTTAAAGTATACAATGAATTACATAACGAAGATGTCCAAGTCGTATCAGGCTATGCAAACACCTTCAATGACCCTGCTTTAGGAAAGAGTTTAGCTTTAACACAGATGGAGAACGGAGCAGACATTGTTTTTCATGCGGCTGGGCCTACGGGTAACGGAGTAATTGATGCTGCTAAAGAAAGAGGAAGCAATCTGTACAATCTCCCCCAAAATGCATCTTTGGAGCAAATCATCGATAAATACTATGAATTAGAAAAGAATTATTTTGCAATAGGCGTGGATGTAGATCAAGATTACATGGCTCCGGGTTACGTATTAACAAGTGCGATGAAAAGGGTTGACACAGCTGCTTTTGAAGGCATTCAATCCGCCATGTCCGTAAGAACCTTTGAATCTGGTGTTTTTAGATTAGGTATGAAAGAAGACGGTGTCAGTATAACGCCAATGAAATACACAAGAAGCATGGTGCCCATTAGATACTTTGTAGAAATCGAATATCTAAAAAAATTGATAAAAGAAGACAAATTAATAATACCATCAGATCCTTCCCAAATTGGATCATTTGAAGTTCCTGAGATAACTTTTCCATATTAATTATTAAAATATCCCGCTTTTTGCGGGATATTTTATATTTTAACTAAACACTCTCACCAACCATATTCACCTATTAAAGGAACAAACATGCATCCATCAGAGTATTCAACCTTCATATTTCCATCCTCTAACTTAGTTATTTTATGTAAACGTTGAAAGGTTCTAGAACCAATTGGAATTACCATTCTACCACCAATTTTAAGTTGAGAAAACAAAGGTTCAGGAACCTTTGGAGCTGCCGCTGAAACTATGATTCCGTCAAACTCAATCTCTTCTTTTGTCCACCCTTTTGTTCCATCTCCAACCTCTAAAACAATATTTTTATACCCTAATTCCTCAAATTTATTCTTTGCTCTTTGGGCTAACGTTTCATTTCGTTCTATCGTATAAACAAAGCGTACAATCTCTGCCAACAAAGCCGTTTGATAACCAGATCCCGTCCCTATTTCTAAAACAACGTCGTTTTCTTTTAACTCTAATAGTTGAAGCATTAAGCCTATTATATAGGGCTGAGAAATAGTTTGCCCTTCGCCAATAGGCAAAGGGCAATCATCATATGCATACTCTTCAAGATTTTTTGGAACAAACAAATGTCTTTTAACCTTCAAAAAAGCGTTTAGAACTTTTTCATCGCTTATACCTCTTCTTTTTAGCTGATACTCAACCATCATTCTACTTTCTTTCTCAAAATCCATCAAAATTTTCCTACCTTAGAAGAAATATATTCATCTATTGCCTTAGCAGATCTTTTACCTGCCCCCATTGCCTCGATAACGGTTGCTGCACCTGTAACTATGTCTCCTCCTGCCCAAACTCCTTCAACAGAAGTAACCCCGGTAACGGGATCTGCCTCTATATAACCCCATTTATTCAGTTTCAATTCAGGAAATGCATTGAGTAATACCTTGTTTGACTCTTGACCTATAGCAACGATAAAAAGATCTGCGGGTATTTCAACGTAACTATTTTCAATGGGGATAGGTCTTCTTCTACCAGAAGAATCAGGTTCTCCCAATTTCATCTTTTGACAGACAACACTTGTCAATTCTCCCTTTTCGTTTCCTTTACACTCTATTGGATTAGTCAGCCACATAAAATTGATTCCCTCTTCAACGGCGTTTTCATATTCTTCTTTTCTTGCTGGCATTTCTTCCTCCGATCTTCTGTACACCACTGTTACGGTTTCGGCACCAAGCCTTAACGCCGATCTTGAAGCATCCATCGCGACGTTGCCTGCTCCAACAACTACCACATGTTTGCCTACCTTAACCGGAGTATCAACCAAAGGAAACTTATATGCTTTCATCAAATTAACCCTTGTTAAGAATTCACTTGAAGAGTAAACCCCGTTCAAATTTTCCCCTGGGATATTCAAGAATCTGGGGGTCCCCGCACCTGTACCTATAAATATAGCGTCGAACTCTTCTCTCATTTCATCTATTGTAATTGTCTTTCCCACAACAACATCTGTCTCAATTTCCACTCCCAATGATTTAACATACTCGACTTCTTCAAATACTATCTCTTTTGGAAGTCTGAACTCAGGGATACCGTAGGTCAAGACCCCTCCGGGTTTGTGCAAGGCTTCAAAAATTTTTACGTAATATCCCATCTTTGCCAAATCTGCTGCCACCGTCAGTCCTGAAGGTCCTGCACCTACAACGGCAACCTTTCCTTTGACATTGTCTTTAGACACTTGGATATTATTCTTTTCACTTTTTCTTTGAACTCTTTCCCAATCCGCCACAAACCTTTCTAATCTACCTATGGCAACTGGTTCAAAAGCACCTGATTTACCTAGGGTACATGCACCTTCACACTGATTCTCCTGCGGACAAACTCTTCCACAAATAGACGGTAGATTGTTGTAACTCTTCAGTATTTCTGCAGATTTGGCAAGATTACCTTCTTTCAACTCTCTTATAAAACCTCGTATATCTACACCAACGGGACATCCGTTTATACAATTATATGCGCTATCAGGACATTGTAAGCATCTATCGGCTTCCATCATAGCCTCTTCCAAGCAATAACCATATGCAACCTCTTGAAAGTTATGCTTTCTCTCTTCGGGAGGTTGTTTTTTCACAGGAACTTTATTCCTCAAAATCTTTTTTGGACGTTTTTTCTTTTTTTCTTCTAAAGACTCCTTCTCCTCAACTTTGTACTGCCCCAGTCTCTTTAACAATTCATCCCATTCAACGAGCTCAGCTTCAAATTCAGGACCATCCACACAGGCAAATTTAACGCTATCTCCAACTGTTACCCTACACCCACCACACATTCCTGTTCCATCTACCATAATTGGGTTTAAAGACACTATTATTGGAAAACCGAGTTCTTGAGCAGTCTTTGTGGCAAACTTCATCATTATAACTGGTCCAATAGCCCAAGCCTTATCTATTTTTTCTCCATCTGAAACTATTTTTTTCATACCATCGGTAACCAAACCTTTCATACCTTTTGATCCATCATCTGTTGTTACTATCAACTTATCAGAAAGTTGTGAAAACTCATCTTCTAAAATTAAAAGATCAGCGGTTCTTGCTCCCATAATCGATATTACCCTGTTGCCTTTTTCTTTCAACGCCTTTAAAATAGGTAAAATCGGGGCAACACCAATGCCTCCACCAATCAATAATACCGTCCCATAATAATCGATTTCCGAAGGATTACCCAAAGGTCCAACGACATGGGCAAAGGAATCTCCATTTTCAAAAGTTGCCATTTTCTTCGTACTTTTACCAACAACTTGAAATATGAGTCTTATCTTATCCTCAGTTTTATCAACTATAGTTAGAGGAATTCTCTCTCCATCTTCCTCTGATATAACTATAACGAACTGACCAGGTTGTGCATGTGCTGCTATCTTTGGCGCTTCAACCCAAACACTGTATACATCTTGAGCTAACTTCTTTTTCTCGGATATTTCGAACAAAACTTCCACCCCTTTTTAGTTTTTTTCAATGTTTCTATTGAGATATTCTTGCACTAAAGCATCGAACATTTTCCCATGTTTTGGGTATCTCAAGTGTAATAATTCATGAATAATTACCTCAAATCTAAAACTTTTTGGCTCATTTAAAAGTTTTTTATCAAAGGTTAACCTACCTCTTGAAGAGCAACTTCCCCATTTTTTACTCATTTCACGAATATGAATTTCTTTTGGCTGGACCCTAATATCTCTAGCTAAATTCCAAACTTCGGCTTTAAAATCAACTGGGTCAATCATTTACATCCCTACCTTTTAGAATGTAGAGATATTTTTCGAATAACTGTTTTATTTTTTCGCCTTTGAGCCCTTTCGGCCCTAATAACTTGTAAAATCCTCGTCTCATTTCTCTTTTTTGATCCTCGTCTTTATCCCAAAGAGGATAAGTTTCCTTCTTTTTTTCGAACTCTTCAGCAATATTCTCGGCATCATCGATAGATTCACCTTTCAATAATTCTTTGAGTGTAAAGAATGCTGCTGATTTTCCACTTTCTTTTTGAGCCTTCTTCTTGTCGTTTGTTTCTTGTACCAAGTTCTTTAAGCCATTTAAAGTTTCTTCTGTACTCTTCTGTCTGTTTTTGTACAAGGAAAGTAAATTCTCCGCTTTTTCTCCTATTGTAATGAGAATTGGATATTCTACGCTTTCTTCTTCTACCGTCTTCTCAATACTCTTGTATAAATTAAAAACCTTTTCAACGTCTGAAGCATTACTTTCTTCAATCCTCTTTAAAGTATATTCATCTATCACAAAAACTTCCAATGTATCTTTAATTTTACTATTTTTTGTGTATTTTTGAATTAATTTCTTCGTTTTCTCTGTAAATTCCTCATCGACAGATACACCTTTTTCGTACGCATTTTTCAAAATCTTATACATCCTTGAGAGGGTATCATAATCTTGTAGATATTTCTTTAAAAATTTGTCGGGAGATAATATTTCATACAAACCAGACAGCTTCTTATAATACACATAAAACTCATTACGTTTTTCTTCATCCCTAAAATACTCTAAGATAGCATCTACAGATTTATCTCTATCTTTTTTGGCAACGATAGAAAGATATTTCTCTTTGCCAATTTCCATTTGTTGAGCAAAATCTTCCTTTAAAAGTTCAATATCTTCGATTACCCCTTCTATATCCTCAGAATCAAAAGCAAGTGCCTTTTCTAAATTATTAAAAATTCCAACAAAATCGACAACAAGGCCGTTCTTTTTATCTTTTTCATCCTTCTTGTACGGTCTATTGATTCTGGCTATAGCCTGTAAAAGAACGTGATCTCTCATCGGTTTATCTAAATACATACAATAAAGAATCGGCGCATCAAACCCAGTTAATAATTTTTCGGTTACGATTAAAATTTTTGGTAGTTCTCCAGGCTTTTTAAAGTTCTCTCGAACTTTTTTCTCTTCCATTTCAGATAAATAATATTTCGTCATTTGCGGGGGATCGTTTTGACTCTGACTATATACAACTTTAGAGTACTCAGGAGGCAGGTGTTTATCTAATTCTTCCTTGTATAATGCACAGGCTTCTCTATCAACGGCGACAAGAAAAGCTTTGAAACCCATTGGTTCGATGTACTCTTTAAAATGCCTTGCTACAAATTTTGATATCAACTGAACTCTATCGTTGTTTTTTAGCATATTTTTAAGTCTTACCGCTTTTTCTAAAACCTTGTTAAGCTCTTCTACATCGCTAACCCCTTGTGTCTCTGCCAGTGTTAGAAATTCTTTCTCAAGAACATCTTTTTCAATCATCATTTTATTTGGCGCAAACGTATAATACAAGGGAACGGTAGTGCCATCTTTAATCGATTCTGATATGCTGTATTTATCAAGGTATCCTTTAGGGGGATCATCTTTACCAAATGTAACAAACGTTCCTTTCCCATAATTTGTCTTATCTATGGGAGTACCAGTAAAGCCTATATAAGTTGCATTTGGTAAAGCTCCTTCTAAAAATGTACCAAGCTTCCCACCCGTGCTTCTATGAGCTTCATCTAATAAAACAAAAATATTTTCTCGTAGATTTAAATCAGCAGGAATATTATCAAACTTATGAATCATACTAACAATTAAACCTCTTTTATCAGTTCTAAGAAGATGTCTTAAATGTTTTTTACTTTCTACAACCTCTACATTTTCAATGCCAACGGATTTCAGATTACTGAACAACTGTGATTCAAGTTCGTTTCTATCAACAAGCATAATTACTGTCGGATTTTCAAAAAAGGGATCTTCTATTATTTTTTTCGCCGTTACAATCATAGTGTAAGTTTTACCAGAACCTTGAGTGTGCCAAATTAACCCTCGTTGCTTTGAAGGATCTTTAGCCCTTTCAATTATCTTATCAACGGCTTTCATTTGATGAGGCCTTAACACAACTTTTTTAAGCTCTTCATCTTGCTTTGTAAAAAGAATAAAATCAGTAAGTATCTTTATTACTCTTTTTCTATCAAAAAAAGTTTTAATTAACGTTTCATAACCTTGATCTAATTCATCCTTCCATTCGAAGAGGGATCCACCTGAAAGGTTCCAAGTTGCACCATAATAAAAGCGAATCACATCTATCAAACCAAATATTTGTAAAACAGCCAAAAGTTCTGGTGCTTGCTGATGATACCTTTTTACTTGCTTATATGCTTCATTAAGCGGATCAATTCTATGAGGTGCTTTCGTTTCTATGAGTATAAACGGGACTCCATTAATAAGAAACACCACATCTGCCCTTATTGTTTCGCTCCCATTTGTAAATGTAAATTCATCGGTAACTTGGAATATGTTTCTATCTATTTCGTAGGTATCTAAAAAAGTTACGTTTCTTTCTCTTTTTTCATTGGGTACAAATATAGTTTTAAGTCCTTTTAAAAATTCCCAGATTATCAAATTACCTTGTATATTGGGTGGAATCCTTTCAAGATCTTTTAATATTTTTTCTGCTGAAAGATGGTCCATAAACCCAGGATTGAGTTTTTGAAGTTGCTTTATAAATACATCTTTGAATATTAAGCCTTTTTCTCCACCTTTTAGCCTCAAGGCTTCATCAGGTTTGACGTATTCCCAACCAAGGTTCAGAAAAACCTTGCTTCCTTCTGATGATCCATATTCAGCAGATTCTTCTTGTACGTATTTTATAATTGGATCCTGAGCAGAATATTTTTCATCTCCCAAGCCCATAGCTACACCACCACTTTCTCACTTTTTTCTCCACTAAATTAATAATATTTTCTCTTTGCTTTAGGCAAAAGTAAGAAAAAATTATTTTTTATTCATCGAAAACATTCTCCAAATCATTTACCCTTATTTTTGCGGTCATAAGATTATGTAAAAGCGATTTAAAGAGATCTTCAAGGGCTTTTTTCTTGTTTTCTTCCGCCTCGATTTTTTGATCGATCGCTGAGAGGATTGAAGCGATCTTTTGCTGTTCAGAGAGGGGAGGAAGGGGAATCTGAATTTGTTCCAATCTTGCCAAACTAATACTTGCTTGATTAACATGCCTTCTGCAGATCTTTAAATAAAATCCATCATACCATTTCTTATGTAAATAATTGGCTAAGAATTGAGAATTTATTAAATTAAAATTTAGCACTCTAATAATTGTCATATGATTTGATAGAACAAAATCACCATCTTTATTCCAATAAGCAGTTTTACCAACCAATTCTTCGCTATTCGTATTGTTAAAAAGTATATCTCCTTTTTTCAATAAATATTTATTTATATCTCTCTCTATATTAATGAATTTAAGGCCATTAAGAACAACTTGCCCATCATTACTTACATTAAAAGGTCTAAGATGTGGTACGCCTAAACCTTTGTCGTTCCATTTACCACAAGGAAACCCAAATTGTATTATTATATTTTTACTTTTAAATAAATCCCCAAGTCTCATAACCTCCCACTCTTCAGGAATCAAGCCAATTTCTGTCTCTTTGAGCGGTACTTTTTCAGCTTCTTCCAAACTTACAAGCCCATAAGTAAACAGGTGATTCATCATGGACTTTTTGAGTTCTTTTGATGCTTTTATAACATCCTCAGTCTTCTCCTTTGCCTCTTGTACTGAAGAGAGGACATAGGCAATCTTTTTTTGTTCAGAGAGCGGAGGGACGGGGATTTTGAAACTCTCAACTATACCCTTATTTACATTTTTTTGTGTACTTTGAATATTTTGCATTTTCAACCTTTCAGCATTAAATTTAAGAAGATAAGCCCCAAAAACTTTATCAAAATTACCCTTTGGAATTATTGCTAGTATCGCTTGATTAGTCGCTAATGGAATAGTATTTATTGCTGTTTCTCCAATTGTTGCATACATGCTTAACAAAAGCGAGTTCTCAGGTACTATCCAGGCATTAGAATTCTTTAACCCTTCTTCTGTGATTGTATTTTTTGTTTTTGACAAATATAATCCACAAGAAGTTATATCTTCAATTAACGCAAAAGGTATTTCTCCATTCCAATATTCTTTTATTCCTCTCTTTGGTGTTCCTCCAGCCTTCATTTTTTGAACAACATCCCCTAACCTCACAACTTCCCATTCATTCGGCAATAATCCCAGTTCTGTTTTTTTGTATTCTTCTTTTTGATTAAGATCTAATTCCATAATCCCATCTCTTTTAAAATGACCTCTAATTTTTCATCGGCTTCTTTTCTCTCTTCTTCTGCCTCTTTTAATTGTACAACAGCATCCTCCAACGGCAATGTTTCATCTTCTCCATTCTGGGCAACATAGCGGGAAGGGCTTAAGTTATAATCATTTTTCGCGGCTTCTTCTTTAGAAATAATTTTACTTATTCCCTCTTCTTCTTTCCAGTTGAGATAGATCTCTGCTATCCTTTCAACACTCTCATCAGGCAAGAAGTTCTTAGGTCTTCCTTTTTCATAGAGCTTTGATGCGTTTATGAGAAGTATCTGGTCTTGCCTTTGTGCTGGTTTTGACTTATTAATCACTATGATAACCCCTGGTGCTGAAGTGTTATAGAACAAATTCTCTGGAAGTAATAAAACGGATTCCACAAGATCTTTTTCAACAAATTCTTTTCTTATATCTCTTTCTCTATTTTTTCCAACATTTCCACTACCCCTTGATACAGCACCTGTATCAATTACTAGAGCCATCTTACCATCATTTTTCAATGAAGCATACATATGCTGAATCCATCCCCAGTCTGCGCTGTTTGATGGAGGGTATCCAAAAACGAATCTATTGTAAGGATCGTTTTCATAAACAGATTGTGAGAATGTTTGATTCCACATGGGATTTGCAGTTACTAAATCGAATTTCTTGAGCGGTCCTTCTGAAGTTGTAAACGCAGGTCTATTCATCGTATCTCCAAGGGCAATTTGTGCTTCCATGTCGTGTATAAAGATATTCATTTTTGCCATTGCATACGTTGAATGCAAGATTTCTTGCCCATAGAATTTAAGAGGTTCTTTAGTTCTGTCTTCTGAGTATTTTTCTTTAAATCTCAGATGAGCTTTAATCAGCAAGCCCCCAGATCCACAACAAGGGTCATAGACCTCATCTCCAGGTTTTGGGTCTAAGATTTTTGACATCAAAATCGCTACCTCACCAGGGGTGTAAAACTCACCAGCACTTTGCCCAGAACCTTCCGCAAATTTTCTCAGCAAATATTCGTATGCACGACCTAAAATATCTGGATCAACATCTTTTAAGCCAAGGCGATGTCTTCCTAAAACATCAATTAATGCTACCAACACATCGTCACTTATAATTCTTTGACCACCTGCAGTTGCGTTGAAATCTACAATATCTATTACACCTTGAAGTTTGGGATTGTATCTTGCAATTGTTCTTACGGCGTCAGTTAAATATTCTCCGACATTTGTAGTTTTTTTAGCAACTTCAGACCATCTTGCTTCTGGTGGCAAATAAAAACGAACTAACCCTGGATCAATCCTGCTAAATTCTTCGGCTGTCTCAAGTGAACCAAACTTTTCAGATAACTCGTTCAATTCGTCTTCGAATACGTCAGAAAGTCTTTTTAAAAATATCAAAGGTAAGATATAATCCTTGTATTTGGGGGCATCTATAGGTCCTCTTATTTTACAAGCAGCTTCCCAAAGCCAGTTTTCTAGAGTTTTGGTATCAAGGTTATTTTGAGCCATTTGTCGTCCTCCCTGTGTTCCAAATCAATAATTATAATCAAAATTTATCAAAATGAATAACCTTTTCAAGAGGTCTTTTTGGAACGTGGAAATTGCCGTTCTCGTCCATATAATATTCAACCTTCTCGTCGTTGTTTTCTGCAAAAGATTCATGCCCTTTATAACCTAAAGGAATTACTGTATCGATCTCATATTCATCAGGGACGTTTAGGATTTCTCTTACATTTTTCTTGTTGATAGTAACGATTGGGCATCCACCTATACCTTTTGACCATGCCGCTAACAAGATATTTTCAAAGGCAGCTCCTATATCGTGACCAATCCACTTCGTAGCTCTTTGTTTGTTGACTAAAATAAAAATGTATGCGGTTGGCTTTTCACCTTCTTTAGGAGTTCCTTTTGGGGAAATGTAGCTAGCCCAACCCAAATTTTCAAAGACTTTCTCGCAAGTTTCTTTATCTTTTACAACGATAAACTCTAGTGGTTGTTTATTTGAAGCGCAAGGTGCTAACCTCGCACAATCTACTAACTCTTTCAATATTTTATCATCGATGGGATCTTGCTTGAACTTTCTGATGCTTCTTCTTTGTTTGATTATTTCTATTACATCCATGTTGTTGTTTTCCCTCCATTAATTATTTTTGAAAGATGAACTTTTTTCTACGCTGTGCTTAGTCTTTATTAGCGCCCCTTCATTTATTGAATTTCTATGCCCAATTCTTTAAGAGGTATTTTGAACTCTCTTATACCGGATGAATATGGGGCAATTTCGTAATGTTGATAGACTACAACAAAATCTTCATTTGTAATATAATAATCTCGATCATACCCTATTGTATCTAGAGTTTCATCAACATTAAAATAAATTTTAGGGTCTGCATTTATTTCTTCGATAATGCTTTCTTTGATTATTCGAAAAGATTCGCCTGTGTCATCACTATATAAATCCAAGAAATCGTAGAGATTGAGGAATTTACTGAGAGTTAGATCGTAATTGTACGTTTCTCTTGTAGTCATTGGATGAGCCTGGTGATAAACATAAGAAAAATAATCAGTGTAAAAGCTCACAAAACTGTCTGAAACAAATCCTATTTCTGATTCTATAACTACTTGAACGTATGATTCCTCAGATTCGTCTATACTATTTCTAAGGCCATAAAGCTGATCGAGATATTCACTTAAGAAATCTTCAACATCTTTTGCTAAGTAACTATTTAAAAGAAAAGCACTTGGTGCATCCTTTGTACCGTAAAAAAAGGGAATACTTACCCTTCCACCTAAGTTTTCTGTTATTTCTGATGATAGGGTTACATATTCGACTGAATAGAGAGTCATAGAAAACAGTATAAGCAATAAAAAAATACTTACAAGTTTTTTCATAGTTGCTCTCCCCCTTAAAGTAAGTTTTTGATTGATTCGAGATACTCTTTTATTATGCTTTTTGAACTTTCAAACTTTTCTGTTTCTTCATCATTCAAAGTTATATCGATAGTTCGTTCCACCCCGTCTTTGTTTATAACCGCAGGATATCCTATGTACACATCATCCAACAACACGGAAGGGGTATATACTCTTCCTTCATTCTTAATTATCGATTCTACCAGTGCAGTAGTTGCTGAAGCTATTCCATAATTAGTTGCACCTTTTTTGCTTATTATAGTGTAAGCAGAATTTTTTACATCATCAAAAATCTTACTCAGATCTTTATTACAATTATCTTTGTACGGGCAATTACGGCAAAAACCTTTAATTGGAACACCTCCAATCATTGCCGAACTCCACGCTGCCAACTCTGAGTCACCATGTTCACCTATTATATAGGCGTGAACACTCATTGGGGAAACTCCACAATTTTTCCCTATTAAGGCTCTTAATCTTGCGGTGTCCAATATTGTTCCAGTCCCAATTACCCTATTAGATTCAAAACCAGTTACTTTCCACACAACATAGCTCATAACATCAACAGGGTTAGTAATGTTTATTATCAACGTATTTGGAGCATATTTTTTTATATTTTCTGCAATGCCTTTTATTATTTTAGCATTTTTTATGGTCAAATCTAATCTCGTTTCACCAGGCTTTTGAGCAGCTCCTGCTGTAATTATTACTATATCGCTTCCTTCTATATCACTATACTCCCCTGCCCTTATGATCATTCTTTTGTGAAAGGTTGTAGCATGTAGTAAATCCAATGCTTCACCTTCTGCCATTTCTTTGTTGAGATCGTAAAGAACTATCTCGTCAGCAACTGCTGCGTTTACTAAAGCAAAAGCGGCACTTGAACCCACTCTTCCCGTTCCTATTATGCTAATTTTCAAAATTATATCCCTCCAATTTTTTAAGTTTGCATCTATTAAAAACATATCTCAAAGTTATAGTATGCTTTTGTTCTCTACTTTAAAAATTCAAAATATTTCAATATTCCATTCAATGCCTTTTTAGTATCTTCTTCAAAAGAATTTCGCCACTCGTTACGCTCTGGAAAGAACATCTCTCTAAATAATTTATCAACTTTCGATCTTACTTGAGTATTTTTGGTACCATACCACCAAGCTTGATTTTCTAAAACCAAACTTTTTATACTTTTCAGTTGACCTATTAATCCTTCACCATATGTACCGAATTCTAAGCATGTAGAATAGAAATTCGAAGTACTCTGATACTTTTTGTATATATAATCAATCATATCTCCATTTATACTGTAAAAAGTTTCTTTTTTTGCTTGGGTAATAGGAGAATAATTAAATTGCTTTTCTCTGGTATTGCAATCTTCTTTGTCAAAGGCAGAGTCAACAATCAACAATTTATCTTTTGGACCTGCCCCAGTATGGATGTCTAAATGGAGGATAAATTCGTAGGTGTTAAAAACTCTTTCATAGATTTCTTTTATATACTCAGTTGATTTCTCTTCTTCCTTTCCGCCATAATAAATAGATTTATTATCAACATATTGACCTTTGGTTAGAGCCTCTTTTATCCCTTTTGTGCCTAATTTTAATAAATAAGGCAGCAATTCAAAAAATCCTACTATTAAACTTGAATCTAAAACACCAACCGGCCTTTTTTTAGTGAAATACCTTATCATTTTTTCGTATGACTCGTTGTTTAGGTCTTCGTTTTGATAAAGAAAATTTCTATTTAAATCAACGTTGTTTTCATTTACTCTTCTTTTATGCCTCATCCCCCAAGGGTTCAAGGAATGAATGAGAAACAACGAAATCTCTTGATTTTTTATTCGATGTAAAAACTCTTTAACGAATATCTGCATGAACACATTACCTGCGTATCCTTCTATTCCATGCTCGCCTGTTGTAATAAGAAATAACTTTCTGTTACCTTCGTTCTGACATAAAAAACTATCAATATAACTGTCCTCTTCAATTGAATAGGAATCATTAGAAACTGTAGAATAATATTTCTTTAGCTCATTTTCAAAAGTGTAAAAATTGTTTCTACATTCATCATAATTATAGGAATAATCATACATCTCTCTATCTCCTGTTATATAGGACCGTATCCTATTTTTACTGCAATATACAAATATAGCAAAGAAAGAAAAAACACAGCAAGCTGAATCTTCCAAATGAATTTGAACCATTTAAAATAACTAACTCCAGCTATTCCTAACGAGATTAACAACACTGCGTTAGTTGGATACAACAAATTACTAAACCCATCTCCAAAAACGAAAGCTTGTACAGCGGTTTGTCTCGTGATTCCAACCAAATCTGCCAAAGGGACTATAATTGGCATAGTCAAAAATGCTTTTGCGGAAGCTGAACCTATAAATAAATTCATAATAAAAAAAAGCAAATAAATCAAAAAAGTTGCAGCGACAGTTCCAGATTCAGATATAACAATAGATGCATTGTACAATATCGTATCTAAGATTTTTCCATTGGTAATTATCAGTTTTACCGACATAGCCATGAGAATCAATATAACTCCAGGCAACAGATTGCTCATCCCTATTAAAAAATCTTTGAACACCTTAGAAATACTTTTTTCAACCACTAAACCCGATAAAAAACCTCCTACCATGAATAACACACCCACAACGGGCAACATAAGGCCGCTCATGAACCCTGTAAAACCAGAAATTAAAATCAGTATAAACAAAATTGAAATTATTGTTATTAATATTTTAGAAGCTTTTGAAGTATTTACATCATAATCGATGGTTTCTATTTGCTGATCAACAACCTCTTTTTGGTGCTTCTTAGCATAATTCCTCAAAAAAAAGAATAAAAGTAGGTAAGTAGTGATAAAAATAATTATTCTGAGACCTATTCCCGAAAAAAGTGGGATTTCAGCTATTCTTTGTGCCACCCCTAAACTGAACGGATTCGCTATTGCTGCAGAAAAACCAAATCCTGCTGCGAGTAAACTCATCCCCAAACCTGTTAGGTCATCCCAACCCAAGGAAACTGAAAACATTATTACAATCGGTATTAAAGGAACAATTTCTTCAAAAATCCCCATCAATGCACCTAAAAGCATAAAAACCAGAATCATCAAACCTAATAAAACGTTTTTTTGTTTGCTGTACCTTTTAACAATTTTATTAATGATGTATTCAATGACATGGTTTTTATTCAAAATATAGATCGAACCGGAAACTACCAATATAAACACAATAATAGTGATTATAAGGGGTGCATCAGAGCTCCATAATACTTCGATTGGAGCGGTAAACCATCGCCAAAAGGGATAATTTGGTTTTTCTATTGTCTGGTAAGAATCTTCTACGATGACTGTTCTTCCATCTATAAACTCTCTTTGATACTCCCCCGCAGGCAATAAAATTGTTAATACCCCTGAGATCATCATGATAGAAAAAATAACTAGTGCTGAGGTTATAAACATGTTTCTGCTTATTTTTACAGACTTTTCCATTCCTCATCCCCCTTGTATAATATGTTTTGATATTTTATTGTCTTTAGTATTTTTAAATTTCAACAACCTTTCCAGCGCCACCTTCTATATAGGCTTCTGGAAAAAGCCTTTTAATATCATCTTTGTGTTGGGTACAATGTGTTGCACAAATTAGTTTTAAACCTTTCAAAGATTCTGCAGGTGTTCCGTGCAACCCTCCAATGATTCCGTAGACATCTCCAAATGTTGAAGCGGTTTTTAATATATTTTCCATCTTTGGATGAGAACATCCAACTATGATTATTATTCCTTTTTCAGTTTTTACACAAAGGGATTGTTCAATCCCTTCTAATTCTCCAGTGGAATAAATGCCTTCATGTATTTCACTAGGACCTTTTATGGTAATAACTTCTTTTGCATTTTTCACTCCCTTAAAAGAGGGTGGAACGTAAACCGTCACATCGGGGTTTTTTGAGAGAAAACCCGACAAACCTCCCACATGATCATAGTGGTTGTGAGATATAAAAACTTCGTCTATTGTAGATGGATCAACTCCTAACTTCTTCATGTTATTTAACAGAATATCTCCACTTCCACCGGTATCAAACAAAATCTTAGGTGCTTTTTCTACTTCAATCAAAGCAGAGAATCCCCAATTAGCTTGGAGATCTTTGTCATACACTGTGTTATCGTATAAAATAGTTACTTTCAATTGTTTATTTCCTGCCATGGTTGCTCCCCCTTTTTTATAATTACTCTTTTAAGAAGCTCTAAAACTTACTTTAGCACCCCTTTGCCCCGCAGCCCGCCCATAAGGAAAAGAATCTTTTGCCCTTTCACCCTGCATCCCGACCATTAGGAGGAAGAATTACTCCCATCGTTCCGCAGTCCGCCTATAAGAATGAAGAAATACTTCCGTCATTCCACAGCCCACCCTATTAGGAGGAAGAATTACTCCCATCGTTCCGCAATCCACCTATAAGAATGAAGAAATACTTCCATCGTTTCGTAACCACCCATAAAGAAAACCCTGCTAAAATATATGATAGCACACATTCCAATAAATAAGAAAAACCCTCTGAAAATTAGCAGAGAGGGCTTATTATACTATTAAAGAAATTCAATACAATTTTTAGATCCATCCTTTGATTGTTATTCCATTGCTTCTATGTATTGATTTATCTTTCTTTGTTCTTTTCCAATAGATCTTATAATCACAAACAATAGCACCGCTACTGTTCCGAGTATTATTAGAGAAGTGAGTTGCATGCTGATATTTTTGAAGATCCATAATGGACCTCGGTCAAGCATTAGGTCATAAAAAAACAGTAAGCCGAAAATAGCCGCAGCGTACCCCATTGTTATCAATTCTATAACCAGCACTTCTTTCCCTTTGAAAACCTTGTTCATTTGGGATATATCTCTTTTGGGATCACTGAGAAAGATTCTTGTTCCTAATAGCGATGAATAGTACAACAATATGACAGTAGGAATTATAAGTACCAAATCAAAGAAATTGAATTTTAAAAGAATCGAGAAAACTATTGTAAGAGCTATAAACTCAATTGTATAAAGTCCTGTAGAAATCATTATTTTTGAGTTCACCATAGTTTTTGTTTTGAAAGGAAATAACTTTGGAACGGGCCAGATTTTTATTTCTTCAGTCAACATATATGCAGAAATCATAGCTGAATAGTCTGCGGCTATCAACACAAAAAACATCGCTATGTAAGATAAATCTTGCATACCTGTGAAAAAGAATATGAACGGCAATACTACCGGATAAATCATCATAAAAATCAATTGGGAATTTCTAAAAAGGAGTTTCCTATCTTTTTCAAAAAGAGGTAGACGTTTGGTTTTAAATTTTTCAATTTTTTTAACCTTTGATTTTTTCCTAGAGGTTGAGAAATCAAGATTGTTCGAATATCTATATACGAAGTAAAATAACAATATCGAGAGACCGTAGATGAATATAAGAGAAAAGATACTGCCGTTTATAGCGTTGATGAATTGAGCATGTGGCCAAAAAGGACTCATAAATACTTTAAGGGAGTTCCCCATCCCTTCCACAAGGTTTTGTGGATCGTTAGTCATCATCCTGGGGAGAAATTGCGGTATTAAGACCATAAAGATAATGCCTATGAAATAAGTTAATTGGGCAATTCTTTTTGCAGATGTTTTACCAACAAAGAAAGACATAATTAATCCTATTACAATCGATATAGATATCAAAAAAAGAAAAAAACCTATAATACCCAAGATAGATAGAATTACATTTGAACCTTTTAAAATCATATACGAAATAACAATTGATAAGAAAGCCCCACTTCCTATCCCAGACATAATTAAACTATCTATGGTAGAAGAGAAAAAGAGTGTTGATCTTTTAATAGGCATGGTCAAAAGGTTGTCCATCATATCGTTATCGAAAAGTGTAGTTACAATTAATGGGGAAAATTGTAAAACAAAAATCGCACTTACAAGTAAAAAGGAAGGCGCAAACATTAGTTCTAGCAAAGTATAATTAGACTCCAAACCCATTTGATTCAACGGAATATTTAAATTAAAAGAACCTGTTGCTGCAAGCATCGTTGGAATAATAACAGCTAAAAAAATTATTGGGACTATCAGATAGCTCATTACACTGGAGAGCATACCTGAACCTCTTTCTATCCCTTTTTTATTTTTTGTTGGTCGAGATTTGTTTTTATAGGAGTATTTTAACAACAATTTTAATTCATTCATTATTGTCTCAGAACCTCCCCTCTAAAGTTCGTCGATTATTTCTTTTACTTCACTACCCCCTGTTAATTCCAAGAAAATGTCCTCTAAACTCCTATTTCCTAGTTTAGAGAGAGATCTCAATTCTTCCAAATTACCTTCTGCAAGGATCCTACCGTGATCGATGATCCCTATTCTGTCACACATCTTTTCTGCTATTTCAAGGATATGTGTCGTAAAGAATATCGCGGAGCCTTCGCTCTTGTATTTTTGTAAAAGTTCTTTGAGTATCCTCGCTGCTCGGGCATCCAAACCTACGGTTGGCTCATCCAAAAAAATTACCTTTGGTTTTCTCATCAAAACTGAGGCAACCATTAATTTTTGTTTCATACCATGAGAATAATCACCTATGTAATCATTGAGGTAATCTATCCCAAAGGCATCACATATTTCGTTGAATCGAGAATGAATTTCGTTTGAATTTAATTTGTATACGTTCATTACAAACTCTATATACTCACTACCTTTGAGGTTCTCATACATTTTTGGTTCATCAGGCACAACCCCAATTTCTCTTTTTATCTCCATTTCGTAATTATTGTAATCTTTATCCATTATGAAAATTTGACCAGAGGTTGGTTTTAATGTTCCTGTGAGCATCCTTATCGTTGTAGTTTTCCCTGCACCGTTCGGACCAAGAAAACCATAAATTTCCCCAGCATTCACGTTTAAATTGATTTCATCAACAGCAGTGAAATCCTTAAATTTTTTTGTTAAGTTTATTGCTTTTATCAATGTTATGCCCCCCTCTACCTCATTCTAACTTTAACAAGTATAAAACCCTCTTTTCCGTATACAGAGGGTTTTTTTATAGTGTTAGCTTTGAAAGAAAGGAAATCTCAAACCTTCAATTTCTTTTTCGTTTTTCTCAAACTTACCAGAATACTCTTCCATTTCTTTTAAATCCCAATCGAACACCGTTAAATAGCAGCTACCTTCCTTTTCCTCGCTGAATATTGCAGGGAAATTGTATAGATCTTCAGAACCTTCTTTCTCGCTCTCTTCATCGGCTAACGATACCTCAGTAATCACTGAATATGCTTTTAAATCAGCGATCTCTGCCAATTCACCCAAGAAGTACAAAAAATTGTCAAATTCTTCTTCGGTATCGACATCTAAAGGTAAGTTAACTGGTACGATTTCTTCTTCAATTTTGAATTGTGATAGGTGATCGTTGATATCCTGAGCTAAATCTTTATCTTGTTTTTTTATCTTGTCCAAAAATTCTTTCTTAGATTCTTCACTAAAGTTCACCCATAAAATAACTTCAGGGTGAAGATGGTCCTCATGTACTAAATTTGAATCATTCATATACTCGATAGCCACTGTGTGAAAATTTGGATAGTTTGAAATAAAAATCTCCTCCTTTTTTATTGAACAAAATTAGAAACTCTAAAACTTATCATTGTTAATATTATTATACCATTATTTTTTTATTATACATATTAATAAAATAAAACAGAAAATTATTTTTTGAATACCTAAATAATCGAACCTCGCAGAAATTTGAGTTATTTATTTTCTTCCTGTTATTTAAAACTCTATACCTTTTCTTGCTTGAACTCCTTGGTTGTAATAATGTTTAACCTCTTTCATCTCGGTAACTAGATCCGCAATTTCTATAATTTCTTCTGGGGCATATCTCCCAGTTATTACGACCTCTATCGATGGAGTTCTTTCTCTGATTGCTTTTACAACTCTATCCAGCGGAATCAACTTGTAGTATAAGGCAATATTCAACTCATCCAACACGACCAAATCGTATTCAAAGCCTTTTAAAATTTTCTCACAAACATCCATGCCATTATTGGCTGCCTCTATGTCTTCTTCTGTAGGGTTTTTGTATATAAAACACTCTCTACCAAACTGTTGAATTTCAATGTTTTTAATATATTGGCTCACTTTCAACTCACTATACTCCATGCCCTTTATAAACTGTGCAAAAAAGACTTTTTTACCTGAAAGTGCAGCTCTAACAGAAAGCCCTAAAGCTGCGGTTGTTTTACCTTTACCATTACCAGTATAAACATGAACGAAGGATTGTTCCATCTCAGCCACCTCATCATTTGCTAAAAATTTCTTTTCTTACAAGCTTTTTTATACCCTTACATTCTTTTTAATTGCAAATTTGGATATCTGGCTTATACCTCCTGCGAGTGAAATAATTCGAAAGATTTTATCTTTTTTCCCTTCATCCCACCAAGAACCTGCTAAAATAGTTACCCCCGTTCCAACAAACGCATTGGGAAACATCGGGGTCGATGCCCCAATTAAAACTATCTCTCGGGCATTTTCGCATAAACTTAAAAGTTCTTCTATGCTGTGGTTTATAACAGTAGTCCCACTTAAAAAAACAATTTCACATTTTGGAAGTATGTCTCTTTGCTTTTCCTCAGGAAGGACTTTACCAAAAATGCCACCTTTTTGTGAGACCCCACGATCAAAAATAAAGACATTTTTGACCATTCCATTGAACATATTAGCAACTTGAGGAATATAGCCTATCGAGCAAACATTATCCTCTGGTGTGATTTCAATAGAAAAGGGGTGAATAGAAGTATCTACATCAACCAAAGGAAGGGAGCGTGAAGCGGCTGTCAACACGGCAACGCCGATAGACCTTTGCAAATCATCTTGACCCGTGAGAGCCCATTCGGCAATTTCTAAACTATCTTTACCAATAATGTCCTGGACATACGGGAAGATAGAGCAACCTGATTTTAAATTCTCACGTAGAACGTAACTTACGCCAATGTGATTATTACTCAGTTCCAAACCAATAAGTGAAATTCCTATAACTGCATCTTTGATCTTTATTCCTTCTAAATATGGTTGTGCTTCTTCTATAACTCTTTCAATTATCATCCTGTTCCCCTTCTTAGTGAGTTATTTAACTATTGAAATTTTAAAAATGTTCCTAACCTTCTTCTTATTTCCCATGATTTATATAATTTGTTTTCAACCCCATTATATCATCTAAAAATCTAAAAAAATTCATTAATTTGCATTAGCCTTCGACAACTAATTCAATAACTACTTTAGCTCTTCTACTGTAATACTTTAAATATTTTTCTTTATTTGGTTTATGGTTTCTTCTTTTGCTTTTCTGACCTTTCCATCTAATATTTTATCAAAATCTTCTTCAAACCTTTGGTTTAGGATTTCTATGATTACTTTTCTTTCACCTTTTTCCATGCCTTCTTCAAACAGCTAGGCTCCTATCTTTGTCATTCGTATCACCTCTTTCAACTTGTTTATGTATTCTTCCCTTACCTAATTGTTCTTCTTTTTCTATCTTTCCTTTTATCTTTTCATACCTTTCTTATTCCATCGTAGTTTATCATGAGTACTTGTTGAACTTTGTATTTATTTGAACCCCGGTCCAATTCATTTCCTCCACTTTCCTGTTTTCCAGAGTATATTACGAACGTACGAATGTTAGACCGTGTTAGATCATAATTAATTGTCATCGAAATAGGATAATGGTTAGATAGTATTTATGTCTTTGAACTTGATTTGCTTTTTGCTAGTTGAATGTTGTATAATTTATCCAGAAGAACACTTATTTCCTTGAGCCCCCTTCGGGGTGTTTCCTCTCTCAATTTTACCATGTTTAAACTTTCGTATGTTTTCTTTAGTTGAGATTTAGTTTTTTCGCTAACAGTATTGCTTTCAAGCAAACGTTGGTATGGAGTCTTAGGTTTCTCATATTCTTTTTTTTACAGATTTACCATTGTCGCTCTTTACTTTGCTTTTTAGTTTAAAGTTGGGTATGAAGGTATTATAAGGTTATCGTTCTTCTTGTGGGGCCTGTTTCTTGAAAGATTAAGATCATTGTTCTCTTTTTCCTTTTCAAAAAGTACTTTAAGTATTCTCTTTTCGTTATAAGTATGATAATGAATAACAGGAACAGATATATTCGTATGAGCAATAAGATCAATCTTCTTAACCTAAAAAGAGATGATATGATAAAAATCAAGAGGTGACAATAACTCCGGATGAATAAGGTAAAATATAATAAAATATAATATCCGGAGTGGATAGGTAGTAGATTGGATTCTTGACTGGGACAAAGATCCCGTAAAAGAGATTAATCAGACCTATTACCGAATGGTCACCATAGGGCAAAGACCCTGGATAGGAGGATGGTGAGTCACCAGTAAAGAATCTACTCCGAAAAAAATAGGAGGTAAAGAAAGCTCGAGTAATCAATCCGTCGCAGTTCAAGGTAATAAGTGAGAGTGTGAAAAAGACTGACCGGCATGATGCGGAAATAATAGCGGAGTATTTAAGCAAAGGGTTATTGCCAGAGGTAAGAGTAATGAGTGAAGAGAATAGGGAGTTAAAGAGTTTAATTCAGACAAGAGACAAACTAGTAAAGTTACGCAGTACCTTAAAGAATAAGATACATGGGATATTACTGGAATATGGAATAACGACTCGTCGGGAAATGTTTTCCAGTGAGAAGGCATTAGAAGAGGTTAGAAATGTGGCAGTGAGTGAAACAAGGCGGTTTGAGATAGGGGTAATTGTTGATCAGATAAAGTCGTTAAATGAGGGTATAAAGAAGATAGAAAAAGAGATAAAAGAAAAGGGAGAAGGATTGAAAGGCCAGAAAAATCTGCAGAGTATAACAGGGATAGGTAAACTAAGTTCAACAATAATTCTGAGCAATATTGGTGACATTAATGATTTTGATAATTCTAAGAAATTATGTGCTTATGCTGGACTGGTACCCCGCGTATATGATTCAAATGAAAGTATAAGACATGGACGAATAACCAAACGAGGCGATAAGATATTACGTACTACCCTGGTACAAGTAGCACTGACAGCGATAAGATATAATCCGTATATAAGAAGTTTTTACGAGCGGTTGAAACATAAGAAAGGTGGCGGTAAAGCAATAATCGCTACCGCACGTAAAATGTTAAGTATAATTTACGAGACCTTAAAAAACGATTGGGTGTTTGAGGACTTCAATAATTTCATATTAGCATAAAAAATAGGATAGATTCTTTACTAAAATCTTGATTTTTATCATAGGAGTCAAGAATATGATAACAGTTCAAAGACATCGAATTATAATCAAATTAATCTTTTTCACAAACATCTAATATGATATAATTCGCTAGAATTTTAAAAATAGTGATGTTTTTCAGACTGATTTAATGGCAAGCATTTAAACAAAAAATATACCACCTTCCGATTGATACTAAGTACTTTAAGGATTTGGAGCTTGAGATTTTGAACCATCTTGAGGATTTGGATAAAACCTTAAACGGCTGGCTGATAAAGAGTGAAAACTATCAAGCACCAAACACGATCCTACCAAAATTCAAGAAAAAGTGAAAACAATATATATTGACCCGCTATTTAATACAGATTCATCTCCAATAACCTATAGATATAAAGACGTTCTTGTTTGGCACTGATTGAAAATAGGTTGAATATTTCAAAATCCTTTCTAAAAAATGGTGAAATAAACGAAACAACAATTGACGATGTTGAATTGAGATATTTCACAACCCTATTAGATAAGGGGTTTAAAAAGAATAATTATATTAGTCCTATTACTACGATGGCCTCAGAATCTAAGATGCAAGGACGTGTTGCAAGCAAAGTATCTTAGACGAGCGAATATCATATAACAACGCAAAAGATTTAGGTGCTATCGATAAATTATTTGTAAAGGAACTTGAACCCAGAAAATCCTCTTCGCTAAAGAGAACGGGCACAAATTCAAGGAAGATCATCCAAATAGATACTATTTGATACTGCTTAATAAGGAAGGGAATTTTTATGATCTCCCTAGAAGAGTATAAGAAAGTTTATGATAGTAAAATTTCGACTTTTGATGATGATTTTGTTGATAATCTAAGAGAAAAATATATTAAAGCAAGGTATGAATTTGTTTTGCTATTGTTATAAATAGTGAAAAACTGAATGGCATAGAACATTTGAAAGAGTTTCTGTCCAAAAGTCACTTATATTGTTACGATAGTGAATATTTTTACTCCAACATTTTACACTGAAATACCGAAAACACTTATGAAACATCCATTATATTCTAATCCTCAATATGGAAGTGAGTATTTGACTAATATACTGGGAGTTCTGAATTTGAAACGCGTAAAATTTATCGCACAATAAAGCAGTTTTTAGTCATGGAATGTGGTGAGGTTATATATTTAGATTATTTTGGTGGCTCTGGTACCAGTGATTAGCCGTTTTAAATTTAAACAAATTAGACAAAGAAGATGACCAGAAAAAATATTTAACCTTTGAAATGTAAGTGAGTTTTTATAGCGTGCTTTTACCAGGATGACAAAAACTACGCATCTCTAATAAACGGATAAATGTAGGACCCCAAGATTCAAGTGGCATACACCAATTTTTCAAGTATTACCAGTTTGGAATAATCCAAGGAAACACTGACAAATTGCAAATGTGAAGATGGCGTCTTATTTAATGCCTCAGGCAGAAGTTCTTATCAGAATATGTCTTTATGAAATACGAAAAGATGCTCAAAAAAGTCAAAGTTGATTTGGCAACCTCTATCCCAATCCCTTGCCTCCCCTCGAGACAAGCTGGATATTAGACAGACTTTGTCTAATCTTACTGGTAAATGGATAAAAAAGTAAACGATTGCGAAATAGAATTTCACGACAGCACAAAAGTCAAACCCAAGGCTTTAGGTTATAAATTAATCAGACCATTAATTGGAGGGCGTGAAATATGTTAAGACTAAGAGAACTCTATTATATCACTCATATAAACAACTTAGCTTCAATTTTAAAAAGGGGCATTTTATGTCATAGAAAAATAGAAGAAGATAAAATTGATTTTACTCCTATCTACGATTCGTCGATAGTTGCTAGCAGAAAAGAAAAAAAAGTTACAGAGGGAAAAAATCTGTGGGATTTCGCCAATTTGTATTTCCAACCACGCAATGCTATGCTTTATCGTGTAATATTTTTTAGTGGAGTCAAGGCAGAAGATATTATAATTATCGGTATTAGAAATAGCATCTTTGAGAAAAAAGATATATTTATCACAACTGGAAATGCTGCAAGTCCTTATACAGAGATTTTACCATATGATAAGGCGCAAAAGCACCTTAAAGGTATACGAGAAAAGGCTGATAAAGAATGGTGGACTTCCGCCGATGGTTCCAAACGAGAAATTATGGCTGAATGTTTAATTCCAGAGGAGATAGAGCCTGACTATATCAGTGAAATTTATGTGCCTGATGAAAATGCGCTAAATAAAGCTAAGTCAATTTGCAACGGAAATATTCCTGTGATTCCCGAACCAGAATTATTTTTCCAACCTTCCCGTAAGATTCCTCTTTCAGAAACTCTTACCCTTGTTGAAGGTGATATGTTTTTTTCAAGAATGCAAACTCTTACTATTAGCGTTAATACTGTGGGTGTTATGGGCAAGGGACTTGCATCAAGGGCTAAATATCAATTTCCCGACGTATATGTAAAATATCAGGATTTGTGCAAGAACAAAACTCTAGTAATGGGGAAACCCTACCTTTATAAAAGAGAGGAGTCATTAGACTTCATACTGGCTGATGAAGCTGAAAAGTTAACCAATTTGAATTTACAAACCTGGTTTTTGCTTTTTCCTACAAAAACCAATTGGAGAGAAGCAGCAGACTTTAGAGGGATAGAAGAAGGATTAAAATGGCTTATAGCTCAATATAAACATGAGGGTATAAAGTCTTTGGCAATTCCAGCATTGGGTTGTGGACTAGGATGGTTACCTTGGGGTATTATGGGGCCAATGCTTTGTTCTTACCTAAAACAGTTGATGATTCCAGTAAATTTATATCTACCTATAGAAAGAAAGATACCAGAAGACCAATTGTCTAAAGACTTCCTGATGAGATAATATATGTCAAATCTCTACCCTCAAAACATTGTAAAAGATATTTCTTTTGAGGAATCTCCTGCGAAGTGGTATGGGTTAATTTAACTTAAGCTTTCAAATGACAAAACACTTTTTAATTTTCAGAAAAATGCCTTGAAGAATTCCCTGAAGGGATTATATTTGTATTTCAAAGATTACATCAGAGATAAAAAGCATTATTTGAACACTACAAACTAAATGGTTTGAAAGAAAATTTGGTTCTCTCACGAAAATATTGGGTAATTAAGCTGGAGTTAAATTAAGTTTACCAAGGACAATAAAGGAAAACAGAAAATGCTTAGCTACATAAGAAAGTTCCTTGTAATCGAATGTCTTTTTAAACTCAAGTACTAATCCCTAGGCTTGAACTGTGTCAAGATGTTGATATTCCATCAATTCATCGAGTCTGGCTTTACCTTTCTTGGTAAGGTTGTTAGGATTTTTTAATAGTAAGTATTTTGTTGTTTTTTTTGTGTTTTTCCTCCAAATGATACCAGATTATTTAATCATTTGTTCATATTTCATTTTTTTCTACCACACTTTTTGGAAGAGAACCTATTTTTACTAACTATATTTTGTATCTTTGTTTAATCAACCTATTTGATATTTATCTCTCTTGGTTAAGAAAAAAGACTTTTTACACTAGAATCACAATTTTGTTTCTATCAAATCAAAACATCCCACTCTAATACCCAAGATAATTTAAATATTTACTATATTCCTCCAGCCTACTCTTAATCAGGGTATCATTCGGATCTAAACGTATGGCATAATTAAAATAAGCTCTTGCCTTTTTAAAGTCTTTTCTCTGGTCGTATGCGTGACCAAGTTTTTTTATTATATAAAGCATTCCAGGGATCTTTTTATTAATATCCTCCAGAATCTTTATGGATTTTCCCTGTTCATTATTTAAGCCATAGGCGCATGCCAGTTTATATATATAGTTCAAGTCATCTGGATTTCTCGATACTAGTTTTTCATATACTTTAACTGCTTCCTCATATTTTTTAAGTTCAAAAAACAATTTCCCTTTTAAGTAAAGAAGGTTATCTTCTAATGCCTCTTGCCTGATATCCTCTACCTGTGTAATATCAATATCTTTTATCACATCCATACTATCAAAATATCTTCTTTGCTGAAAATATGTATAAGCAATGTGATACAATACCTCAGCAGATTTATTTCCATTCTCGTATTCAGTTTTTAACAGTAATTCTGCCTTATCAAGTTCTTTATTCTTATAGTATCGGATTACTCTTTCTATCCAATCAGCCTTCTCATATCTTACCCCAACCAGCTTGTTGTAAGAAATAATATTGTTATTTCCATTCCTTAATACCTCTTCGAAATCCTTTTTTATCTCTTTAATGCTCCGATACCTTTCCTCGGGGTTTCTTTTAAGTAATTTCATGATTATTCCTTCAACTGATTCAGGTATATTATTGTTTATTTCTCTTGGTTTTGGATAAGGCATATTATTAATTAATTGATTGGCAGTTTCATGAGGAGTTCTGCCAGTTAAAAACTTGTATAAAAGTACCCCCAATGCATATATATCAGAGTTAAGATACCTGCGGTTCGAGCCAGCCACTTCCGGAGCCATATAAGCCCAGGTGCCTCCGCCATCAATTGTTTTTATAAATAAATCTTCTATCAGTTTGCTTGTACCAAAGTCGGTTATTTTGGCTATTTCCCCATCTATTAATATATTTTGAGGCTTAATATCTCCATGACATATCATCTTTGAATGTATATATTCTACACCATCCAATATTTGAAAAAACAAATTATATATTTCTTCAAATGTTCTGGGACTCTTAAATCCAGTTTCACATAACTCATCTGATAATTTATGCCCATTAAAATATTCCATTTCAATTAGAAAAACTCCATCTACGCGTCCCATCCAGAATATAGAAATAACATTTGGGTGATAACTCCCGATGAATTCTTTCCCTTCCGATAGGGTATTATCCCCACGTTCCTGGTCCTTTGGTATTTTAAGTGCCACTGTTTGTCTGCTTTCAAAGTTCACAGCTTTCCATACATAACCAAAGGAACCCTCATCAATAAATTCTTTCAACAAATACTTATCCCCTATATTCAAATCTACTTGTGGATGAAAATTAACTGCTTTTTTCTTCATAATTAACCTACCTCTACCCACTGATTTAGTGTTAAATTATCAATATTGCCTGAAGCAACACAGCGATAAACCAGATAGGTCGTTTTAAAAGTATTTATCCCTTGTATATATATACCATCATTTTTCTTAAAGCCTTTATCCAATATTGATATATATTCATCAATATCCCCTGGATTCTTACCAGCATAACTCCAATATACAAACAGTATAATAGGTACATTCTCGCCCAACTGATGATAAGCAAGAAGCAGATTTTGTATCTTTTCCTTGATTTTTAAATCTTTTCGTCTATTCTTTTCATATCTTTCAAATTCACAAATCAATATAGGACTATTGTCCTCTTTCGAATACCAAATAGAATCCGGTCTTACTTCGTTAACTTTTATTCCGTAACTGGCTTGGCTCTCTGCAACCATTTCTCCATAGTGGCTTTTTTCAGAATATGGAAACACAGGACATTCAGAAAGGGACGTAACCCCATCAATAAATCTACCTATTGCGGTTATATAATTAAGACCTACAGTATGGACAGTTTCTGAATAGTCCCTTACCCCAAATTTTGTCATCATAGGAAACAATTTGTTCCTAATATTTCCTGTTTTAAACTCTTCCTTTATAAATTCAACTATCTTTTCCCTATCCATTAAATGTACCCCACTCCTTAATAACTTCAGGGGATTCACCACCATGTATAAGTGCTTTTGTTCCTACTTTTACTAACAGTGGTGCAGGTATTGACCTACCATTTATCAATGCTTCTCCCGTTGATAAAGATGGTAATTCTTCAATATCAGATGATGAAAACATATCTGACGTTCTTGCAATAAACCTCTGGTCATCTGGATTCTTTAATCTCATTGTAATTATTGTATTACATTGCGATGTAACATCAGGGTCCAATTTTGAGGGCCTTTGAGAAATAATTGCAAATCCAGTACCAAACTTCCTTCCTTCTGCTGCAATTTTCTTAATGATTTTTTTAGATATACTTGGAATCCCTGCAGGTGCAAAATTATGTCCCTCTTCATATACAAGAAAACATGGCCTTATTTGTCTTTTTTTATCTGATGCTGCCCTCATAATCTCGCTGGATATTAACGCTGTAATAATCTGCTTAGCATCATCTGACAAACCTTGTAAATCTATAATTACAAGCCTTCCCACGCTCTTTCCTTTTTCCCCAATCATTTCATAAATATCTGTAGGTTCACCAATTGCCCTTGTATAAAAACTCTTTGCTTCATTTATTACTCGGCCCAACTTCATAGAAGCAACTGCTGCGCTTCGATTATTCAGCGCTTTTGCCTCCCCTTCCGTCAAATTGTCCCATCTTTTTAGTTCCTCAAGTCCCTGTTCGTCAGAAATGAGATATGTTAAATCCTGAATATCCCGAGGCGGATTATTATATTTTGCTTTCCAATATCTGATGGCAACATCCAATACTCTTTCCTGAGCTTCTGTTAAATCCGGGAGAATGGAAGATAAATCATCCATATCGAATCTATCAAATTGCAAGGCCAAATGATGATTTTTTGCACTATATTTATAATCAAAAGAATCCAGCTGAGGAGTATATACTTTTATTCCTCCACCAGCATTCAGCATCTTTAATAAATTCTCTTGAATTTTTAATATGCTCTCGTTCTCTTTCTCATCCTCAATGTAATCAAAATTGTTATTAAAATGAATCTCTCCCTTTTCAAACGCCTTGCCATATTCCCCATGAACATCAAATACTACTACTGAGCCATTCATCTCAGCCACAAGTCTTTCAATAATTCTACCCACAGTGTACGATTTACCAGAACCTGTCATTGCCAACACAGCCAAATGTTCTGTAACCAGTTTGTTTACGTCGAGATAAACAGGCACTATATTATTCCCCTTGTCGTATCCAATCAAATTGCCTATGTTAATGCTTGTATTCTCATCAAACTTATAAAACTTTGATAAAAATTCATAATCAACACCATATACCTTTTCCCCTGGATTAAGGGGTCGCCTTGGTATTTTTATCTGCCCATAGTTATCTCTGTACCCCACTAGTTCTATAGTCCCAAATAAAGTCTCCCCGGTAACTTGAGCACCTGGTAGTATCTCGAGAGATGTCAGCCCCTCCCCCATATTAGAGTTATACAGAATATTACTCCTGGATATGGATACAATTCTTCCCAGAACGTATGTATTCCCATCTTCTTCCGATTCTCTGTGTTTAATTTTTACAAACTCTCCTCTTTTAGCAGAGAAACTGTTTTCGAGGGCGATTTTTAAATCATTAGGATTGCCTGTATTGCCGATAAGTTTGCCTACGTATTTATCCACTACAATCACTCCTACTCCTCAGTCCTCAAATACATCCAAATCTTCTTTCCAAATGTTCTCTAATGCCTCGTTTTGAAGCATTTCCCTGGTTTGTGTTTTATAGTATCCTAAAATTACATTTTTCCCATTATTTGTTGCCTCAACTGGCTTTAAAGAATATCTGGCATACCACAATGGCAGTGGTAGTGCTTTCTTCTGGTCAAATGCAATCATGGATATAATTTGAGAAGCCAGTTCATCCAGCATTTCAGATGACCAATCTTTTACGCCCCCTAATACTTCTACCAAAAGTGGTAGTGTAGTGTTCCCCCCCTTAATATGCATGCCTATTAATCCCACATCTCGTAAAGTTTCAGGCTCCAGCCTGTTATCCTTATTTAATCCGTCATATTGAAATGCTGCTGTCCTTGTTCTTTTTACAAGAATACCTGTTAGCAGCCTTTTAATACCTACATCTTGAATTTTGGGCATTAGTTGTTCCATCTTTTTAATTATACTACTGTCCACATCATCTGGAATATAAACTAAATTATCCTCAGTCAGAGCATATATAATTGCACCAAACCTTTTTGTTCCCACTGATCCGATCTTAATTCCATTTTCATTAAATGGATATACCATGTCCTTATATTTCTCCCAGAAAAACTTAATGGTCTCCCTGCATTTATCATAAACTTTTATAGTATCCTTTCTATCTGCAAGGGGAGCATCCGAACGTTCAAGTACTAAAGGCACATCTATCAAAACAAGTTCAGGCATTTCATCATCTTCCATTAAATCAGACAGAAGTTTATATACATTGATAATATCTATAAACTTCAACTTTTTCTGATTATCCAGGTCATCTATCTCATCTACATCAACGATACTTTCCTGTCTTGTTTTATAAATAGAACCTTCACTTATAAGTATGTCCTGCCTTACTGCCCCAGCGACATATAGCATTCCGCCAAATGCACTGGAAGTCCTATTGGTTGCAGCAATACCTGATACCTTGATAGTGAGAGGGATTATTAATTCTATATTTCTAACAACCCCACTTTCCTTTAGGACAGGGGCTATTTTATCAATAAACCGCATTTTGGATGATAACCTAGAAACTGTGGCTGGAAGACCTAATTGAATATTAGCCACTATGCTTTGGGATATTGGAGTATTACTTTCTTCAAATCCATCCATCTTCTTTTTCTCTCCTTTGTTTTACAGCATTGATAAAGGATTTTAAATTCCTTTCTTGTATCACATCCATTCCCTTGCTCAACAACCCATTCTTGTTAATATATTGATTTGCTATCAGGTCTTGATATCCTTGCTTAGCAGTTTCTTCATCAATGAAAACTCCAAAATATTTATGAATTATATTTGACAGGCATTGACTTAAGTCAATATCAGCCCCTGTCAGGATAATCAAATAAACATGAATATCACCTAATATAAAATCTTTTGTTTCTACCAAGGATTCTTGTTTAACATCCTCAGCAACAAGCAGGGAATTAAAAAGAGCCTTTAATTTATCTTCTAACTGAATCATTTTATAGTCCAATAACGGTAGTGTGACTACCGTTACTAGACCTGTTCCCGTATTCTTCCTGTAATGAATTCCAAATTTCTTTCCATTTTGTTGAAATACAACATCTTTTACAGTGGTATCAATCAAAAAGCCTATCGGAATTCCCTCATAATTATCATCTGTTCTACTTATTCCTATATCTACCGATGAGTGAAGGATTTCCTTTAAATTCATTTTAGTCCAGGAAGGTGTAAGTATTAACTGGTTTTTATTATCCTCCAGCCATGTATTAAGCAAGTCTAACTGTTGTTTGCCCAGTTTACTTAATAGAATCCCAGGCAGAACTAAAATCCCAGTTTGCAGTGAATTCATCTGGGCTACCTGGCAATCATAAAAATCCTTAAGAAGCTTGTATTCTGTTCTATTCTTATATTCATCTAATATTTGAATAGCCATTACAGTACCTCAACCTTTGTCCGAATGAGTTTCACCGATTCTAACTCACGCTTTTCCTCAAGGTAGTTATCCCAGTTAATGTCTCCATTCTTTTCTACTACCTGCTTAAAGAAACTAAATGTAGTTTTTTTAATCAATAGTGAATTTTTAAAGAATGATTCACCTTCACTTGCAAGCAAATTCATTTTATTCTGTATCGCTTTTTTTGTGGCAGTATAAGTTTCCTCTTTTGGGTACTCTTCCATGCTTATCTGCGCGGATACGGGAGGTTTACCTTGTACTCTGCATATCTTATCTATGGTACTTATCAGCAAATTATCATAAAACTCATTCTTCTTTGTCCTTGCTAAATTCATTACATTTGTTCTATAACCTTCAATAAGCCCTATATACTGCTGCATATCTTCTACCCTCTTTTTAAGAAAGGCCAAAAATTCATCAGGTTTACTCAGCATAACAGGCTCGTTATCTTCAATCTCCTGTTCAAGACCGCCGTTAACAAATAACTTTATTTCCTTAATACAATTGCTTAAATTCTTCACCTCGGTATGATTCCTTAATTTTTCTGGTGCATCTGAAAAATAATCAACCCACCTTTTACTTTCAGGTAATTTCTTATAAAAGTCAATGATAGAAGTAAAATTCTTATAAATATCCTTATACTCACCTATTATTCCTCTATCATTAGCCCACTTTAATTCATTATTTTCATTAAACTCTAATCCGCAGTCATCAAGAATATCTTCAATTCGCCTATATGCTCCACTAAAATCCCCATCTTTTAACTTATATGCTAATGTATTTACATAGGAAACCATAGTTCCTGTACCTGATATAGTCATCTTTTCGTAATCAGTTGAGCTCTCCAGTTCATTACAATACTTTTGCAATATGTTCGTTATCGGAGAGATAGGAAGCATAAAACCGCCATACTCACAATTTTTCTTGATTTCTGCAATTTTATCTGTAATACTCTTTACTGCCGGGTCCTTTAAAGTATTAATATAGTCTATAAACAATCTTATATGCCTTACCCTAAACCACAAAGGCTTCTCCTTATCATCAATTTTAATATCCTTTATGATGTTTGGATTATAAGTTTTTATGTTATTCCATCCATCGCTTTCATATGCTTGGTAGCAAATCCCAAGAAATTTCTCAATCTTCGAAATGACATCTCTGAAGTTTTCCATATTCTTATCATCTTTTTCTGATAACACATCAACATTAATGCTATCCTTAATTTTTTCAGCCTCTTGGAGCTGAACTTTATAATAAGGTATTTGATTCTTCTCAAGGACATCCAAATAAGGACCGTTTATAACCTTCTTCATGCTGTCAATTTCTTTTTTGCAGTCATCTTCCAGCCATTTTTTAACCATAGAATACCGGCCGTCCAACTTATAATTGGATATTCTCTCAATAAAACCGTCCCTGGTTCTCAGTAAAAGATTTACCCCCATCATAAACTCTAACCACTGTTCTATAATGCGTTTCGCCTTTACCTCGTGTATAAGGCTGAAGAAAAATTTATTCCTGTAATCAGTCATGGATTTGTTGATATTTCCATTAAACTTCAGTATTCTGTTCATACAGGCTGGTATATTTATGCTGTAATTATTTTCATCCTCATGAATGAATAACCCTGTTTCCTTATATCCTTTTCCCTCATTCATCCTACCTATGGCCGTTGATTTCAAAACATTCTTTAACTCGGTATATTCTGCATCGGACAATTTCACATCTTTTTTGCTTCCAAGTTCCTCAAAATCAAGGTGATGGATGAGCATCTTCTTATAGGCCTTTGACAGCAGTGCTATTTGTTTCTCATCATGTTTCTTATAGATGATAGGTCTTAATATCCAGCCTTCTCCATCTAATTTTTCAAACCATTCCCTTGCCTTTAGGTTAAAATGGTCCCTGATTTTTCTAATTCTATCCCTGAAGGTAGAAGTAACAACATTTCTGTTCTCCCTTATATCCAATATATCCTTATCTATGGACATGACCTCTAAAATATGTTTTTGTAGTCTGGTTATATTGACAAATATCAAGCACTTTCCTATGCCTTCATACTTTTCTTTTACAAATTTTTCATTGTACTCCGTACTAATAACAGAATCAGAGATTACAATAACAGGATGAACTCCTTCTTTTAAAAGTCGGCTATCTAACAGTGCATCTTTTAGTTTCTCTTCATCCTTGCCCCATATAATATCTACTATTCTGTCCTCATGAACATCAAGATATGGTCCTCCTTCTACCTTGGTCCTGACACATTCAACTCCATCGATAGTATAGAAACTTTCCTCAGGGTAATTTATCTCTAAAGCCCTGCAGGTACCCGAAAGAACCCTTTTTACTTCCTCTTTTCTGTTTTTGATTATTTCTTTTACTAGCGCTTCAATCTCTTTATTTTTTTCAGTATCCGGAACGTAACCAAAATCATCTTTTTCTACTCTATACCTTTTATCAAGGCGACTTAAGTAAGCAAAGTTTGGTCCAATATATTCTGCTTTTTTTATATCATCTTTTTCTATTTTTTCAAGAATATATCCATAGATATTTCTCGCTGATTCTTCAATATCATCCTTGGGATACAACATCCTGACCTGGTCTAAAAATGTTTCTTCTTCCTTACCAACAATATACTCATTTTCTTTTACATTGAGAGAAAAAGTCTTCAGGGTTCTTAAAAGTATGCCTAAATCAAAACTGCTACCGAAATTATTAACAAATATATCTCTCGTTTCTCTTTTGTAGCCTTGAGAATTTAGATAAACCGCCAAATCATCCTTTTCTAATTTCACACAGTAAAACTCTTTGAATAACTTTTCGCCATCTTCTGCCTTTGCATCCATCATGGCATTTATTTCTTCCGCAGAATAGCTTGTTTTCTTCTTAGGGATTTGCTCTAAAAGAGCATGCTTAATAGTCTGTCTGAATCTGTCATCACACTGAATATAGTCAAAAGCAGGTTTATCAATCAAACTTTCCTTAAAACGGTTGCTAGAATTTAATATGGTTTCAAAAATATATCCTGTTTGTCTTTTGACAAAACTATCTTCCATCTTTTGGTCTACGTTATTCATAATAACGTTGAACCAACCAAAGTTACCTCCTGCAATGGTATAGGCTGCCTCTATCAGTCCTTTTGGATACTCAGGTATCATACCCTTATTGTTAAGATAGGCTATATAATCCGATATATCTGCGAAGGAATTCTGAAGCATTTCATACATTTCGGTTCTTCTATCTAAAGCACCTATCCCCTGGATACTCCCTCCTATAACTGTAGAACACAAAAGAAGATAGGAAACCTCTGGATATTTCTTCCTTGGGTCTTCATGCTTTATAGCACTTGTAATTACCTGAATTGCTTCTCCATCAATTTTATTTACCAGTTTCTTCTCTTTTTCAATTCCATACTTTGCAATTTCCCCAGCTGTTTCTAACTCATCGCAAATAATAAGAAAATGTTCAATACCGAATTTCTTAATATACTCCATTGCTCTTCTGGTTAACTCATCCAATTTTTCTTTGCTTATAACCAGCTCATTTAAATTTACCCTGTCTACTTGCAGTAAATCTCCAAGGATGTTTCTATCAAACCCTACAGGAGAAAAGGCATTTTGAATGGCTTCCATAATCTTTCCCTGAATGCTTCCATCGGGTTCTCTGCTTAAATAAGACAGTGCTGTGTAAATGCCATAAACCACCCAGTTATCTCCAATTAAATCTGGATGGCACATTTGGGAATACCTTATGTATAGCGGTAGCACCTTATCTTCGAAATTCGGTTTGAAAATTCTTACTTCCTTTTGTACACCATCTTCATTAACAATCCAGCCCTTGTCCATTCCAAGAGGTTCCGAAATAAGTTCGAAACCGATACGGGATTTACCTACACCCCACTTTGAAATCAGCGGAAAAATAGTTGCCATCCCTGCACTTTTCATAGTCTTCGTAAAGCCTTTAAAAATCCCGTAAAATTCTTTTTGCCCTACCATCGGCTGATTTAAAGGAAAATCACTGGTACCGAAGGGAGCCCATATAGACATATCCATTCCTCCTAATCTCTAATCTCCAACTTAATTAATTGATAATCTTTTTTCCCCAGCAAGCCCCTGCCATGCCTGGGCTGTCCCTGCTCATGGTCTTTAATTATAAACTTCCCTTTGTTTATACCTGTAACAAAGTAATGGTCAATCCATCGTTCATTTGTCATGGTATTCTCACCGTCAACCATCTTTTTCAACATGGAGCCTACTATTTCTATTGGGAAAAATTCCCTTGCATCCGAGTACTCCTTAATTAATTTATGTAGAATTTCTATATCATCCATATCGGTTTCATTTACTAAACTTTCATATATATCAATACCTGCATCCTCTTTTATCTTATGTTTATCTAAAATGTACCTTCCATCTCCACTTTCAACAATCCACCCTAAGTAGTCAAATAACAGCATTGGTGTTTTTAAATAAGTACTCATAGAGCTTAAAGAAGGATAATCTTTATTAACACCTCTAAATTCAATTTCTTCTATTTCTGAAACATCTAGTTCATTTCTCCAAAAAACGCCTAATATCTTTAATGGATTCTCCTTCATTAAACTATTAATATTTATTTGATCGAACTTGCTGCTGAAAATGTAAAACTTCTTGTCATTTAGGATAATATAAGCCTTTACAAAGTTCCCCATATATCCTTTTTCAAAATAGAGATATCCTCCATTTAGCATAGCATAAGCAATGGCCCTAATTCTTATGGAATACTTTAATAATTGTCTTCCTAACACCTTTTCCCATTCCTCATCATGCTTAAATTTTTCTACCAATTCATTGGCACCTTCTGTAAGTTCATATCCATCTTTAATTTTCTTTATAAAGTTACATCCAGTAATAGTTAAAGAGTCTCTACTTTTTTCAGCACCGAAAAGACCATATGCCTCATCAGCATTCACAATTCTCCCGCTCTTGTCAATCTCATAGCCTAGATAATCTCTGGCTAAATCTTTCTTACTGTTGCAGGGTATTTTCTTCGGTAAAGATTTTAAAATTTCTGCCCATCTTTCTATATTGGCTGTCTTTACCCAAAATCTGTCCCTACCTATCTTGATAATCATAATGTATTCCTCAACTTTTCTATATAGTCTTTAAGAGTGCTTTTAAACTTTCTTGAGCGGTTTTTTATAATAATATCCTTTGAGTATATCAGGTCTTTAAATTTTTCATTGAGGACATATTCCCCATCTTTAAAATCAATTTTCTGTACATCCATCATATCAAAAACTACTTTGTCTACTTCAGGAGCCTTATCTGGAAAAAGATACATATCATTTCCAATACAAAACTCATATACAAAATCTTTAAGTCTTCCTACCCTAACTTCTCTGCCCTTTGTATTAATAATGTAAAAATCCAAAGGCTGGGTTGCATAATAGTTGGTATGGTCCGTAGGTCTTATGGATAAGCCTTCAAAACCGGCAGTCTGGTATTCAATGGCTACCATTAATAGTATTGTTAGAAAAGTTTCCCATGGGTAAGAAAGAACCTCTTTTACTGGCTCTTCCACCGGAACATCATTATACTCATAGGGAGTAAAGGTGTATTTATTTTTATCCTTTAACTCCAGGACGTTTACAGATGAAGTTATCATCCTGCCCTTGATCCATATTTCATTAGGATTATTACCCATCGGTGATAACTCTACATCCTCTGTGTCCTCTGCCAGCTGCATGGTTTTTAGTTTTGTAAGTATTGAAGGATATTGAGGATACCCATTAAACACGGCATGATAAAAAGACTTTATTTCTTTCGTCTCTTCTACATCTTTATCCTTAATGTTTAATATAGTTTCAGCAAATTCAGGAATGCTGTCTATAAACTCGTACAAGGCTTTGCTGTCCCCCCTCTGACCTATAATACAAGCCTCTTCGTACACTTTTTTTAGCAATTTAAGTAACAGAGGCGGATAGAAACAGAGAAGTGAAGATATAAAATTTTCCCTGCCTGCCTTTCCGCTGAACTTAATCCATTTTTTTGTGATAACTAGCCTATCCTCTGCAACCTTAACAAAGTTTTGGCCTATAAGGTATTGTAAATCAGTGTTATTTTTTATTTCTCCATTGTCATATAGACTATTTAAACTTTCCACCAATTCATTTATGTCTACCAAAGGTTTCATCTGCCTTTGACTTAAAATTTTAATTATCCGCCTTTACTTTTGACATATCAAAGTTGCCTTCTATCAGGTCTTCTATATCTTGCTTGGCTTCTTGGATTAGATGTTTAGATTGATAGATATTATTGCACCGCCTTAATTCTAAATTATATAAATTCATAATTATATACTCTTCTAATATAGGAATAATAATGTTTTCAGCAAATGAAAAATTTAAGCTTTTTTGTGCACTTCCTGTTGCTTCTCTGCAAAATAATGAATTTATATAATCATTAATCAATAAGTAATAGATATAAGCAGAATAATACTTATAATTTTCTTTTAATCTAATACAGTACGTGTGTTCGTTAATAATAATTGTTTCATTTGTAAAGTTAATAGCAATTTTTCCAATCGTTTCACCATCTTTGGCAATTAATAAATCTCCAAATAATACCTGACTATATTTGCTTAAATCTACTTTTTCTTTGTTATCTATTTCCAAAAAGTTTGACGATATATTTCCGCTTTGAACAAAATATACTTCTGCACCTTTTTCTTCATATATAGGCTTTTTTCCACTATAAATAGAATCTATTATACTGTTTAAAGTTATATATTTCTTTGAATTTCTCTTAATATGGTTAATAGTTTCAAAATATTTTTGTTCATAATAATTCCCATCAATTCTATCAGTAAGTAGATTGGTACTTATCCATTTGAATTTTACTTTAATTCCTTTATAAAACAAGTCCAATTGTTTGAAATTTAATGACTTATTTATAATTTCTTCAGCCTCTTTCTTCAACCTTTTCGCTTCTTCTCTCAACTCTTCTGCTTTTCTAACCTTATCTCCTATGTACTTTTGAATTTCACAAGATGGGATAGGGATTTGGAATTCTCTAATATTATTAATAGTCAAAAATTTTCTCGCAGTGTTAGCAATATTCCGCTTTATTGAGTTTTGTCCAACATTAGAATTAAAATAGGCAAAAACATATTCTTTATCAATTACTTCATTTTTTAATTTTATTATAGAAATATTACCTGATACATTCTTTCCTTTGTAGCAAAGAAAAACCGATGCAAAAGTACCACTTGAATTTCCCACTCTACTAACCAATAATTCATTTCCTTCTAAATGTGAATTTTTAAATACATCTTTATGACAAATTTCTGAAATTGCTCTAAAGTTACCTTCAATTCCATTTAAAGTTATATTTTCAATCATAATCATTTCAAAATCTGACTTATCAACAAATTCAGGAGCAGTATGTGGAGGGTCGAAAATTCTTTCTGAAATATTTCCTAGCGTTTCTATTCTAAACTTATTAATTTTTTCTAATGATTCTATGTATTCAAGAGTAAAAAATTGAGCATCTATTCTATCATCTATAAGTTTTGGGTATATATATTCAAAATACATTATTGTTCCTCCTCTGGTATACCCTTTTTATAAGCCTCCACAATCTTTAATAAGTCGTTGTGGTCATCGCCTAACTGTATTTCAACATTCTGCTTTACTGTAAATCCAACTTCATCTGTAACTGCCATAAATACAGGACCCTGTTTTTCTCCTGGATGTTCTTTCTTCTTTAAATATAGCAGCGACGTTTTTGCACTTGAACCTGAAAGGGCAAAAGTTTCCTGTGGAAGGCTGATTACTGCTTTCAGTATCGCTTTGCCACCTTCGAATTCACCTGTTACAGGGTTCTTTTTACCCATAATATATTCGCGAACATATTTATACCCGGAGTTTGAAAGGATTCCATCTGGTACAACTATCATGAGCAATCCGCCTGGTTTTAACAGTTGCAGATTTCTATCAATAAATAACACTGCTGGGTCTACCGACGACTTTACTTCTTTCCATTTGCCTCTGCTGTTTGGCTCTGACCCAAGTGATAAGCCATAGGGACTCATCCTGTTTTGTCCATCTTCATCTATGTCAGACGAATAATATTTGATAATTTCAGCACCTTCAGGGTTTTCAACAGTGGTATTTCTCTTCTTAATCTTTTTCGCAATTCCGTTTTTTGAAAATGGGGGATTTGTAAGGATTGCATCGAATGTACCTGGTTCAAGTCGTGTATTCATAAGGGAATTTCTCGTTTGGAAAATAGGACACTTAGGCGCTCCATGCAGTGCCATATTGATTCTTGCCTTGAGAACCATTCCTGGGGCATTATCCGCACCTATAAAACAGTGTTCCTTCATTTGTTCAAAAAGTTCCTCATACTGCTTCTTGTCTCCTGTCAATTTGTTCAGAAGGTAGTGTTCTATCTTCTGAAGCATTTTTATTAAAAATCCTGCCGAACCACAGCACAAATCACCTATATGGAGGATAGGTGCTCCTGTTTTGGGGTCTTTAGCAATTAGTTTTGCTGCCCCGTCTTTGGTAAGGTCGTGTAAAACCATTTCTGCTGCTGCTTCCGTTACCTGTCTTGGGGTAAGATAGATACCCATACCACCTTTATTCTCAAACTTCCCACGAAGCAGTACATCATAAACCCTACCCAATACATCCCCAGTTAAATCCCGTAATGTGGCACGCCTCTCTACACCATCAATTAATATTGGCCCCAAATCCTGGAGAGCCTTTAAAACAGCAATATAGATGTTTGGATTCTCTAATTTTATATATTCATCTGCACCAAATATGTTGGCCTTTTCCCCATTATCCAAAATAGCAACATACTCTTCATGGTTTTTTATTTCTTTGAAGGCTTCCCTTATTTCCTGGACTGCCTTATCCTTATACTTTTCTACATATTCATATCTATATATTTCATTAAATAGTTTTCCCCCTACATTCCCTTTAGTTAATCTATATTCAGAATGATAAAGCCTGAAGGTCTCCAAAAAAATAAGTTTGCTGAATTCATCGATTACATCATTGGAGTTATTTACATGGTCTTTCATTCCATAAATCATTTCATGGAGTCCATCAAATTTCTCTTGTAACTCCTGATATTTTCTTATTGACCATTTGTCCCTATCAGTAAGTTGCTTTTTGCCTGAGTACAATTTGTTTTCATCTTCAAAGACTGATGGAATTTCTGGAACACCCTTTTCCTCTTCCACAAGTACATAGGCATTGCTGGTACCATTTGTAATCCAAGCATATGTAGGAATAGGGTCTGTTGCCATCGCTTCAAATGTTACGGCAGTAACTAGTTCTGGCCTTAACTGTTCTTCATCTATTTTTTTTACATATACATATATATCTTTATGACTGGCTATAAAGGTAGCATCATCAATATCCTTTATTTCTTCATAACCAAGTCTTTTGATTCTATCCTTTAGTTCCTGAATAAAAATCCCTCCTTAATTTTTTGCTCTGATTAAAATAGCTCGATTGTGATGAAGTTTATACTTCCCGCTTTGCACGGCGATTTTTGATATCTCTTCTGCACTTACTATAATATCATTTGGCACATGCTCCATAATTTTTTTTATAGGTACAATAGATTTACCCTCCATTACTTTATCCACTATGTCCAATATCATAGTATTTAGATTATTTCCTTTAACACTGTATAAATCCCCTGTCTTTTTAATATTACTATCCATAAGAAGAAATAGTTGTAATTGTGCTTTATTCCATTTCATTCCGGATTCTTTTAATCTTTGGTGCAATTCTTCAACAGATTTAAGGGTTTTCAGTTGTTCATATATTATTTCTCCCAACAGCTTCCACCTCCATCGATCAATCTGATACTTTCAGCGTATTGGTAAGTGTTAATTGTGTCTCCACCCAATATAGAAGAAACTTTTGCTTTTTCGAGGTTTTCTATATCTGGTATTGTTATTAATTCTTGTGAATTAGCATAAACTGCACTTACTACCAATAAAAGGAACAAAAAAGAAGATATTTTAGCATGCTCGATTTATTTTTAGCAATTTTGGATGAGTAAGGATAGTGTCTAGAAACTGTTGAATATTTTTTTAAAGACAACCCATCTAATTGCTTAAAGCAAAGGCTCCATTATTATGTGTTTTTTATATCATTCTTCCATATTTTATTACTAATAGAATTCTATGAGATATCGTTAACTTTGATCATCTTTAATAATGTAATATTGTTTATTTTTTCTTTGGTATAAGTTTTAACTCTCTTTACTGCCTCTTTTATTTCCTTCTTTGTTACTTTATAACTTTCATCGTTGTTTTTTCGTTTTTTGCACCATTCGACGTCTCTTAAATTGTCTCCATTTTTCTCAAATGCCTTTAATTTCGCTCTTAGCTTTAATCCTTCTCCGATTTTTGAGGGTTTCGTCTTTGAATAGTTCAAACATCTTCTTGAAGATAATGGCCTGAATGTTGAAGACAACAAACTTCAATCATATTTAAATTAAAAGATATCATATTTTTTAGGCCTTTGATAAAAAATTTTGAAAAAATAGAAAATCCACCACAAAGGGGGGTATATAGATCTTGCTTTTTTTATTTTAGTTTCTGTTGTAGTTGATAAATTTGTTCCTTGGTTAATCCTACTCTTTCTGTTAGATATTTAATAGCTACCTCTTTTATATTTGAATCATCAACTCGATCACCATTGTTCATTTCAACAAATAAATCTGAAATTATTCTTTCAACTGCCTCATAGGCTGGTGTCCCTTCCTCTATATTGTAATAATTTTCGTATGATTTTACATAATCGCTATATATTTCTTTTGTTGAAGCATCCATTATTGCCCCGAAAAGTGCAACAGTTATACCTGCTCTATCCTTTCCTTCCACACAATGCACTAAATATGGAGGTTCTTTTTCAATCATGAAAAGTAACCCTTCTTTTAATTTCCTTGCAAAGTCTTCACTCATAGGATCTACACCCATGTTAAGAGCTATCAGATTGCCTTGATCATATATCGTCTTGTAATAACTTGAATACTGTAGATTGTTCATCAATTCTTCTTGTGAATCGGATAAATTAATTACAGTCTTAATTCCTGCTTTTTCCATTAATTTACTTGCATATGGAGAACGCGGATCATCGATGGATGGGTGTGAAGATCTATAAAGTTTCCCCTCTCCAATATTTCCAAGGGTAACTTCTCTAAAGTTGGCAAAGATTTCATCACTTGCATAGTCATCCCTGTTGTTTGTTCTAACTAAATGACGAATTTCAAGTTCTGATTTATACGCTCCTTTTTCTTTGAGTTGGATAGTTATTGTTTCTCCAATTTCTAAATTATAGGTTTTGGCGAAATTCCCATAGTTAATTGCAAGTTGAACATGACCACTTGTTGTTCTAACAAGTGGACTGCCTCTGTCAACGTCGCCATAAGTTGTAACAAAAGGTGCAATAACGTTTGTTTCATCAAGTTTTAATAATAGCATATCCCCTATTTCAAAACCATATTCGAAGATTGTTGTTTCTGGGATATCAGTATGGACATTTCCATATTTGTCAATTTCAGAAACAGTCCCAACCACATCTGACGAAACTATCCCTTGCGCAAAAGATATATTTACCAATGATAAAACTAAGAAAACAGCTAAAACGAAGCTTGCAGTATGAAAAACTTTCTTTAGCTTACTCACTTTCTTACACCCCCTAGTAATTTTCTTTTTTTGTTTCCTAAAGCAAATAATTAAATTTAGTTCACATAGATAATTTTTCAGAGTTACAAAATTACTTCCATGTCTTCTATTTTAAGATCCCTGTAATTATTATACCATCTTTTTTGTTTTTGAATAAAGATAATGTATAATAATGCTAAACGATACTACAAACAAGAAAGGAGCTAAGCATGGCAGAAATTTTCTTTGTAGGTTTAGGAGGATTTTTTGGAGCAATTAGTCGATTTTTGCTTTCGAGGTGGGTAAGCTTGAAACTTGAGGGTGTTTTACCTTATGGTACTTTAATAGTTAATGTTCTTGGGTCTTTTTTTCTTGGATTTATAATGACTTTTTTCTTAGAGAAAGGTATAACTCATCCTTACCTCAGATTGGCAATCACCACTGGATTTATCGGTGCTCTGACTACTTTTTCAACCTTTAGTTATGAGACAGTTGTTCTTATTGAAGAACGTGATTGGTTCTTTGCTGGAATGAATATCCTATCGAATTTGCTCTTAGCTCTTCTTTCTGTTATGGGAGGCATTATTGTAGCAAAGGCTATTAGCTAATTTCGTTTTCTTAATAAATTTATTTAAATTGCTAGGTAGTCCATAGAAAGGAGAAAATTATGCAATATTCAGGAGAAGGCAAGATTTTAAAAATATATATTGGTGAAACAGATAAATGGAATCATGAGCCGCTTTACCACGTTTTAGTTAAAAAGTTTAAAAAAGCTGGGATGGCTGGTACTACTGTCATTAGAGGTATAGAAGGTTTCGGGTTAAACAGTAGAATAGAAAGTGCACATATTTTACAATTATCCTCAGATCTTCCTTTGATAATAGAAGTGGTAGATGAGGCTGAAAAGATTGAAAAAATATTACCTGAGGTCCAGGAATTAGTTAAAGATGGATTAATTACTGTCGAAGATGTAAAGGTGATTAGTTATTCTAGCAGTAAAAAAAGTAGATAAAGTGCAGTTATGGTAGCTAAGTCATATTTACGAAGCAAAAACCCGGTGAGTATTTCCACCGGGGTTAAATTAATTGTTAATTATATCTTTTTAAGAACACTTTGACCATCCGCAAGTGGTGCAGGTGACACAGCCTGATTCGTTTATCAGAGCATTTTTAGATAGACAGCTTGGGCAGTATGCGTTGCCTTCTGAGTCTATGTAATAACCTTTTTCGTATTTTAAGTCGTTGGCGTAGACAAATTTTTCTACTTCTTCCCTGGTTTTAGGTGTGCCCGTTCTTATTACTTCATAATCTTCTATTTTAGATCCCCATAACTGGTTGAAATCGTTGAGGGCTTTGCTTATTTCCTGTGCCAATCCTTTACAATATGTTCCTTTAACTTTTTTTAATTGCTCAACTATTTCATCCGTTGAGACGCCTGCTCTTAAAGCTATGGATGATAATCTTCCAATGACCTCTGCCGTTTCCGTGCCATCTGATAGAAAGATTTCTACCGCTTCTCCAGCATCATCGAAAGAAACTGTGACGTATACCGTTCCCGTGTCGTGTTTGAACTTTCGTGTGACGCTTCGTAAGGTTTCTTTTCTTGGCCTTGCCCTTAGTTTGTGTTTTTCATCCAAGACAAAAAATGTGACGTTTTTGCCTTGTGTTCCGGATGTTTCTTTTTCTTCTTGGGATGCTGAGGTTAGAACTTGGGTTTCGAGGCTTCCATCTCTGTAAATAGTCAATCCTTTTAGGTTTAATTCTAATGCTTGTAGATAGATAGCTTTAACGTCTTCTATAGTTGAAGATTTGGGCATATTTATAGTTTTAGAACATGAGGCATCAAGATAACTTTGAATTACGTGTTGAGCCAACAAATGATCTTTTGGTGGTATATCCATAGAGGTTACAAATATTTTTTTGATTTCGTTTGGTATGCTGTCTATATTTTGAATACTTCCTTTTTCAATGATTTCTGCTTTTAACTCTTCTGTCATGTTGGTGCCTATTTTTTCCATTAATATTGGATTTATATAAGATAGAGGCACTCTGTCTCCTTCTTTGTTGGTCATGTATCTTACGTAGGATAGTAAGAAGTTTGGTTCGATTCCACTTGATGTGTCTGCTAAGTTAGATATTGAACCTGTGGGGGCTATGGTGTTTGTTTGTACATTTCTTTTGTATTTTGTGGCTTCGCCTTGAAAATGTTGGCGTATTTTTTCATTCCATATTTTTAGGTCTTCGTCTATTTCGTCATCCAACATGGGAAATGGTATGAAACCGTTAGGGTATTTGGATCGTTGAAAGTCTGGGAAATTGCCTCTTTCTTTGGCTAATTCAGTACTTGCAACGTGAGAGAAATACGCTAATTCGGCGGTTAATTTTGCCATGAACTTTCTGGCTTGTTCTGAGTTGTAGGGTAGCTCTTTTTTGTATAATGCATCCGCTAACCCCATTATGCCTAATCCAATAAATCTTTGCTTTTTCGATATTTCTTCAATTTCTTTCAGAGGGTAGATGTTTGATTCTATGACGTCATCTAAAAATCTTACAGCCCAATATACTATTTCTTGAAATTCTGAAATATCCTCAGAGTGGGGATTTCCTAAATCCATGTCTTCCACTAGTTTTGCAACGTCTATAGAGCCAAGATTACAACTTCCAAAGGGTGGCAGTGGTTCTTCTCCACATGGGTTTGTGGCAGTGACTGGAGTATGCTCACTCATAGCATAGTACTGATTGTGTCTGCCGAGGAAAAGCATCCCAGGATCTCCCGTTTTCCATGCGTTTTCTACCATTTTGTTCATTAAATCGTTTGCCTTGATAGTCTTTCTTATGGATGATGCGGGATGTTCTAAGGTGAGATCCCCATCTTCTTCGAGCATTTTTTTGAATTCTTTTGGGTTGTCAATGTTTACTGAAATGTTGAAATAATTCAAGACATTGTTGCCTTTGTTGTCTTTTTTGGAATTTATAAAGTCAAAGACATCGGGATGATCATACCTTAATACAGCCATTTGAGCTGCCCGCCTTGCCCCACCTTGTTCTATCGTGGAAGCTGCTGTGTTGAAAACATGCATGAAGCTAATAGGTCCGGAGGATTTTCCCCCTGTTCCTGCGATAGAAGAACCTTTTGGACGTAAAACAGAGAAGTCGTATCCTACTCCTCCTCCATATTTCATTATTAAAGCAGCATTTTTTACCGCATCGAATATGGCGCTCATTGAGTCGTCCATAGGGATTACAAAACATGCAGATAACATGTTGTGTTTTGTTCTTGAATCAAAAATTGTTTTGTAGTCTTCTAAAGTTGTTTCTTCTATATCTTTTTTGAATAATTGTCTGTCCATTGTTTTGCCTGCGTTGAATATCGTTGGACTGTTCGGTAAGAAAATTCGAGATTTAATTAGTTGATAAAAATGCTCTTCTGCATTTTTTATTTCTTCTACATCGTTGGTATAGTTTACTTCAGCTGCAGCAACATGTCTTGCAATCCTTTTTGCAACTTCATCCCATGTGCTTTCTAAATAATTCCCTTCGCCATCTTTTAAGAAATATCTGTCTTTTAATATGGTGATTGCATTCTTCGATGGTTCTTTTTGGATCCATTTATTTAAAACTCTCATGAAAATTACCCCCTTGAATCAATATATTGTACTTTTATATGATAACACGACAATATATTGAAATCAAGGGGGTCTATTAAAAATTTACAAAATCTTATTGAGGATATTTTACTAGTCCCATCAAGTAGTTTTTATGGGGCATGAGAGGATTGTTAGGTGTTACCCTTACATTTATTCCATATTCCCCCCTGTCTTCTATTTTAAATTTTACTGAGTATAGATATGTGTCTTTTTGTACTTCTTTGATGAGTTTCATATCGTACCGCCTTATGTTTGCAATCTTACCATCTTTTAACCTTGCAAATACAACTTCTGGTAGGATTGAGTCTGGACCTATACCTGGCAAGTATATTTCTGCTTGTACTCCTATTTCTTCTTCTGCATTTTTTACACCAGTAAGATCTTGATCGAGTTTGACATGTATTTTTATAGAGTCCCAATTTTCTTTTAACAATTTAACCCATCCGGCAAATTCTTTTGCCAATTTAAAGTCATCGTTTGAAAAACGTGTGTGCTGCTCGAAAGCGGGCATATATAGTTTTTGAGTGTATTCTTTGAGCATTCTGGCTGTGTTGAAAAAAGATGTGACACTTTTAATAGACTCTTTCATCTTTGATACCCATTCTTTTGAAACGTCAGTTTCTCCTTTTTCATAGTACATAGGCACTATTTGTTTTTCTAATTGGTTGTATATTGAAACACTGTCTATTTTGTCCTGTAATTTCAGGTCTTCGTAGTCTCTGTTATCCCCTATAGCCCATCCGTTTTTACCGTTGTATCCTTCAACCCACCAGCCATCTAAGACTGAGAAGTTTATGGCTCCATTCATTCCCGCTTTTTCACCTGATGTTCCAGATGCCTCTCTTGGACGTCTGGGGTTGTTTAACCAAATGTCCACCCCAGAGACTAAGTGCCTTGCCATATCCATGTCGTAGTTTTCTAGAATTATGACCTTATTTTGAAATTCAGGTTTTCGTGAGTATTCGTATATCTTTTTTATGAGTTCTTGACCTGGTTTATCCGCAGGGTGAGCTTTACCAGCGAATATTAATTGTACGGGTTTGTCTGGATCGTTCAAGATCTTTTTTAATCTTTCTTCATCGCTGAATATTAGATCTGCCCGTTTGTAAGTAGCAAACCTTCTGGCAAAACCGATAGTTAAAGCTTTTTCATCACCTATTTGGTTTACTTCCTCGAGTTGTTCAACTGTTTCTCCATGTCTCGATCTTTGTGCTTTTATACTCTTCCTAATGTATTCTATTAACTCTTTTTTTAATTGTTGGTGAGTTTCCCATAGTTCATGGTCAGGGATATTATCAATTTTTTCCCAAAGTTCTGGATCGTCAATTTTTGACATCCAGTCAGCACCCAGGTATTCTTTTAAAGATTCCTGCAATTTTGGGTTTAACCATGTGTCTATATGTACGCCATTGGTAACATAGTTTATAGGTACTTCCAACCATTCGATACCTGGCCAAACATGGTTCCATAACTTTCTCGATACTTCTCCATGTAGCCTTGAAACAGCATTTGATCTTCCAGAGAGTTTTAGCGCCAAAATGGTCATTGAAAATAATTCTTCTGCGTTTTGTCTCTTTTCTAATCCTAAATTGAGAAAGTCTTGCCTTGAAGCTCCTAATTTAGGCCAAAAGTCTCCAAAATATTTATCAATTAAAGAAATAGAAAATACATCGTTTCCAGCAGGCACGGGAGTGTGAGTGGTAAAAACGTTTCCAGCCCGAACCGCTTCTACTGCTTCCTGAAAAGTTAAGCCATGTTCTTGGACTAATTCACGTATTCTTTCAAGACCTAAGAATGCAGCGTGACCTTCATTCATGTGCCAAACAGATGGGTTGTATCCTAACTTTCTTACGGCTTTAACACCACCAATCCCTATTAGTATTTCTTGTTTTATACGCATTTCTATGTCTCCACCATACAATGTGGAGGTTATTTCTCTATCTTCAGGATCATTTTGCATTAGGTTGGTGTCCAAGAGGTATAGGTTCACTCTTCCTACCTTTACCTGCCAAACTTTAGCGAATACCTTTTTCCCTAATAGGTCTATATCGACGTATATTTCATCCCCGTTGCTATCTTTGGCGGGAATAATAGGAAAATCCGAAAAATCGTAATCTAAAAATATACTTTCTTGCCATCCTTCTGAATTAAGCCTCTGAATAAAATATCCCTTTTGGTATAGTAAACCTATAGCTATAAGCGGTATACCTAGATCACTTGCACTTTTTAGATGATCACCAGCCAATATTCCTAAACCACCAGAATACATAGGAAAAGACTCGTGAATGCCATATTCCATACAAAAGTAAGCAATTTCTCCATCTTTAAAAGAACGGTGGGTCTTACTGAACCATGTGTTGCTATTTTCATTCATATAATTAGAAAACTCTTTCATGACTTCTTGATAGAGTTCGTTAAATTTCGAATCTTCTGCAGCAGTGTTTAACTTTTTTTGTTCCACACGTTTTAAAAAGGTAACCGGGTTTCTCTGAGTGGACTCCCAAAGCTCTTTGTCTATGGTTTCGAATAAGGCTTGAGTTTTATAATTCCATGTCCACCACATGTTTTCAGAGAGTTCTTTTAACCCCAGAATCTTTTCCGGGATTTTTGGAACGACGGTAATTTTACTTATAAAATCCATTTTTTACCCTCCCAATATAGCTTTTGATGATAGAATCTTTAAAAATTAGATACCCCCTTTTGGACCCAACTCCAGTAAATCTTTTACAATAAATATTATACTTAAAAATTCTTTATTTTTATATTTTCTAATTATTGCTCCAAAATTCTTGAGATTCCGATATCATTATTAGTTCTCCAAAATTATTGGTTGATTTTTCTAAATAGTATATCTTGTTGAACAACCCATACTTTTTCGAAATGAAATAAATGTAGTCTTGGGATTCACCTACCGTACTTATCAAATTTTTTGATAAAGTAAACTCTTGATCGTTACTTACAATGGTGTAACTGTTCTCACTTTCTTTGATATATTCATAATTTGCTAATTCTGGAATCTCTAAGACCCTTATTCTTAAAAGATTTTCAACAAAGGTGAAAACATCTTCTACGATTTCTTCGTTTGGTACTATAACAAATTTAAAGATATTTCCATTTTCTAGAATTACAGAATATTCGAGTCCCCTGAAATCGTATGAAGGATATGAGATTACAATCATATCAGAGTTTTCAAAAAAGAAGAATCTATCGTCAAATGTTTGAATATTGAATGAACCAAACTTTGTTTTTACTGTGTAAGTGTTTGTGATATTGCTTTTTTCAATGGTTATATTGTAACCTTTGGGCGAAAAAGGCATTTTTTTAACCCGTTCGTAGCCTGTTTCTTTGATTTTTACATATGGATAGTAATAATGGCTTTCTAAGTTTTCTACATACAAATTCCATAGTATGAAAGTAGCAAAATATATGACTGCCATAGTGCCAATGATGATTAATAAATTTTTTAGACTGTCGTTGGATTGGTTTTTTTCTTTTTCTTCCATGATTTTTTCTCCTGTTTTAATGGTTGTTTTTAGCGCCCTTTTCCCCGTTCCCCACCCTTGGCCATTAAGGGGTTTCCCCCTTAAGATCCCCAAAATCAAAGTTCGTTTTAAGAAACTTTTTTGCATAAATCAGCAAAAGGGCTCTGCCCTGTGACCCTTTTAAAAGTAGAGCTTTTTTAGTTAATTGTTAACATCGTTTTTTGTAAGTTGCGCTTAGTCTTTATTTAGCGCCCCTTCGCCCCGCAGCCCGCCCATAAGGAAAAAGGTATTTATTTAGCTCCCTTTTCCCCACTTACTTGACATTAACTACCAGGGAATATATTTATTCGTAATTGGCATTCTTCTGTCTTTTCCAAAACTTCTTTCAGTTAGTTTTATACCAGGAGCAGATTGCCTTCTTTTGTATTCGTTCTTGTTGACCATGTTTATTACATTTTTCAATAACCCTTCATCGTATCCTTCCTGTAGTAATTCATCATATGACATTTCTCTGTCTATATACTTGAATAAAATCTCATCGAGTAAAGCATATGGCGGCAAAGTATCCTCATCTTTTTGATTTGGTCTAAGCTCTGCTGAAGGCGGTTTTTCTAATATAGATCTTATAATAATTTCTTTTCCGTGAAGTTCGTTGTATTTTCTAGCAACTTTATATAAGTCTGTTTTGTATAAGTCTTTAATGGGAGAGAATCCTCCCGCCATGTCACCATACAATGTAGCATATCCTGTAGCTGCTTCACTTTTGTTGCCGCAAGCTAAGGCTAAATATCCGAATTTGTTCGAAAATGCCATTACTAAGTTTCCCCTTATCCTTGCTTGAATGTTTTCTTCAGTTTTGTCTTCATCAGTGTTTTTAAAGCTTTCCTTCAAATTTTCAATATATTTTTCGTATATGTCATTTATTGGTATTATTTTATAATTAATTCCCAAATTTTTGGATAGCTCTATCGAATCATCGATACTGCCTTTAGAAGAGTATTGAGAAGGCATTAGTAATCCCAAAACATTTTCAGGACCTATAGCGTCCGCAGCAATAGCGGCTGTGAGCGAGGAATCTATTCCTCCACTCAATCCTAATACAACTTTTTGAAAACCATTTTTCCAAACGTAGTCTTTTATCCCTGTTTTTACAGCGAGGTACAATTGCTCGTATATATCAAAAGAGTCAACTTTAACAGCTTTTATAGGAGTTTTTTCTCTAATCTTTTTTCCTATTTTGATTGTATTTACACTTTCATAATAGGCACTTTGATTGTAATGCTTCCTTTTCCCTTCCCTTAAATTGGCTCTAGTGGGTTCGAGGGGATCTAAATCTATAAAATACAAGCCTTCTTCAAAAGAAGGAGCGCTTAATTCTATTTCTCCGTATGGGTTAATTACAACGCTTCCACCATCGAAAACTAACTCATCTTGACCACCTATAATATTGCAATAAGCGATCCAACTCGATAACTCTGATGCTCTAGTTTTAAGCATTTCAAACCTTACTTTATTTCTTCCCTTATAAAAAGGAGATGAAGAAAGATTTAAAATCAAATTGGCTCCGTTTTGGGCTAAAGAAACAGCCGGTCCATTGGGAACCCACAGATCTTCACAAATTGTAATTCCTATTTTGATCCGTTCCATTTCCATTAAAAAAGGTACTCTACCGGCAGTAAAATACCTTTTTTCGTCAAAAACAGAGTAGTTTGGTAAGAACATCTTTTTATAACTACCATAGATTTTGCCTTTGTATATAACAAAAGCAGAGTTGTAGGATTCAACATCCCAGTCAACAGCACCTAAAACTATTACAACATCTTTAGATTTACTAAAATCTTGTATTTCTTCTATACTTTTCAAAGAATCCTTGAGAAATTGAGTTTTTAAGATTAAATCTTCTGGAGGATAACCATTTAGAGATAATTCTGGAAAGAGTATTAGATCGGCACCTTTTTCATCTGCCTTAGAGATGAAATCTTTTATCTTTTCAACATTTCCTGGATAGTCGCCAACTGTAGAATTCATTTGAGCCAAAGATATTCTTATTTTCATAGCTAATTTATGCTTTAGGTTTATTTTTTAAAAGCATGGACCTCCTTTTTCGGATATTGAAAAAAGAAACACCAATATATTTTACCATTCTTGCCATAATAAATCAAATTTTCTATTTATGATGTCAGCTAACCTTTTGTTTTTTATTATGACAACCATTTCGTCGTTTTTCTCTCTTGCCCTGTACGTCAGATTGTAACTTCCTATAATAACTGTTTCTCCATCTATTGTTATACACTTTGCATGAATGTCATTCCTATACTTTATATTTATGCCTTGCATATATTTTAAGGGTGAAGTGTAGATTTTGTTCCAATCATCGGATAGTATTTCAACCTTTACATTGTTGGAAGAAACTTGTTCCAAGATGTGAACGAAATAGGGATCGGTGAAAGAATACGAAAAGACTTTTAAAGAAATTTTGGATCTCTTAATCTCATTTAAGACTGAGTTAAGAACCTCTTTTGATGGCCCAGTTATTATTTTTACCTTCCCAAATTCGGTGGTGTTTAGACGCTGATTGATTACTTCTTTTGAATATCCAAATTTACCCCTTTGAAAGTTCTCATATTCATCAAGAAAAACTTTAACAATCTTTTCATCTTCGGTGTAGATGAAGATGTTTAGATCTGTTAATAAACCGCTTGTAGTGAAGTTCCCAGTTCCAAATAATACTGAGTTGTTATCGAAGATCATATATTTTTGATGTAGGTAACCGTCAGTGTTTTTATCGTATTTGATGCTTAAATTTATATCTCCAGAATATCCTCCATCTTTTTCTAAAAATATTTGATGGTTTATAGCTGATAAATTTTCAGAAATTGTATCATCTAAACTAAAAGATACAACTTTTACTGAAGTGCTTGTTTTTAGTTTTTGATTTATAAAGTGTACTAATTCGCCACCAGAGAAGAAGAGTTCAAAGGAAAAAAGCGAGGTAAAGGAAAATAGAAATAATGCTGTTAAAGTAAATTTTGTTTTCAATGTTGTTAAACCTCCGTGTGGTGAACTTTTGAAGCTTTATTATGAGAATTACTTCTAAAACTGTGTTAGCGCCCCTTCGCCCCGCTCCCCGCCCATAAGGAAAAAGGTTTTTCATTTTTTGCCAAACGGCCCATCTATTAAGGAAAAAAGGGTTTTTATTTTTTGCCAAGCAGCCCATCTATAAGGAAAAAAATCAATATTTTGCCCCGTTGCCCACAGAAAAAAGATTGAAATCTTTAGAATTATAGCATATTTTCAGATTATGTTTCTAAAAAGCGCGTTGAAAAGAAAATTTATTATAAGTATGGTAAAATATATTTGTTGTATTGCAAATAACAGACTATTGGAGGAATTTTGCATGAAGGTGTTGTTTCTCAATCCTCAGGGCAACTTTGACAAAAACGATTCTCATTTAACTGAGCATCCTGATTTTGGTGGTCAGTTGATCTACGTTAAAGAAGTATCTAAAGAGCTGGCTAATTTAAATGTTTCTGTGGATATAGTTACCAGACAGATAATTGATCCCAACTGGCCCGAGTTTTCTAAGGAGTTGGATTATTTTGATACGAATAAAAACCCAACTATCGTTAGAATACCTTTTGGCGGAGAAAAATTTTTAAACAAAGAACAATTGTGGCTATTTTTAAAGGAATACGTTGATAATATTCTTTCATTTTACAAAGGCAAAAATATAGATTTCATAACCACTCATTACGCCGATGGAGGGTACTCAGGAGTTCTTTTAAAATCAAAATTAGGCTTAAATTTCTCGTTCACAGGGCATTCTTTAGGTGCCCAAAAAATGGACAAATTAAACGTCTCTTCGGAGAATTTTGAAGATCTCGACAAAGAGTACCATTTTTCACAAAGAATAATGGCTGAAAGGTTGTCAATGCAATACGCATCTAAAATTATTGTCTCCACATCTATGGAAAGATATGAACAATATTCTCATCCTTTGTATGCCGATGTTTCTGAAGTTGCAAACGACAGTAAATACAAAGTGATTCCCCCTGGAGTTAACACGGATATCTTTAACGACGATATGACTGTTCTCGATCAAGACACTGTCGCTCAAATTGAAAATAAATTAAATAAACAGCAAAAACCTTTTATCATTCTTTCCAGCCGTTTAGATGCTAAAAAGAATCATATCGCTGTTGTGAAGGCATATGCAAATTCTAGAGATCTTCAAGATAAGGCAAATCTAGGAATATTTCTTAGGGGCATTCCTGATCCTTTCACCGACATACAAAAATTGTCAGAAAAAGAAAGATCCATCCTAACCCCAATTTTGGAAGAAATAGAAAAAGCAGATATAAAAGATAAGGTATATTTTTTTGATTTAAAATCTCAAATTGCCTTAGCTACCGCTTACAAACTCTTTTCAAAATTGAAGTCCGTTTTTGTTTTACCCTCTTTTTATGAACCTTTTGGCTTAGCTCCTATCGAAGCAGGCGCTTGTGGCCTTGCTGTTGTTGCAACAAAGAATGGTGGACCAAGCGAAATATTTTCGGATGGTTCAGGTGTGTTAATTAATCCTGAAGATATTCAAGATATTGTTGAGGGCTTAATAAAAGCTTTGAATAATTATGATTATTTTTCAAAAAAGGTTAAAAAAAGAGTTTTAGAAAATTATACTTGGAAGAGTACTGCTAGAGGATATTTAGAGGTTATTGAGGAAGGAGTTAAACTTCCCAAAAAAACGTTAGAAAAAGTGCCTCCTTTAGATGCAAATGAAATAATACTTGATTATTTAAAAAATAAAAAGATTTAAAATTATGGTATAATTTCGATGATAGAAGAATAAAGTGCCGATTGTAAGGTTGGTGTGGTAAATGCTACTTTCTTTGTCCATAAAAAATTTTGGTCTCTTTAAAAGTGCTAACGTGGATTTTAACGATAATTTCTGCGCTATCACCGGTGAGTCGGGAACGGGAAAATCCATGTTTCTAAATGCTTTAAATCTTTTTTTAATAGGAAACGTTCCTCAAAACCTGAAGACCTCAGAAGGTTCAGTTTCAGCATATTTTACCGTTAATGATTTTATCAAAGAGATGCTGAGAGAATACGTGCCCTTTGATGGTGATGATTTGATCTTAGCCGTAAATTTCACTCCTAAAAAGACACTTTTCAGAGTTAACGATACAATAGTTCCTAAAAACGTCGTTCAAGACATTTCGAAGTATCTGTTAGAAATACATTCTCAAGACTCCAACATAGCTTTGAGAGACGAGAATTATCAGAATTCTTTGATTTTTAAGATTTTGAGAGAGAAATTCCCCGAATATTTTTTTGATTACGATAAGGGGTATGAGGAATACTTGAATTTGAAAAGAAAGCTAGAAAACCTTCCAACCAATAAAACCGAAATCTTTCGAAATATTGATATTTTAAACTACCAGATCCAGGAAATTGAAGAGGCGAATCTTCAACCTCATGAAGATGATGAACTTTCTGCTCGGTTTAAAACTCTAAATAATTTAGAAGAAATCAGGGAACGTTTGGTAGAATCTTTAAACATACTAAAAGATAGAGAGGAACAAAGTATCGATGAGGAAATTGGTTATATAATTTACAATTTGTCAAAGTTAAAAGATTTTGGATTCATTGAAGAACATTCTCTAGCTTCGTCTATTCAGGAACAAATAGCCGAATTATACACCCTTTTAGAAAATAGATTATCTCAACTAGATAGCGATCCAGAAGAATTGGAAAGAGTCAGCGAGAGACTGAACAAAATCATCGATTTAAAAAGAAAATATGGTCCATCTCTTGATGATGTTTTAAAAAATCTCAACAAGTTTAGAATTCAAAAAAATGAATTAGAAGAAATAAAAAGCGATTTTCACGAGTTAGAACCAAGATTATATAAATTGAAAGACGAATTATTAGAACTCAGTGATAAAATAATAGAGAAGGTTACTCCTTTTCTCAACGATTTAAAATCAAACATTGAAAACAATCTGAAGGATCTTAATATGGAAAATAGTAAGATAGATTGGAAGATAGAAAGACTAAAAGAGCCAAAAAAAGAGGCAGCACATAGGATCACCTTTTTATTAAAAACAAATCCAAAAAGTGATTTTATGCCTTTATCCGAAATAGCTTCTGGGGGTGAATTGTCTAGAATAATATTAGCAGTGGAGGTTGTACTAGGGAAAAATCACGCAATTGATACTATGGTTTTTGACGAGATTGATTCTGGAGTTGGCCCAAGGATGGCAGATGTTGTAGGAAATAAACTCAACGAATTATCAAAAGACAAACAAATTATTGTAATCACTCATATGCCCCAAGTAGCAAATTTCGCCACTGAACACTTTAAAATAGTAAAATCGTCAAACGAAGAAACTAGTTCAGCAATCATAAAATTATCAGAAAATGAAAGATTGGAAGAAATAAAAGAGATGTACGGGAATATTGTCTATTGAAAAGGATGTGTAAAAGATGTACAGTCGTGAAGATCTGATAAAAAAGATAGTTGATGAAAAAGGACTTCAAGCTATACCTAATTTAATAGAGCTATTAGATGACGATGATTACGAAGTTCGAGAATTGGCAAGGGATGCATTGAGCGTTATGGCACCCGAGGGAAAAGAATACCTTTTACAAGAGTTCAAACGAAGATTCAATCTGAACTTTCAAGACGATACTGTTTTGTTGTATCTAGCTGAACTTTTATCTGACTTGAAGTGCCATGAAATAGTGGAAAACCTTAAGATGATGTTCAATAAATTTTCAGATGAGAGGGCTTTCCCTTTGATCATAGAAAATCTATTAAAAATCACAAAAGATGAATCTTATTTAGACATATTGAAAACTTATATTGACAGCGATGAATGGGAAATAGAAGAGATAAGCGTTATGGCCATTACCGAGTTACCGAACAGAAAAACTTTAGATATACTTTTAGAAAAGTATTATAAAACTTCCAACAACTCTTTAAAAGTGCTCATTTTGGATTCAATAACAAAAATCTTGTCTAAGAATTTTGATTTGGTTCCATACCTACAAGAACGTGACCCAGAAATATCTGAAAAACTACAGTGGCATCTTAAGAGGTCTTGATTTTGAACTGAAAATTTGTTATAATATAAACGTATCCCAGCAAAAAGAATTCACCCCGAACGGGTTAAGGAATAAAGTATGGGGACGATTGGGTTCGACGGGAATAGGCTGAAGTCGGGAAGCGAGTCGAGGAGTCTGAAACCTCGTAAAAAACGAAAAAACATTGAAATGCCGAAGAACCAGAATTAGCATTAGCTGCTGCGTAGACGGCGGCTCGTCTCTCCCCAAGTTTTCTTGGAACCTTGCTTGAGGAATGAGGCGTCAGAAAAAGGTTCCACTTCTAAAATCTCTTACCCGGATTTTAGAAGTACCAACGGGTAATAGGAAATTGTGACTCGGTCCGCAAAGTCACAATTTCCGAAAACTGATTGCGGACTGCGCTCGGAGAAGCCGGCTTCACCTATTTTCGGACGCGGGTTCGATTCCCGCCGTCTCCACCATTTTTTAAGGCAAAATGTTAAAACTTTCACATTAATTGTTCAGGCTTTAGCTCAAGAAATACAATCGTTCTTAAAAATAATATTTTATGTTAAACAAAGAAAGGGAGGCATAGACCGCCCTTTTTTCTTTTCTTAAACATGTGATTTTTCACTGTTTTATAAAAGAAATGTAATGAAATTTAGCTTTTTTGTATAAAGAAGAGAGTATCATATTGTTGGTAAGCCACCAATTTTAAGATTAAGCGAAGGAAGGCGGCACTCACGATGTATGAAAAAAATCAAAGTACTTACGAAGAAAATGATGATTATGCAAAATTTAAATACTCTTCCCAAATTGATTTTATTAGATCCCTAAAAAATGCTGATAATGAAGAAAGTATTAGAAAGTTAGCTTTAGTCAAAGAGGAATATTTTTTTAATAATATGAAAAGCACAAAACATTAAAATGGATAAAGATAAGATTATCGAAATTAAAGATTTATCTGTATACATTAACAATCAAAGACTACTAAATGATATTAATTTAGAAATATCAAAAAATGAAATTCTTTTAATTTATGGACCTAGGAATGCAGGTAAATCTTTATTAGCAAGATCTATTGTAACTTTGAATGAGGAACTTTTTAAAAACATCCAAACTACTGGTGAGATTTTATTTTTAGGTGAGGATGTCAATAATATTGAAAAACGATATCTGCGCTCCGAAATTGCATATTCGGAGCCAACCTTTGTTGATAATATAAATTTCTTAACTTTAAGTGAAGTCTTCAACCTCGTATTAGGAATAAAACCTTCCGAGATATCACATGAGCAATTTATACTTCTTGAAAAGCTTAATATCGCACATATCTTTTCCAATCATTCTTCGTTAAAAAGTTATGAGAGTTTTTGGAATTGGACAATTGGAGATAAGATTTCATTTATAATTTTTCTGAGTTTAGTTAGAAACCCACAAGTATTCATATTTGATTCTATCTTAGATCATTTGGACGATTTCATGCATAAAAATATTAAAGACTTTCTTTACGATATCAAAGAAGATCGATCATTGATTATATCTACAAGAAATCTCTCCTTGTTTTCAGACATTGCAGAAAAGATTGTTTTTTTGGATCAGGGTGAGATTGTTTACAAAGGGAGTATTGAAGGTTTTTTGCTGAATTTCCCTCTTTAGTTTATTACTCATCTTCATTAGAATAGATTATAACTTCGTTTTTTGTAATTTCGATATCAAACTTACCTAAATCGTATTCCTTTTGTGGTGCATAGGAAGGCAACTCTAAAAACATATTGTAAACATTTCCTTCTTTGAATATTCCTCCAGCAAATTCAATCCTATAACTTTCTAATTTGAAGGTTTTTATTTGAATATATTCATCTGTGACCAAAATGGATAAAGGAGCTCTTTCAAAATCTCGATTTATATTCTTTTTACCCAAAGTGAGAAATTGGCCCGAACTGGAAAGTAAGTATACCGTACTATCTTTTTCATAGGCAAAAACAATTTCTCCATCGATATAGAATGTCTTACTTTTTTCTTCTATATCACCATAATCACAATAAAACCGGGATTTAGTAATGACAGGTTCTCCTTTTTTTGGCACCCAAATAGATAAAGGTTCTCCATAGAAAAATACGCCACTTTCAATTTCAAATACTTTATCTATATTAGTTTCAACTTTTTTATATATCTGTTGTTTTTCCAGATCTAATGTATATTTTTCACCTTCATAATTCGTTAAGTCTATTTCTATTTTTTTTACTCCATCCGTGAAAGTAAGTTTTGAAGGTGGTACATTTATTGTAATTGGTGTTTTTATTTTTAGATTGTTTAAAGTAGCTTCTCTGCTGTCACCCGTAATTTCTAGCTCTATCCATTTTGAAGGTACTCTTGTAATCATCTCACCAATGGGTGGAGAAAACTTATGCTCAAAAATAAAACCATTGACATCTAAAAGTACACTCATATTTTGATTCCAACTTAAAAAAGCAGACGTTTTGGTTCCATCGTCTGTAAGAATAAAAGAGTTTTCTGCGATAACAAAAACGCTCCTAGGAAGTTCCTTAAGTATTTCATGGATAGTACTATCCAAATTTTCCATTGAGGTTGTAAAAATTGTGTTGTTATATCTTATATAAAATAGATCGTTAATATAATCTATTTCCAAAATTTGAGAGTTTTCATCAGGAGGTATGGAGATATCCGCGTATTTGTAGAGATTCAACAAGACCTCGTCGAAATAGTTAGAAGGTCCATTATAAATTAAGCCTATTTCCACTTTGGCTAAGATTATACCATTTATTAAAATAAAGCTGAGTAAAAATACAACCCTTGCGCAGGAGCTGAGGCAGGTGCTAAAGCTCTTTTTTTTGCTTCCAAAATTTCCTGTATTTTTTCCACTTCCCATACATCTGTACCCACCTTTACCAATGAACCTACGATATTTCTAACCATTCTTTTTAAAAAGGACTTGCCTTCAACTCTTATCAATATTAAATCTTTTCTTAACTCTATTATTCTTACCCTATAAATGGTCCTTATGGGATTTCTTTCATCGTTACCGGTTTTAAAACTTGTAAAATCATGCTCCCCTTCAAAATATTTTGCTGCCTGTCTCATCTTTTCTAAATTCAATGTAAAAGGGATCCACCATACTCTGTCCCTTAAAAATATATTTGGATCTTCACTAATATAAATAAAATAATGATATATTCTTTTTTTTGCCTCTGCCCTTGGATTAAACCCTTCTTTTACTTCTTTGACTTCTTTTACATACACATCTTCTGGTAAAATAGCATTCAAAGCATCTTTGATATTTTTTTCAGTCATATTTTCATTTTCTACTTTAAAGGAAATAACTTGGCCTACCGCATGTACTCCTGTATCAGTTCTTCCACACGCATAAGAAGGAATTTCTTTTTTAAAAATAACCTTTAAGGCTTTTTCAAACTCATCTTGAACGGTACGAAATGTCGGTTGACTCTGATAACCATAAAAGTTTGAACCATCATACATTACCGTTGCTGCAACCCATTTCACGAATACTCCTCCTAATATGTCTTCTGTAATAGTTGAGCTTCTAAAATTTTGAATGCGATTTCCGATTCAAATCTTTTTAATAGATCTATATTTCTTTTATAAATCCCTTCATAGATCTTTATCAAATACAAATTAACAAATTTTGTAATTCTTTGAGCAATCAACTCTCTAACGTCAAGAGGAACATTTTCAACCGTCTTTTCTAACCAATAACTAAAATTATTGTTTATATCGTTTTCTAAAATCAAATCGTTGAAAGAAGAGATTACTCTCCTTAACCCTGCATATTTAGAAACCAGATCAACATAATCACCATGAATCTCTCTAACCGTGTTAGATATGTCATCACAATAACTTAATTTAAGGTATTTTCCTCTTCGCTCGCTTATATTTAAATATCTTCTTATACCTGATAGATCATTATTATCCTCTTCCACAAGAAAATATCCCACGAAGTTAACAGAACCTTTTCTTAAAATCGAAGGCGGAAGAATGTCGTTTATTTTTATAGTGCTTCCATCTAAATAAGAAATATCGTTGATTTCTACGAAATTACCATTATCTGTAAATAAAACGTTATGAAACCTCATTTTCACTCACCTTTATTAGAATACTAAACATTTACAATTTCTGAGATAGCCTGCTCAGCATCTTTTATCAATTTGCGAGATTCATTTTCGGAAGATGATTTTACCATAATATAAAATTTGATTTTTGGCTCTGTGCCTGAAGGCCTCGCTATAATTTTAACGTTTGAGTATCTCAGTTCTACTACGTCGGATTTCGGAAACCCCTCTATTCCATTAAGATAATCTAAAGTTTCCTTCAAAGGAAAATCACCAACTTTTATAGGAGGATTTTTTCTCATTTTGCTCATTATGCGTTTTATTTTTTGAGTTCCTTCAAACCCTTCAAAAGTAAAAGAAAGAAGCTTTTCATCATAATAACCATATCTTTCTTTTAGATCTTTCAAATACTCGGTGAGTGTTTTCAGTTTGGATAGGGACTCAGAACTCATAACGGAAATTAATGCAGCAGCAATTATGGCATCTTTATCCCTCACATGATCGTTCGCCAAATATCCATAACTTTCCTCAAATCCAAATATAAATTTTTTCCCACTTCCTAGGTATTTTTCTATTTTTTCTCCTATATATTTGAATCCTGTCAATGTTTCTTCGACTTTTACATCGAACTCTTGGGCAATGGGTTTAACCATATCAGTAGTGACTATTGTCTTTACAATGTAATCGTCTGGTTTTAAGGAAGAAAATTCCCTAAATTTGCTTAACAAATAATGAGCCAACATCACTCCAATTTGATTTCCTGTAAAAGATACATAATCGCCTTTATACTTCTCAAATACCCCTATTCTGTCTCCATCAGGATCCGTTGCCAAAATTAGATCGGCATCTATTTCTTTTGCTTTTTTCAAAGCTAATTCAAATGCTTCTTTCTCTTCGGGATTAGGAACCTTTAAAGTTGAGAAAGAAGGATCAATTTTTGATTGTTCTTCAACTAGACTAAACTCAAAACCTAACCTATTCAAAATGCCTTCAACTAATTTCAAAGCAGCTCCATACAATGGTGTATATACTATTAAGGGTTTTTTATCCATTTTTGGATTTAAGGACCTAATGTACCCTTCAATTTCATCTAAATAATCATTGAAAATAGATTCGCTGAGTATATTTATTTTTTCAGAATTAACAGCTTCTTCGAATCCCATCATTTTAATATCTTTGAAGTAATCTAACTTTTCAATTTCTGAAGTAATTTCATTTGCATATTGGGGAACAGCTTGAGTGCCGTCGGATGTATAAACCTTGTAACCGTTGTATTGCGGTGGATTATGGCTTGCTGTTATGATTATTCCTCCATCTGCTTTTAATTTTCTTACGGTGAAGGAAAGTAAGGGTGTAGGAGCAACTTGATCAAAAATATGTACATTAACGTTATTAGCAGCCAATACTCGAGCAGCAACCTTTGCAAATAGGTCGGAGTTTAACCTCGTATCGTAAGCAATAACAACACTCGGAAAATCTTTATATTTTTTTAAATAATTAGCGAAGCCCTGAGTTGCTCGAGCTACTGTATATACATTCATTCTGTTGGTACCAACACCCATTATACCCCTTAATCCACCAGTTCCAAACTCTAAATCTTTATAAAAGCGATCAATAATTTCCTCTTCATTATCCTTTAAACGGAGTAGTTCTTCCTTGAAATCATCTGTTACACTTTCAAGCCATTGCTGATATCTTTTATATGCTACTTCCTTAACATCCTCCATCTCACTTCCTACCTCCATTTTTAGAATTTTTTTGTCTAAAAAATTATATCATATTTTCTTCATTTTAATAAACAAAAATGCCGCGTATATTCTACGCGGCAATTTTTAGGGCGGGACTTGGGCAGAGAAACATTTAAAAAAAAGGAAGGGGGCGATACCTACTCTCACACGTCAAAGCGTAC